>DASXKD010000519.1:0-3913 GCA_036497045.1 Streptosporangiaceae bacterium | reverse complement strand
CGATCACTTCTATCACCGGCCCGTCTACCACGTGGTGGGCCTGCTGACCGATACGCCGGAGATCTCCGCCATCTCCCGGGAACTCGGATCGGCCGGGGTGGATGTCGCAGCAGTGGAGATTCTGTGCGGTGAGCGGGGAGCAGCCATCTTGGATGAGCATGGCCGCTACCACGGGCTGCGCGGCCGCGTCGTGCGGGCCTTTCAGCGGCTCGGTTACGACGGGACAACCCTGGCGATCTACGACGAGGCGCTGCGGGACGGTGACTTGCTGCTGCAAGTTCCGGTGTGGCCGAAAGAGCGCCGCTGCATCGCAGAACTGCTCCAGCAGCACCACGTTCACGATGTGGGCTACTTCGGACCAGGCACATTCGAGCAGTTCCCCGCCATCGATGGGGACTGACCGCCATGATCGGCCCGCTGCAGGTCTAGCCTTGCCAGGCCGGCAACGAGCCGGCGGGAATCCCGTGCGGCGTGCACAGCGAGATTTCAGGAATGCAAGTCCAGTCCGTCCGCCCGGGCGGATGGGCCTTCCCAGGAGAAAACCGATGACGTGGACCCCCGCCGTTCGACCCTGAAGTGGCCGCCGCGCTGGCCGCCATGGGCGGCGCTGCCCCGCCGTCGGTCACACCGGAGATGATCCCAGCCTTGAACGAGCAGTACATGGCGGTCCATCCCTCCGACGAGCAGATCGCGGGCACAACCTTCGACGTCTGCGAGCGGCTGATGCCCCGGGCCGCAGGACGCATCCGACGTCGCTCTATTCATTGTGCGGCCCGCCGGTGCGGCGGGACCCGTCGGCTACCACGCCCACGCCCCCACCGTCAACCTCGCCAGCCCGGCCCCGCACTCACAGTTCCCGCCGCCGTAGGTCAAAGCTGGCCGGAGTGGGCGGGCCCGACTGGGCCGCCCACTCATCCCGCCCTGCCGCTGGGGGAGTGCCAACGTCCGGGGCCTCCCTGCTGCGGTCCGCGGCGGCTCACAGCCGAGGCCCTCCGACCGCATCCGGTAAAAGGCCCCGGGAACTGGCCATGGCGGATGCCCGGTCAGCGCTTCGCCAGGCAGCGGCGCGCATGCGGGCAGCCTGGGGTGCGCACACCGAGGCCGACGATGATCCTCCGCCCGGCACCGCAATGTGCCTATCGGCCGCAGCCGGCAACCTCCTCGCCGGACGTGACCTGCTGCACACACACTTCACCACTGACCAGTACGGATGGCGCCATGGAACCTCACCTTGGGCTCCGGCCATCGCGTCCCGGCCAGTCAACGGAGCGCTGGTCAGCGAAATAGGCAGCTACGAAGGACGCCTGGCGAACTGGGCGCTCCAGTTAGCCGCCGCAGGCCCAGCCGAGAACCCGCCAGCACAGGCCAGAGTGGCCATCAACGAGAGCTGCCGATGGCTCTGGGTCGCCGAAGCCGCGATGCCTGCGCTCACTCGCCTTGGGCGTTCCCGTGCGCCTCCGCCTCCGCCTCCGCCTCGGCCTCCATCTTGGCAAGGCGGGTGTAGTAGTCCGGGAATTCGTTCAGGTGGGCCCGGGCGATCTTCGCCGTCATGATGATGTCATCGTCGGTGACATTCGTCTGCGGATCGCGCGCGCCATGCTCGAGTTCCACGTCCATCCCCATCCGGAACTGTTCGAGATCAAACGGCGCGGAGCCCCAGTCGATGCCGATCCGCTCACCCGCGGCGCGGGCCTCGTCGGGGGTGAAGCCTGAGCGGGAAGTCATGCCTTTAATGGTAAAGGTCCCGGCAGTGTCCCATGGTTGGGCCCGGCGCCCCCGTGCTGCCGCTGGCAAAGGCTTTGGGCCGGTGATCCGTCCTAGGCGACGAGATCCGCCGCTCGGGCGGCAGCCCGGCAGGCGGCCGAGTGGGGCTCAGGCATCTAGCGATCCCGGCAGCCCGGTTTTGGTTAAATCTGGGCTTTGGCTTTGAGTTTCCCTGACCCGATTGAGAGGCGCCATAGAGCCGCTTGGTGCTGCTGGCAAGATACGCGCGGTGGGATTCGTGCTTCTGCAAGGGTGTCCAGGCTTTCGTTTCCGGGCCGCTTTGGAGGAAGCGGGCTGGAAACGTAGGGAAACCAGCGTCGGCCGCCAGGGCCATGATCATGATGAGGAGCAGCCGACCATGTTGCTGCCAAACCACGGCGCGCCGTGCGGCGCGCAGCGGTGCGACTGATGGCCACAGGTTCCCCCGCGCACCGTCTTGGCGGTGAATCCCGGGGAGCCGGTGATCCAGATGCTCGCGGCCGGAACGCCGGGTACCGGGTCGGGGTCAAGGACGAGCGGAAGCGCGCAGGCGGGTACCGCGAGCAAGCGGCGACGGACTACCGGGACCACGCGGCTCGCGGGTACCGGGGGACACAGCACAGGCGGGACACCACGGGAGGTGCCGAGGGGAATGAGCGGCTCACCGCACTGACCGGGATGGCGCTGCTTGTGCTGTTCGCGGCCGAAGGCGTGACCATCCTGTCGGTCCGCCGGATGCTCACGCTGCACTTCGTCCTCGGCATGCTGCTGATCGGCCCGGTTGCGCTCAAGGCCTGCTCCACCATGTACCGGTTCGTGCGCTATTACAGCGGGGCCGCCGGGTACCGGCGCAAGGGGCCCCCAGCTCCGCTGCTACGCATGCTCGGACCGGTTGTGGTGCTCACCTCGGTGGCGGTAATCGGGACCGGGGTCATGCTCGTGCTCACCGGCCCTGGTGGCAGGGCCTGGCTGTTCTTGCACAAGGCTTCGTTCGTGCTGTGGTTCGGTGCCATGACCGTCCACGTCCTTGCCTACGTCTGGCGGCTGCCCCGGCTGGCCCGCGGTGAACTGGCGAGCAGGGCGGGCCGCCGGGCGAACCAGGTGCTTGCCGGGCGGACCGCCCGGTGGCTGCTACTCACAGCCTCGATCCTGACCGGCCTGCTCCTCGCCATGCTCACCCTCCACCGGGCGGGCGCGTGGCCAGGGTCCTTCGGCCGAGGGCACTGATGCGTGATTCCCCCCACACGCCCCCCGGCACCGCTGCGCCGGAACCGGTCGCGCACGGACCGGGCGGCCGCTGCGCGGGGTTCCCGCCCCGTGTCGGCTCAACTCGCTCATCGGTGCTGGACTGGTGGCCTGTCTCACCACAGGCTCGGACGCCGGGCAGGCGGGCCCGTCCCCAGCCAGTTCCTCCGCTGCGGCGGCAGCGGGGACGGCGTGGCGTATCGGCCCGCGTTCGGCGCAGACGCGCGGCGGCTGTGCTGGTGGTGCTGCTTGCGGGAATTGTCACGTGGATCATGATCAGCCCCGGTACGCCTGCAGTTCCGCGGGGGCGCGCTCTCACACCGGCACCGGTGGTTGCCGCCCGGCGTGGCCTGGCGGCCGCCGAGGCTGGTCTGATGCCCTGGCACCTGACAGTGCCGATCAGCCGCGAAGCAGCCGTCGCGGGACCGGGGAACCGGCTGATCATCATGGGAGGGCTGACGGCGGGCGGCGCCTCGGCGAGTGGCATCTACGCCGTCCGCACCGCTACCGGCGCAGCCCGTTACCTCGGTGCGCTCAGCGCTCCCCGGCACGATGCTGCGGCCGCGGTGATAGGCGGGCACACGCTGATCTTCGGCGGAGGGTCGCAGGTCAGTATCGCCACGGTCCAGTCGTTCGTGCTTCCCGGCCAAGGCGCCCATGCTCCCGCCACCACCGCCACTACCGTCGGATCGCTGCCGATGCCGCGCTCAGACGTGGCTGGGGTCACCATTGGACGCACCGCCTATCTCGCCGGTGGCTACGACGGGTCCCGCCCGGATGCTGCGGTGCTGGCTACCACGAACGGACGCAACTTCACGACCGTGGCCAGGCTGCCGGTGCCGGTGCGCTACCCAGCTGTCGCCGCCCTCGCGGGACAGGTCTTCGTGTTCGGCGGGCAGGCCGTGACCGGCCCGCATGCGGGCGC
>DASXKD010000518.1:0-6228 GCA_036497045.1 Streptosporangiaceae bacterium | reverse complement strand
CGTCGTGGTTGCGGCCTACCGTCACTGTCCGTAACCATCACTCAAAGCGACGACTGGCCAGGGGGCCGAGATCATGCCATCCGAGTACGCCAAGACGCTCGGTGCGCGCTTGCGCGCCATCCGTACCCAGCAGGGTTTGTCCCTCCACGGCGTTGAGGAGAAGTCCCGCGGCCGCTGGAAGGCAGTTGTCGTGGGCTCCTACGAACGCGGCGACCGCTCCGTCACCGTGCAGAAGCTTGCCGAGCTTGCCGACTTCTACGGAGTGCCGGTTTCGGAACTGCTGCCGGGCGACGCGGCGCCCACGGCGATGGCCCCGTCGCCGAAGCTCGTCATCGACCTGGAGCGCATGTCCCAGTTGCCCCGCGAGAAGGCCGGCCCGCTTGCCCGCTACGTGGCGACCATCCAGAGCCAGCGCGGCGACTACAACGGCCGGGTGCTGTCCATCCGGCAGGAAGACCTTCGCTCGCTGGCCGTCATCTATGACAAGTCACCGGCCGACCTCACCGAGGAACTGATCGGCTGGGGCGTGCTCGACTCCGAGGCCCGCAGCGCGGTCGAGGCCTTCTAGGGCACCAGCGGCCCTCCAGCGGTCGCGGCGTCTGAGGCAAAGCGCACAGGTTCGTAGCGGGGCCGGCGGCTCCCCGGCACCAGAGCGGCCCCGCACGACGCCATGGCGTGCCACTTGCCAAGGCCGCTGAGCAGGTCGCGCGGACGGGGCACGGCTATGACGCCGCCAAGAAGGTCAACGGCCGCAAGCGGCACATTGCCCGCGTGAACGCTGCGCATTGGCCCGCAGGTCAGGACCTAGCGGCTAGCGGTTGCTGGCGACGTCGGCGAGGGAGGACGCCTGAATCTGCCCGGTGGCCTCCTTGACCGTGGCGAGCCGCGCGAACACCGTGCCGAGGCCGCCTCGGGCATGGGTCAGCCCGGTCGCCTTGGACATGGGCCAGCTCGGCTGGCGTCGTCGCGCCGTGAGCGCTATCCGGCGCTTCGGAGCGGCAGCACCGGCTGAACGGTCACCCCCAGCGCTTCCTCCACCAGCGAAAGGAACGTCTCCGCGTCCCTGAGCAGGTCATCTGCTTCGGCACTGGACACGGCTCGGGTCAGGCCAGCCTCGGCGGCGGCCCGCTTGCGCGCACCGGCCGCGAAGAAGGCCGCCCACTCGGCGAGA
Source organism: Streptosporangiaceae bacterium (assembly GCA_036497045.1). Taxonomy (GTDB): domain Bacteria; phylum Actinomycetota; class Actinomycetes; order Streptosporangiales; family Streptosporangiaceae; genus DASXKD01. The sequence continues at coordinate 5,057 of DASXKD010000518.1, read as the reverse complement.
GCGGGCTCCACGCGTGGCAGCAGCTCCCACACGCTCTTCGGCGCCTTCCGGCGCGGGCCCGTTCCGGCCTCGGGGCGGGCGGCCACGACCGCGGCCGCGGCCCGCAGCGCCGCGAGGTGGGCCGTCACGTACCGCGAGGCAGCGCTGCCTTCCTCGCCTGCCTCCGCCAGTCCCTGCCTGGCTGACTGCAGGAGCGCAAGCGCGGCAGGGGCGACGCGGCACCGTGTCCGGCCAGGCCTCGCCTGGCTGAGCGTGTCCATGCTGCTCCTCCTTCCGCAAAGCCGGGGCCGGGCGGGGCACTTCCCCCGCTCCGCCCGGCCCGGACCCGGCAGTCGGGGCGAACTACCGGGCGGCCTTGCTGACATCTATTCGAACATAAGTTCGGCTAGCTGTCCACCGCTCTCAGATCTGAGTTCGAAGCTACCCCCAGGCTCTGACAAAACCTGGCTCACCGTCGGGCGCCCTGAGCCCGGTCGAGTACGCTACGCGCGTGCAGCCCGGACTCATCCTGGCCGAACTCGACGGGAACCAGTTCCTGGCGAACCTGGAGGCGTGCGCCGGGGTCTACGCCGCGGCGATGAACCCGCCCGAGGAGCAACTGCCCGGGCGGCACACGATCATGGAGCGCCATGCGGGTTACGCGGCGTTCCGTGCCATTGCGGCGATCGTCCGCCCCGCGGCCGACGCACCAGCCGACGGCGGCCCGGCCGACGGTGATCCGGCCGACGGTGATCCGGCCGACGGTGATCCGGCCGACGGTGATCCGGCCGACGGTGATCCGGCCGGCGGCGTCCCCGCCGATGGCGAGCTGGCCGGGTTCGCCTATGGCTTCCACGGCGGGGGCGGGCAATGGTGGCATGACCTGGTCAGCCGCACGACCGCCAGCATCCTGGGCACCCGCGCCGCCCATGACTGGTTCGGGGACTCGCTGGAGATCGCCGAGGTGCACGTGCGCCCTAGCCACCAGGGACAGGGCACGGGCCTGGCGATGATGCTGCGGCTGACCGCCGGGCGGCCGGAACGGGCGGCGGTCCTGTCCACCATGGACGCCAACACACGTGCGCGGCGGCTCTACCGTGGGCTCGGCTTCACCGACCTGCTGACCAGCTTCATCTTCCCGGGCACGGAACTGCCTTACGCGATCATGGGAGCACCACTGCCGCTGCCGGGCGCCCCGGCGCGCTCGGACCGGCCGGACAGGCCAAGCCGCTGGTAGATGTCCAGCGTTGCGCGGGAGCCGTTCAGCGTGCAGAAGTGCAGGCCGGGAGCCTGCTCCGCGAGCAGTCGGTCACACAGGCCAGCGGCGTAGTCCACCCCGATCTCGCGGAAGGCGGCCTTGTCTTCTGCCGCCGCGTTCAGCCGCTCCACGAGGCTGGCCGGGACCCTGGCACCGGAAAGCAGCACGATCCGCTCCAGCGTGGCCATGCTGGTCACCGGCATGACCCCCGGAATGATCGGCACGTCACATCCGGCCGCCGCCACCCGGTCCCGCAGCCGCAGGTAGTCCTCGGCGTAGAAGAACATCTGGGTGATCGCGAAGTCCGCCCCCGCGTGGCACTTCCTGACGAAGTAGTCAAGATCGGACTTTGAGTCAGGGGACCGCGGATGACCCTCGGGAAATGCCGCCACCCCGACGCTGAAGTCGCCCGAGGCCTTGATCAGGCGCACCAGTTCTTCCGCGTGCCGCACGCCCTCGGGGTGAGCGTGCCACGCACCGTTCGGGTCGCCCGGCGGGTCACCGCGCAGGGCCACCATGTTCCGCACCCCGACCGCCGCGTAAGAACCGACCAGGCGCCGCAACTCGGCCACCGAGTGGCCGACAGCGGTGATGTGCCCGGCGGGGGTCAGCGTGGTCTCCGCGGCGATCCGCCCGGTGACCCGGACCGTGCGTTCCCTGGTCGAACCGCCCGCGCCGTAGGTCACAGAGACGAATGTCGGCCGCAGCGGCTCCAGCCGCCGGATCGCCCGCCAGAGCTGGCGCTCGCCCATCTCGGTCTTGGGCGGCATGAACTCGAACGAGAACGACCGCCGCTTCCCGGCCAGCAGGTCACGGATGGCCGGCGCTTGGTGGTCGGGATGTGGCGGCATGCGCCCACGTTACCGGCTGCGCCCGCGGGGCCGGGGGCCCGGCGGATCATCTAGTCTCGCGAGCATGACATCGGGCTCCGCGGTGCTGGGTGACGTCCGTGACCGGGTGGACCGCGCGCTGCAGGCATTCCTCGGCCAGCAGCACGACGTGCTGCTGGCCGCCGGGCAAGACCTGCTGCCCGGAGCGGAGTCGATCTCCGGCCTGCTGGCTGGGGGCAAGCGGCTGCGGCCCGCGTTCTGCTACTGGGGCTGGCGCGGTGCGGGCGGGCCGGACTGCCCGGAAATCTTCAATGCCGCGGCGGCCCTGGAACTGCTGCACGCCGGTGCGCTGATCCACGACGACCTCATGGACGCCAGCGACACCAGGCGGGGCCAGCCCTCGCTGCACCGGCAGTTCGAGGCGCGGCACGCCCGCAGCCACTGGCACGGCTCCCCCGCGGCGTTCGGCATGGGCGCTGCCATCCTCATGGGTGACCTGCTGCTCTGCTGGACCGACGAAATGTTCCACGCCAGCGGCCTGCCCGGCGAGGCGCTGCGCCGCGGGCGGCCGGTGCTCGACCGGATGCGCACCGAGGTGTTCGCCGGGCAGTACCTGGACCTGCTCGGGCAGGTGACCGGCGACGAGACGCTGGAGAGCGCGCTGCGCGTGGTGGAGTTCAAGACGACCAAGTACACCATCGAGCGGCCGTTGCATCTCGGCGCCGCCCTGGCGGGCGGGTGCGCGGGCCAGGCGCCCGGCCGCGGCGCTGCCGGGCGGGACGGCCCGGCCGGCCCGGACGCCCTGGCGAAGCACGACGCCGCTCTGGCCGCCGCCTATACCGCCTACGGGCTGCCGCTTGGCCTGGCCTTCCAGCTCCGCGATGACATCCTCGGCGTGTTCGGTGACCCGGCCCAGACGGGCAAGCCCGCTGGCGACGACGTCAGGGAGGGCAAGCGCACCGTGCTGCTGGCTATCGCCAGGGACCGGGCCACGGCTGGCCAGGCCGACGTCATCGACAGATACCTGGGTGACCCGATGCTCGACGAGGCCGGAACGGCGGAGGTTCGTGCCGCGATCACCGCCACGGGAGCCGTCGCGGAATGCGAGAGGATGATCGGCCGCCACCTCAGTGCGGCGGTCGCCGCGCTGGCGGCCGCGCCCATCACCGGCGAAGCGCGGGAAGCGCTGGCCGAGCTGGCCGTCGCCGCCACGGCCAGGGACGGCTGAGCCCCTGACCGCGGGCGCGGAAGGGGTGAGCGGCCGGGGCGCCCGGGAGGGGGCTGCGGGAGCAGGCAGGGGCGGAAGGTCAGAGTTCGGCCTGGCCGCGGACGCAGGTGACGGTGCCACCCGCCACCCAGATCGTGCCGTCGTCACCGCAGGACACGTGGACCCGGCCCGCGCGGCCCAGGGCCGTGCCCTGGCTTACCACGTAGGGGGCCTGGGCCCGGCCGGTACGCAGTAGCCATGGCGCCAGGGAAGCGTTCAGGCTGCCGGTCACCGGGTCCTCGGTGGTGACGCCGTCCTTGGGGAAGAACGCCCGGACCTCGAACGCCTGCGGCGATCCCGGGGGGTAGGGGCCGACCAGGCCGAGGTCCAGGTCCGAGGTCGCGGGCTTGACCGCCAGCACCGCCTCCGCGCTGGGGAGCAGCACCGCCACCCAGCCGGGGCCGTTGTCCGCCCAGGAGGCGTCCACGATGTCGGCCCGGTCAATGCCAAGGACCGAAGCGATCCGGCCGAGCAGTTCCTCGGCGACCGGGCCATCACGCAGCACCGGCGGAGCGGCGAAGGCGAGGCCATCCCCGGTCTGGCGCAGGGTCACCAGGCCAGCCCGGCACTGCTGCACCACGGTCCCGGCCTTGCGGGGTGCCCCGCCAGCCTCCAGCCAGGCATGACAGGTCCCCAGCGTGGGGTGGCCAGCGAAGGGCAACTCGGCGACCGGTGTGAAGATCCGCACCTGGTAGTCCGCGCCCGCATCGGACGGCGGGAGCACGAACGTAGTCTCCGACAGGTTCATCCAGTGGGCGAACCGCTGCATCTCCTCGGTGGAGAGCCCCGTTCCGTCGAGCACCACGGCGACCGGGTTCCCCCGGTACGGCTCGGTAGCGAACACATCAACCTGGTACAGAGCACGCATCACACACGTCAGGATGCCACAGCGGGCCGCCCGGCCCGCCGGTCACCCCGGCCACCGCCCCGGCGTCAGAACGCCAGCGCCTGTGCCCGCCTGTTCACCTCGGTGCCACGATGCTCGGCGATGGCCTGGATGGGGGTGCCGGGCAGCGTGTCGTCGGCTGTGAACAGCCAGCGAACCGCCTCCGGCTCATCGAAGCCGCAGTCGAACAGCAGGGTGAGCGTGCCGTGCAGTCCCTTGATGATCTGATCGCCATCCAGGAACGCGGCGGGCACGCCCAGCGTGCCGTCCGGCTGCCGGATCGCTATCAGCTTGCGGTCGCGGAGCAGTTGCTTGATCCGGCCGCGTGGGATGCCGAGGCGGTCAGCGACCTCGGGCAGGCTGAGACAGGTGCCGACGGCTGAGTCCGGCAGAAGGTCGTTCTGTGCCACACCCCCGATGTTGCCACCTGCGCACCCGGCCAAACCTGGAGGATCGCCGCAGACACTCCGGGCTTTCCGGCCCGTCCCCTCAGCCAGCCGTGACATCGCGGAGTGCCACGGCCGGATCGGCCAGGCGCACCGGATCCACCGGCGTGCCCGCGGCGATCAGCCGCCGCCCCTGGAGCAGGTCCCGCGGCCGCGACACGGCCAGCACGGCGGTGAGCCGGTCCCCGGCCAGCCAGCATGCTGTCCAGTCACGGCCGTCCGTATCGCCGCGCCAGAGCAGCTTGTCACCGGGTGAGTGCTGCCCGCAGTACTGGACCATCCGCCCGAACTGCTCCGACCAGAAGTAGGGCACCGGGTCGTAGCGCTCGTCGCCGCCCAGGATGTTCGCGGCCACCACCTCCGGGGCGTGGATGGCGCCGTCCCAGTGCTC
>DASXKD010000517.1:0-5424 GCA_036497045.1 Streptosporangiaceae bacterium | reverse complement strand
GAGCATCTGGAAGAACGTCGCGTGCCTGGTGGTCTTGCCGACCTCTTCGATGTCCAGGGTGCGCAGGCACTTCTGCACGTCGGCCACCCGCTTCCACGGGGGCGTCTGCTGGCCGAGAAGGTAGGGCTTGAAGGGCTGCATCCCGGCGACGACGAACATCAGCGTAGGGTCTTCGGCGACCAGGCTGGCCGAGGGCACGATCACGTGCTCCTGCTGCTCGAAATAGGAGAGGAAACGGCGGACGATCTCTGCCGACTCCATTAGCGGCCATCCTTGTCTTCGTCGTGGTGGTGGGCGTCCGGGCGCGGCGGCCCGCCCGGGGCAGGCCGGCCTGCGGGCAGCCCGCGGCGCCGGTGGCCTTCGAGGGCAGGCGCTGGCGGCTGGGCCTGTCGTTCCATGTAGACCGCCATGCCCTCGCGGACGTCGGCGGCGAACTCGGCGAGGCCGCTGGCCCGCGGCGCCGGCCGCAGCGACCGCGCGATCGCCGTCACCTTGCGGTAACCGCTCACACCGAGCACCGCGCCGAGCACCAGCCAGAACAGCCTGCGTATCATCTCGGGGCTCCGTTGCTCCGGCTGGACGGGGCGGCCGCCCTGCGGCCGGCCCGGCGCCCCGGCCGTTCGGCCTGCCCGCGCGGCTGGTCCACCCGGCCCGGCCAGCGTCCACGTGGCCCGGCGTGCCCCGGTGTGTCCCGGCGCGCCCCGAGCGCCCAGCGCACCCCGTACACCAGGGCTGCGGCCCAGGTCAGCGGCCCGCCGGGGCCCTCAGCCGGGGCAGGGAGGGCGGGCGCCGTGGCGGTGAGCTGGCCACTCATCTGGGCCATGGCGGCGGTGACGCCCGCCATGCTCGCGGTCACGGTCTCGGTCCTGGCGATCTGCTCACCTGCCTGGTCGATGGCGGCGTTGGCCCGATCGATCAGCAGGTCGCTGCGCTCACGCAGGCCAGCGACCGCGGCGGAGGTCTCCGACATCAGCCGGGCGGCCTTGAGCATGACGTACACCGCCACGCCGACCCCGATCACGAAGGCCACGACCGCCGCCCACACCGCGGTCAGCATGCCCGAATCTCCACCCGCCCGACCCTACCGCCTGTATGCCGACCCAGGGTCAGCGTTCGGTGACCTCCCCTGACCTGCCCAGGATCGCCCGTATCCGTTCCGAACGGTCCGCGTAGCGGGCCTCGGCCCCGTGCCGGGACGGCTCGTAGTACTGGCGCCCGGCGACGTTGCCGGGCGCGTACTGCTGTGCCACGATCCCGTCGGGATCGTCATGCGGGTACTGGTAGCCCTGGCCATGGCCGATCCGGGCGGCGCCACGGTAACTGGTGTCCCGCAGATGGGCGGGCACTGGGCCGGTCAGCCCGGCCCGTATGTCGGCCCCCGCCGCGTTGATCGCCTTGACCACCGCGTTCGACTTCGGTGCCAGGGCCAGGTGGATGGTCGCCTGGGCCAGGTTGATCCGGGCCTCGGGCAGCCCGACGAACTCCACCGCGTGCGCGGCCGCGACCGCCACACCGAGCGCCGACGGGTCGGCCATTCCGACGTCCTCGCTCGCGTGCACGATCAGCCGCCGTGCGATGAAGCGCGGGTCCTCCCCCGCCTCGATCATCCTGGCGAGGTAGTGCAGCGCGGCGTCGGCGTCGCTGCCGCGGATGCTCTTGATGAACGCGCTGATGACGTCGTAATGCTGGTCGCCGTCGCGGTCGTAGCGGACCGCGGCACGGTCCACCGCACGTTCCAGCGCTTCGAGGCCGACCTCCGCGCCCTCTGGCAGGCCGAGCGCGGCCGATTCCAGGTAGGTGAGCGCCCGCCGGGCATCCCCGCCGGCCAGTTGCACCAGATGCTCGGCGGCGTCCCCGGCGAGGATGACCGCCCCGCCCAGCCCGCGCTCGTCGGCCAGTGCCCGCTCGATCACCGCACGCACGTCGTCGTCGCTGAGCGGTTCCAGGGTGAGCAGCAGCGACCGGGACAGCAGCGGCCCCACCACGGAGAAGAACGGGTTCTCCGTGGTGGCGCCGATGAACGAGACCCAGCGGTTCTCCACCGCGGGCAGCAGTGCGTCCTGCTGGGCCTTGTTGAACCGGTGCACCTCGTCGATGAACAGGATCGTCTGGGTGCCGGTGAGCCCCAGGTCGCGGCGGGCCACCTCGATGGCCGCCCGGACGTCCTTCACGCCCGCCGTGACCGCCGACAGTTCGGTGAAGCGCCGCCTGGTCGCCTCGCTCACCACATGGGCAAGCGTGGTCTTCCCGGTTCCCGGCGGCCCCCACAGCACCACCGACATCGCGGCGTCATGATCAATAAGTTTGCGGAACGGCGCCCCGGGGCCGGTCAGGTGCCGCTGCCCGACCACCTCATCCAGGCTGCGCGGCCGCATCCGCACGGCCAGCGGCGCGGCAGCCTGCTCCGCTTCCTTGGCCGCCGCGTCAAACAGGCTCTCCGCCTGCCCGTCACCCGCAGTTCTGGCCACGTCCTGAGCGTATCTCCCAGCTGAGACGGCGGGCTCCATGCCGCTTGGCGCAAGCGGTCAGGCCGACTGCCCCGGCGGCTGGGGCACGGCGTCGATCCCCGCTTCTTTCCGCTGGGCGGGGGTGATCGGAGTGGGCGCACCGGTGAGCGGGTCGAGCCCGGACGCCGCTTTCGGGAACGCGATCACGTCACGGATCGTGTCCCGCCCGGCCAGCAGCATCAGCGTCCTGTCCCAGCCGAACGCGATCCCCCCGTGCGGCGGCGCACCGTAGCGGAACGCCTCCAGCAAGAAGCCGAACTGCGACTTCGCCTGCTCCGGCGGCAGCCCGATGACGTCGAAGACCTGTTCCTGCATGGCCTGGCGGTGGATACGCAGCGAGCCACCGCCGATCTCCACGCCGTTGAGGACCAGGTCGTAGGCGTCGGCGAGCGCCTTATCCGGCTCGACAGGGAACTTGTCCGCCCATTCGGGCAGCGGTGCGGTGAACGGGTGGTGCACCGCGGTCCAGCCGTCTGCGCCGTCCTCTTCGAACATGGGCGGGTCCACGATCCACAGGAACGACCAGGCGGTGGGGTCGATGAGCCCGAGCCGGTGACCGATCTCCAGGCGTGCCGCGCCCAGAAGCGCGCGCGCCTGGGCGGGCGGGCCGGCCGCGAAGAACACGCAGTCGCCCGCTGCCGCGCCGGCCGCCTCGGCCAGCCCGGCCCGCTCGGTGCCCGACAGGTGCCGTGCGACCGGGCCGCTGTCCGACACCGCGCCGTCCGCGCCGATCAGCACGTACGCCAGGCCACGGGCGCCGCGGGCGCGGGCCCACTCCTGCCAGCCGTCGAGTTCCCTGCGGGACTGCCCGGCCCCGCCGGGCATCACGACCGCCCCGACGTGCGGCGCCTGGAACACCCGGAAGGAGGTCTGGCCGAAGTAGCCGGTCAGATCGGCCAGCTCACAGCCGAACCGCAGGTCCGGCTTGTCGGACCCGAACCTGCGCATGCCCTCGGCGTAGGTCATCCGGGGAAAGGGCCGGGGAACCTGATACCCGGCCAGCTCGGCCCACAGCCGCTCGATCAGGTCCTCGGCCACCGTGATGACGTCTTCCCTGGTGACGAAGCTCATCTCGATGTCGATCTGGGTGAACTCCGGCTGCCGGTCGGCGCGGAAGTCCTCGTCACGGAAGCAGCGGGCGAGCTGGTAGTAGCGTTCCAGCCCGCCGACCATCAGGAGCTGCTTGAACAACTGCGGGGATTGCGGCAGTGCGTACCAGGAACCGGGCCGCAGCCGGACCGGCACGACGAAGTCCCGCGCGCCCTCCGGGGTGGACCGGGTCAGGTAGGGGGTCTCCACCTGGACGAAGCCGTGCTCCCGCATGACGTCGGCGGCCAGGTAGGACGCCTCGGAGCGGATCCGCAGGGCGGCGGCCGTCTCGGCCCGGCGGATGTCCAGGTAGCGGTAACGCAGCCGGACGTCCTCGCTCAGCTCCCCCGCCCCCTCCACAGGGAAGGGCAGCGGCTCGGCCTCGCCCAGTACCTCCAGCTCGTCCGCGACGACCTCGATCTCCCCGGTGGGCAGCTCCGGGTTCTCGTTCCCGGCCGGGCGCTCGCGCACCTCGCCGGTCACCTTGATGCAGAACTCGGCGCGCAGCGCGTGCTCGGGCCGGTCCTCGCCGTCACCGCGAAACACCACCTGCGCCACCCCGCTGGCGTCGCGCAGGTCGATGAAGACCACACCGCCGTGGTCTCTGCGCCGCGCCACCCAGCCGGCCAGGGTCACCTGCTCCCCAGCCTGGTCCCGGCGGAGGGTCCCCGCCCCGTGGGATCGAATCATCGCGCGATCAGCCTCTTTCATCACAGGCCTGGCCCCTTTGGCCCGGCCGGTGCCGGCCCGGACCGTGGGGACGGCCCCGGCCAGGGAGCGAGCCCGGCCAGGAACGGGTTCGTGGCGCGCTCGGCGCCGATGGTCGTCTGCGGCCCGTGCCCGGGCAGCACCCGCGTGTCGCCGGGAAGCACCAGGCATACCCGGGACAGGCTGTCCAGGATGGTCGGATAGTCGCCGCCCGGCAAGTCGGTGCGGCCGATCGAGCCGGCGAACAGCAGGTCACCGGAGAACAGCACAGTGCTGGCCCGGGGGGACGACCCCCCGGAACCCCCCGCTGCCTCAAAGCCCCGTTCCTTCGTCACGGGGCCATGGGCCCCGCCGTCCTGGCGAGACGGCTCCCCAGATTCCCCCTGATTGCCGGTCCGGAACGTCACCGAGCCAGGCGTGTGGCCGGGCGCGTGGTCCACCACAAGTTCGACGCCGGCCAGGCGCAGTGTCATCCCGTCGGCAAGAGCGATCACGTCGTCGGGCTCGGTAAAGGTCAGCCCGCGGAACAACTGCTGGCCTACCTGCAGCGGGAAGCCCTTGGCGGGATCGGAGAGCAGGGCACGGTCGGCCGGGTGAATGTAGGCGGGGATGCCCTGGGCGCCGCACACCGGCGCCACCGACCAGATGTGGTCGACGTGGCCATGGGTCGCCAGCACGGCCACCGGCCGCAGCCGGTATTCGGCAAGCAGTTCGGTGACACCCGGCTCGGCGTCCTGCCCCGGGTCGATGATGATGCACTCCTCACCCGGGCCAGGGGCCACCACGTAACAGTTGGTGGCGAATGAGCCGGCCGGGAACCCGGCGATGAGCACGGGTAATCCTCCCCCTGGAGAAGTGGTTCGGGCGGGTTGGCGGAGCGCCTCCAGGCTACCGATCCGCCCCCCCGCGCGACGAACCGATAACAGCGGCGCCGTTTCTGGCCTTCGCCGGGTACGATTCGCGAAGTTTCGCAGATCAACTACACCGTTCATACTTCAAGGAAGGAGGGCGGCAGCGTGGCGGGGAAAAAGGAGCGCCAGCGCAAGCTCGCCCGTGAGCGTCTCGCGCGGCAGCAGGCAAGGCGGGCCCAGCGTGCCCATCGATGGCGCCTGATCGGCAT
>DASXKD010000516.1:0-11624 GCA_036497045.1 Streptosporangiaceae bacterium | reverse complement strand
GCTGTGCGCCATGCGGGACGACTTCCCCGAAGCCGACCGGGACGATGTGGAACTGCTGACGGTGTCGGTGGACTCGACCTGGGTGCACCGGGTCTGGGCGGAGCAGGAGGGCTTCGAGTTCGGCCTGCTGTCTGACTTCTGGCCACACGGCGGGGTGGCGCAGGCTTACGGCGTGTTCGATGAGGACCGGGGCCTGTCGGTGCGCGGCACCTTCATCATCGACACCGGCGGCGTGGTCCGCTGGAAGGTGGTCCACCCGATCCCGCAGGCGCGCGACATCGCCGACTACCAGAAAGCGCTGGCCGCACTGGGCTGACCCCTTCAGGGGCACGCCCGGCCTGGCGAGGAAGCGGAACCAGATGCCCTGCTATCGCTGCGGTACGCGGCAGGTGGACCCGGCGCGCGGGCACAGCCCGTGGCGCCGCGGGGTCAAAGGCGACGAACAGGTACTGGTGTGTCCCGGCTGCCAGGCGTCTGCCGACTGGACATCCGACTTGGACAAGTGCCGCCAGTGCGGCAGCGTGCACCTGGTGCGCCGGCTCGGCGAGGTGGAATGCCGCGACTGCGGGATGACCGTTCCTCCGGATGGCAGGCCCGGCAGGCCGTCAGTCGGTTCGGTGGGGCCCAGCGCGGCCCGGGCGCCCGGGCTGTCCGAGGAGGTCGCCCTGGCGCTTGAGCGCGTCCTTGGCCGCGGTGCCACCAGGTGATGGCGTTGCTGTGACCGATGCCGCCGTGGTCGGGCGGATCCTGCGCGAGTACCGGCTCGGCCCGGCGTCCGTGCGGCGCTACCACGGTTCGGTGTCCGGCACCGAGGTCGGTTACCGGCTGCGGGAGCCGGACGGCACCATGGTGCTGGTCCGGGCCTACCGTGCCGACGTGCTGCTGGCCCCGCACTTCCGCGGCTGCGGCACCGCGTCGGTCACCGACTGGCTGCTGGGCCGCGCCGCCACGCTGGACTGGCTGGCCGCGCAGGGCTACCCGGCGCCGCGCGTGGTCGCGACCCGCAGCGGTGACCGCATCGGGGTGGCGGGCGCCTGGCTGACCTGGGCGACCACGGACATCCCCGGCCGGGCGCTCCCGCCCGGCCGCAGGGGCTCCGGGCTGCTGGGCGCGGCGCTTGGCCGGCTGCACGCGCTCGGCGAGGCGCCCGGCCTGGGGCTCGCGTCGTGGCACCCGGCGGCGGCCGTCCCGGCCGCGCTGGGCCGGCTCGACGCGGTCGCGCCGATGCTGCCGGGGGAGTGGCGCCCGCTGCACGCGCAGTTCCGCTCGACGCTCCTGGCGGTGCGGGCAATGGCCCCGGATCTGCCCGTGACGGTGGTGCACGGTGACGCCTGGCCGGGCAACGCGATCGTCGTTGGGCCGGGCGAGGCCGTGCTCATCGACTGGGAGAACGGCGGGCTCGGGCTGCCGGTCCTGGACCTCGGTTACTGCCTGCTCGAATGCCACCTTGACGTAGGCCTGCCCGCTGGTTCGCTTGAGGCGTGGCATATCTCGCCGGACCCGGGGCGGATCGCCGCCGTTCTGGACGGCTACGCCCGCTGGCGGCGTCTTGACGATGCGGAACGGGCGGCCCTCGCTGAGGCGATCCGGTTCGCCGCGGCGTACGTCGGTGCGATCCACTTCGAGCAGGCGCTCATCGGCGGGGTGCACGGCCCGGCCATGGACGCCAGGCTCGGCCGCCTGCGCAACCGGATCGCGGTGAGCCAGGCCGTTGCGGACCTCGCCGCGCGCCACCTCGGCACCCGCTGAGCCGGTACGCTGAGCCCGGCCGTTCCGGCAGCACGGGCGCATAGCTCAGGGGTAGAGCACCCGCCTTACAAGCGGGATGCCGGTGGTTCGAACCCACCTGCGCCCACCGGGCAAACTCTGAATTCAGGGCCGCCGAACGACTCGCGCGGCTGAGGTGCGGTGGCGCCTACCGCGTTGCTGACGGCTGGCTAGCCCGGTCAGCCCTAGCATTTGGGCCCGATACGGATCAGGCCTCATTGCCGCCGGGCCAGGCAGCAGAGCCGCCCGCCTCCGCCCCGCCGCCGTCCTGCGCCGCGAGTGAACGAGCCCTTCGAGAATGGCGCACGTCCGCAGTGGCGGCCCGACTGTGATTGTTTGGCCACTGGTGGCCGAGGGAGGGTACTCCCAGCGAAATAAAGTGCCAGCTAATTGTTGCTGCGCGTTAGGCGTGTCGCCGTGCACGGAAGTCGGCCTTCATCCATATTTATTCAGAGTTGGGATGCGGATCGGAGCTGGGTTGCAGGCCCAGGACACAGAAGGCGGCCGGATGAAGGTCAGGCTTAAAATCACTCGGGCCGTTGCGGCCGTCTTGCTTGGATCAGCGCCAGTGCCTTTTCTGGCCCTGTCGGCCGGAGCTGCGAGCGCGGCCCCCATTTCTTCAGGCTTTTGCAAGTCGTCCGCCCATCCCGTGCTCGCAGCCAGGCTCACCCGTGCTATTCAGGCCGCCCGTCGGGGCCGTGTCTCTATTGTGGCGGTACGGGTCGACGACCCCGGCAAGCGACTGGGGTGCTGGCTCCATAGTGCTTGGCATTTCGACTCGGCCAGCGTCGTGAAAGTGACCATCCTCGACGCACTGCTCCGCGAGGCGCTGGACCAGCACAGGTACCTGACCGATACCGAGGCGGCCCTGGCCAGCGCGATGATCACGATATCGGATAACGACGCCGCATCGGCGCTATGGGACGCTGTCGGGCGAAGCTCCTTGCAGCATTTCCTGAACCTGGCCGGGATGAGGCAGACAGTCCTGGGGCCAGGTGGCTACTGGGGCCTCACCCGGATCACCGCACATGACGAGATGCTGCTGCTACGGCTGCTGCTCACCAAGAACCCGGTACTCGACCTGGCCTCACGCAGATACGCGCTCAGCCTGATGGCCCAGGTCACCCCCTCCCAGCGCTGGGGTGTCCCGGCCGGCGCACCAGCCCGGCTCACCGTCCACGTGAAGAACGGCTGGCTGCCCCTCCCGGACCATGGCTGGCGCGTGCACAGCATCGGCTGCTTCACCGGCCGCCGCGGCGATTACAGCATCGTCGTGCTGACCCAGAACAACCCGACCATGGCCTACGGGATCCGTACGATCGAGACTATCGCCAGGGCAATCCACCGCGAACTGAACCCGAGAACCTGACCTTCGGCTTGCAGCCGGTGTACAGCACTTGAAGCTCCTGCGTCCCAGGCTGTGGACCGAAGGCGGCTTTTGCCCTATGGTGCCCACTATTACTCGGTGGGGGTGAGGTCAAGCGTGAGTGCCCTGCACGACGCTCAGGCGTACGACGTCGAACTTCGTGCGGTGACCAAACGGTTCGGCTCGCTGACCGCCGTCAACGCCATCACCCTGAAGGTGCACAAGGGAGAGTTCCTGTCGCTCTTGGGGCCATCTGGCTGCGGCAAGACCACGTCGTTGCGGTTGATCGCTGGCTTCGAGCAGCCGGACGAGGGCGAGATCCTGATCGGCGGGATGGACGCGGCCAGCGCCCCACCGTACAAGCGCGACGTCAATACCGTCTTCCAGAGTTACGCGCTGTTCCCGCACATGTCCGTGCTGGACAACGTCTCCTACGGGCTCAAGCAGCGCAAAATAAGCAAGCCACAGCGTCACGCCAAGGCGGGGGAGGCGCTCGAACTGGTGCGCATGACAGGCCGGGAGAGCGCCAGGCCGTCGATGCTCTCCGGCGGGCAGCAGCAGCGTGTCGCGCTCGCCCGCGCGCTGGTCATGAACCCGCGGGTGTTGCTGCTCGATGAGCCCCTGGGCGCGCTGGACCTGAAGCTGCGGAAAGAGATGCAGATCGAGTTGAAGCGCATCCAGCATCAGGTCGGCATCACCTTCATCTACGTCACACATGATCAAGAGGAAGCCCTGTCCATGTCCGATCGGGTGGCGGTGATGTCCAATGGTGTTATCGAGCAGCTCGACGACCCGCGCACGATCTACGACCGGCCGCTGACCCCGTTCGTGGCGGACTTCATCGGGGACATGAACTTCCTGGACGGGGAGGTCGTCGAGGCCGCCGACGGAGGCTTCGCCATCGACACCGGCGCGGGCATCGTCGTGCGCGGCCGCGGCGACGCGGCCAAGGGCACGCGGGCGCGCGTCGGTATACGCCCCGAGCGCATCGTGGCCGCGCCCGGCGTCTCCGGCGGAACCGCCAACTCGGCCACTGCCGAGGTGATCACCAAGATGTACCTGGGCGACCAGATCCAGATCGTGGCCGAACTCGCCGGAGGCCGCAACGTCGTGGTGCGTGAGCAGCGCGTCGGCGCCGACCCCACGCTTGACACGATCAACCCGGGGGACCAGATAGCACTCAGCTGGGACGAAACCGCCCCGCTGCTCCTCGGTGAAGCCGCCCGCGCCGGTTAGCGCGACTAGGGCTGCTAAAGGGAGAGCCAAATGAACGACAATCGTGATGAACTCAACATTCTCGCGCCGCGCGAGATGAAACCGAAACTCGACTACCTGCACCGCGAGGTTCAGCGCGCCGCCGGCCACCGCATCAACCGGCGCGAGGCGCTCGGGCTTGGCGGGATGGCGATCCTGGCCGCGGCGGCAGCAGCATGCGGCGGCACGACGACAACGACCAGCGGCGGCTCACAGAATCAGGCTGGCGCCGGGGGGAATCCGCTCACCCACAAGCCCCTGGAGAACCACCTCGAGATCTACAACTGGTCCCAGTACGACGACCCCTCGACGTTCACGAAGTTCACGAAGTTGCCAGCCGAAGCGAAGGTCGGGATGACCACCCACGAGACCTTCTATTCCAGCAACGACGAACTCCTGGCCAAGCTGCACGCGGGCGGCACCGGTTACGACATCATCGTGCCCAGCCAGAACGCCGTTGCCGAGCTGATTCAGGAAAAGGGCCTCCTGGCCCTGGACAAGGCGCTGCTGCCCAACCTCAAGTACCTGGACCCGTCGTTCCTAAAGCCGTCGTACGACCCGACGGGTGATTATCACGTCATCAAGGACTTCGGCATCACGATGTTCTTCTACAACCACAAGATCGTGCACGCGCAGCCGCAGACCATGCATGACTTCTACCTGGCCCTGCCCAAGTACGTGAGCAAGGGCCGCACCAACCTGTTGGACGGGGCGGAGGAAGTAGTGCCGCTCGCGCTGATGTCGCTCGGCCTGAACCCCAACACCAATAGCCAGTCGGACTTCAACCAGGTGAAGTCGTTCCTGCTCTCGATCCGCAAGGGTGTCACCACCATCGACTCCTCCGCCTACATCAATGACGCCATCGCCGGAAAGATCATCATGAGCCAGGGCTGGAACGGCGATGTGCGCCGGATCGTGCAGGGGCGCAAGAAGCAGGGCGACATCACGGCGATTATCCCGCACGCCGCATCGGAGATCTGGGCGGACAACTGGGCCATCCCGGTGAGCGCACCGCACCCGGTGGCCGCGCACGCGTGGATCAACTGGCTGCTGACACCCAGCACGGCAGTGACCGAGATGAACTACCACAACTACAAGATCCCAATGGCGAGCGCGCTGGCACAACTGCCGGCCAGCCTCCGCAATGACCCGATGTTCAACGTTCCCAAGAGCTACACGGACAACTACCACTACATCCTCAACGTCAGCCCGCAGGTCGTGGAGGCCCGCACCCAGATTTACTCGGAGTTCAAGGCGGCCTGATGACGGTCGTCGAAGAGGCGGAGAAGGATACTCTCGTCCCGCCGGCCCCACGGCGGAAGCGGTCGTTCCAGCCGCACTACCCGGCGTGGCTGACGGTGCCATCCTTCGTGTACTACGCCATCTTCTTCCTCGGCCCGATGGCGATCCTGGTGGCGTTCTCGCTGGCGACCCAGCGCGGGTTCGGCAGTCTCACCTACGGGTTCGACATATCGCAGTACCGCCAGGTCGCCAGCTCGCTGTACGTCACGATCTTCGTGCGCACGCTCGTGATGGCCTCGATTGGGTCGCTGCTGACGATCGTGGTGGGCTATCCGCTCGCCTACTGGATGGCCCGTTATCTGACGACGTACAAAATGCTGGCGCTGCTCGTGCTCATCGTGCCGTTCTGGACGTCATTCCTGATCCGCACCTACGCACTCAAGATCATCCTGGACCCGAAGGGCTACCTCGCCAGGGACCTCGGCATCAACATCCTGTACACCAAGTACGCGGTGGCCGTGGGCCTGGTGTACAACTACCTGCCGTTGTTCATCCTGCCGGTGTTCGCCTCGCTGGAGCGGATGGACTGGTCGCTGATCGAGGCCGCCACCGACCTGGGGGCGCGCCCGTTCACGGCGTTCCGGCAGATCACGCTCCGGCTCACCCTCCCCGGCGTGATCACCGGCGCGCTGCTGGTGTTCATCCCGATGACCGGCGAGTACATCATCCCCGACATCTTGAGCGGCGGGAATTACGAATTCGTCGGGAATGTCATTGGCGACCAGTTCAACCAGGCCCAGAACCAGCCGTTCGGGTCGGCGCTGTCGATCGCGCTGATGGCGGTCCTGTCGGTGTTCGTCATCGTCTACATCCTGTTCGCCAGGAAGGAGGAACGCTTCGGTGGCTAGGCGCGTCAAGGCCAAGCAGGGATTCACCGCCTGGGCGATGGTGGTATACGCCTTCTTGTACCTGCCAATCCTGATCATGGTGATCTTTGCCTTCAACAAGCCGTCGGCCCCCGCGCTCGCCGCCTACCACGGCTCCAACGTCTGCAACATCCCGCCCACGCAGATCGGCAACATCACGGTCTGGAACGGGTTCACCTCGTGCTGGTTCAGCGCCGGCCTGCACGACCCCACCTACATCCCCGCCATCGTCGTCAGCCTGCAGATCGCCGCCGTGGCGTCAATCATCGCCACGCTTCTGGGACTGGGCGGGGCGCTGGCCTTGGCCCGGATGAAGCCGCGGCACCGCGCGCCGTTCGACGCCCTCGTGTACCTGACCCTCGTCGTTCCCGAGATCGTCATCGCGGTAGCCTCCCTCATCTTCTTCGTGCAGGCACGCAACTACTTCCACGCCTTCCCCGCGCTGGGGAAGGGCACGATCCTGCTCGGCCAGGTGGTGTTCAGCGCCTCGGTGGCCATGCTCATCATCCGGGCCAGGTTCGTCGGCATGGGCGACTCGCTCGAGGAGGCCGCCTACGACCTCGGCTCGGGGCCGCTGGCCACCTTCCGCCAGATAACCCTCCCCCGGCTGATGCCCGCCATCGTGGCTGCGGCCCTGCTGTCCTTCACCTTCTCGTTCGACGACTACGTCCTGCCTGCTTTCACCAACGGCACGACCAACACCTGGCCCATCGTCCTGTTCTCGGCCGTGCGGTTCGGGCTCACCCCCGCGGTGAACGCCCTCGCCACGATCATGCTCGGCGCCACCCTGCTGGCGATAACAATCACCGCTGTCATCCTGCGCCGCAGTCGCGTGCAAGCCGCCCCCCGCCAAGAGCAAGCGGGGGGCCTGGACGCCGCCCTCGGACTGCGGTAGCAGGAGCCTCCTGTGAACGAGCGGCCGCCGACCGTCCTGTTCATGCCGCAGAGCGCTACGGGCCGGCCACGACCGTACTAACCGTCAACATGCCGCTCCCATCAACTGGGTGCAGGCCTCGTGGCCACCGGTGTTGAGTACCAGCGCGACGGCGATCAGCCCGGCGGAGACGACGACCCACAGCAATAGCATGGCCTGCTGCCAGCCCAGGCGCAGATACAGCTGACGCGCCTGCAGGAGCACTGTGCCCTGGCGCGGGCGCCGCCGGGTGCGGCGCGGGCTGTGGGCAGCCCGCTGCCGCGGCGCCTGGATCTTTCCGCGCGCCGGCATCTCCTCGCCCGAGGTCAGCCGGCTGAAGATGCCCAGCATCGAGGCCAGCGTGGGATCAGAACCAGCCAGGCGATTCTCAATGGAGCCCAGGGCCTGCCTCTCCCGGTCGCGAATGCCCATCATCACCACTCCGTTAGCGTGCCGCCGACGAGCCTGTCTTCTCCTCTACGTTGAGTACTTTCACCGGACGCCGGTGGCGTGAGAGGATTCCGCGGCGGCCTTCATCGCACGCAGGGTGGCGCTTATGTTGGCCCGCAGCCCGTCCCGCCTGGCAGCGATGATCTCAGCGGCCCTGTCCGGCGCCTGCGCGGCGGCTGCCTTCAGGTAGCTGGCGCCGGGTCCGTGGGTGAAGCGCTGCCGGACCCTGCTGCCGCCACCGTGGAGCGGGTCGATGCGGTACCGCCACGACGAGGACGGGCGGGCGGGGTCACCGCTGTCGTCCAGGACCACCCACGCGAACGCGCGGGGCCGGTCCGCCTCGGTGACCACGCAGGTCACCTCATACTCGAAGCCATTCAGGAACCGGTTGTGCCCGGTGAACCTGGCGCCGGGCTCCGGCCGGCCGGGCTCCCCGAGCCAGGCCGCCTGGATGCACTCCGGGCTCCACCCGCCGACCCGGGTGACGTCTGCAACCAGGTCCCACACCAGTTCCGGCCGGGCGGCGACCACCTCCTCGGCGGCGGTCGTCAGCCCAGTCACCTCGTAGGCGATCTGGCCGCCGTCGGTGCCCACGAACTCGGTCATGTCTTCCTCCAAGTTTGCTAACAATCCTGTTCTGGCCGCGAGTTCTGGCTCAGAGCGCGTGGTGGTGGCCGATGGCGGAAGGGCTGCCGGACCTCGGCCGCGGCGGAGGCTAGGTCTGATCATGGTGCCCCGTTTCGGCCTGGCCGGTGTCCAGCCGGCGTACCGAGATCAGGCAGAACCCGAGGTCACGGACGTTGGTCAGCAGCCCATGCAGCGCGGGCTGGTCAGTGAGCAGTCCGCAGATGACCGTCTCCTCGCCCTGGCCGCTGATATGGAGGCCGTTGAACCAGGCGGCCCACCGGCCGTCCAGGACACCCGCCACGCGGATCTCATACCGGGCAGGCCCGCCGGAGGTGCTCACTTCCTGTCCCTCCTGCCGGTGGTGTTTCCTTCATCTGTGGACGGTAGGAGCGGACGCAGGGGCTGGGCGTCACCCGAAGGTGGCATGTGAGTGGAATGTTGCGTGTGCCCGGCTGGGTTCCATTGCATGGTGAGTGGCACGAGCCGGCGGGGCGCCACGGGGCGGTACCGCCTGCACCATCCCGGGCATCACCGCCCGCTGTACAGGCAGCGGCAGCGCGGCTCCGTGAGCCTCGCAAGCGGTAATCTACTTGTGGCCGGATGGCCCGACGATGACTCACAGCCCTGAGCCGCCGCCGGGCCGCGTGGAGACACCAGATGACGGACCGCGGCACGCTTCCGCGCGATAAGACTGTTGGCCTGAGCGGTCGGTCACCGATGGCTGACCCGTCTGTGGCGCCCCCGGCAGGGGTTGCCATGTCCGGGCAGGATGTCCTGTTGACCACCAAGCTGCATGTGCCCCGGCCGCAGCCGGGTTTTGTGCCACGCCGGCGTCTGGTACAGGCGCTGGGCGAGGGGCTGGCCCGGGGCCGGGTGCTGGTGTGCGCTCCGGCGGGATCCGGCAAGACGGCGCTGCTGGCCGACCGGGCCCGCGGCGGCGGGCAGCTGGTGGCGTGGCTGGGCCTGGATGCCGGCGACAATGACCCGGCCCGGTTCTGGCGCTACGCGGTAGCCGCGCTGGACCAGGCCCGGCCAGGGCTGGCCGGGCGGGTGGGCCCGCTGCCCCCGCATTCGTTTGAGGGGCTTGTGACGGCCCTGATCAATGAGCTGGCCGCCGATCCCGGCCCGGATGAGGTGCTGCTGGTCCTGGATGACTATCACCTGATCGATTCCGGGCCGGTGCACGAGTCGATGGCGTTCTTGCTGGAGAATCTGCCGCCGGGCCTGCGGGTGGTGGTGTCCAGCCGGGCGGATCCGCCGCTGCCGCTGGCGCGGCTGCGCGCCCGCGGCCAGCTGGCGGAGCTGCGCGCCGCCGACCTGCGCTTCACCCCCGAGGAGGCGGCGGCGCTGCTAGGCGAGACGGCGGGGCCGGGCCTGCCCGGCACGGCGGTGGCGGCGCTGGTGGCCCGCACCGAAGGGTGGGCGACGGGGCTGCAGCTGGCCGGATTGTCGCTGCGGGGGAGCGCGGATCCGGCCGGGTTCGTGGCGGCGTTCAGCGGCAGCCACCGCTTCGTGCTGGACTACCTGGCTGATGAGGTCCTTGACGGCCAGAGCGGGCAGGTGCGCGCGTTTCTGCTGGAGACCTCGGTGCTGGAGCGCTTGTCGGGAGAGCTGTGTGATGCGGTCACCGGCCGGGCCAGCAGCCAGGCGATGCTGGAGGACATCGAGCGGGCGGGCCTGTTCTTGGTGCCGCTGGATGAGGTGCGTGGCTGGTGGCGCTACCACCACCTGTTCGCCGATCTGCTGCGCGCCCGGCTGCAGGCTGAGCAGCCCGGCCGGGTGCAGGCGCTGCACCGGGCCGCGGCCGCCTGGTGCGAGGAGCATGACCTGGCCGATGACGCGGTGCGGCACGCGCTGGCGGCCGGGGACACCGCCTGGGCGGCGCGGCTGGTGGAGCGGCACGTCGAGGAGCTGCTCGGCCGTAGCGAGGGCGTGACCCTGCGCCGCTGGCTTTCGGCGCTGCCGGCGGAGTCGGTACGCGACCGTCCGCGCCTGTGCCTGGCCCAGGCGTACGGCGCCGCCCAGGGGTTCCAGTTGGAAGCACTCGAGGCCCTGCTCGATGACGCCGAGCGCGCCTATGCGGTCAGCGGCGACGAACCGTATGAGCCGTCCTTCGGACCGCCGCAGGGCGATAGCGTGCTGGCCAATGTCCCCGCCGGGATCGCGTTCCTGCGCGCCTCGCTCGCGCGGCTGCGCGGTGATGCCGCCCTCGCGGCCGGCTACAACCGGCAGGCCCTGGCCCAACTGGGCGACGACGACTGGTTCATGCGCTCCTTCGTGCACTGGAACCGGGCGGTGACGGACTGGCTGGATGGCTGGCTCGGGCCAGCCGAGCGCGGCCTGGCAGAGGTGCTCGCCGAGCGGCGGGCCGTCGGCGCGCTCTTCGCTGGCTTTCTCCCCATGCGCGTTTGGTACGACCTGGGCGAGGTGCAGCGCGCCCAGGGCAACTTGGATGCGGCACTGGCGACCTACCGGCAAGCGCTGGACACCTTCGGCGAGAGCAGCCAGACAGCCCTCACGGGTCCGGTGCACGTGGGCCTGGCCCAGGTCTTGTACGAGCGGAACGAGCTGACCGCCGCCCTCGACCACGCCACCCGCGGGGTCACGCTGTGCCGGCAACTTGCCTTCACCCCAGCGCTGGCCACCGGCATGGCTGTCA
Source organism: Streptosporangiaceae bacterium (assembly GCA_036497045.1). GTDB lineage: Bacteria > Actinomycetota > Actinomycetes > Streptosporangiales > Streptosporangiaceae > DASXKD01. The sequence continues at coordinate 420 of DASXKD010000516.1, read as the reverse complement.
TGGCCCGGATCCGGCACGCGCATGGTGACGCGGCCGGGGCCCTGGAGGCGATGGGCGAGGCCGGGCAGGCCGGGCTGAGCCCGCAGGTGATCACCCTGTTCAACCCGGTGCCCTCGCAGCGGGCGCGGCTGCTGCTCGCCCAGGGTGAGACCGCGGCGGCTGCCCGCTGGACCCAGCAGCGCGGCCTGCGCCCGGACGACGAACCGGGCTACCCGCAGGAGCGGGAATATCTGGTGCTGGCGCGGGTGCTGCTCGCGCAAGACCACCCTGGCCAGGCCCTCATGCTGCTCGATCGGCTGCTCGCCCAGGCGGCAACCGGGGGCCGCATCGGAAGCGTTATCGAGATACGCGCGCTGCAAGCCCTAGCGCACCAGGCCAGCCGCGACGAGCCCGCCGCGATGGCCGCCCTGGTCGAGGCAC
>DASXKD010000515.1:0-5331 GCA_036497045.1 Streptosporangiaceae bacterium | reverse complement strand
TGCCGCGTGCCGCATCACCCGGTAGACCATCAACGCCGCCAGGGTCAAGTTGAGCCCGAACACCACGGCAGCGACTCGCTCGCCCAGCCCGGGCCCGCCCCCGTGGTCATCGAAGGACAGGAACGTCGCGAACAGGTGCGTCGCGGCGATCGCCGTGGTGAACGGGAGCAACGACACAAACAGCAGCAGTGTCAGGTTCAGCCGCATCAGCGCAGGGTCGGCCGCCTTGATGAACCGGGTCATGTTGCTGTGCGCGATCCACACCCCGCCGATAAAGGCGAAGCTGACCACATAAGCCAGGTACCGGGACCACTCATGCTCCAGCGACCGCACCAGCACCTCACCCCGGCCCGGCACATGCAACTCGAGCACGAGCAGGGTGATCGCGATCGCGAACACACCATCGGAGAACGCCTCCAGGCGGCCGGTAGGCAGCAGGCGGTCTTGATCACTTATCCCATCGGGAAACGCCAGCGCGTTGCCGTGTGTCCCATCAGGTCTGCGCCGCAAAGACCACCTCATCGTGCTCCTCATCACCAGATGCCCGCTCGCGGCGCAAGACCCCCATAGCCCGGCGCCGCCGGCACGCGCAGCGCGCCGAGCCCGAGTATGCCGACCCGAGCCAGCCTTCAGCCAGCCCCACAGCACGCCGCCGACGGTCTGACGTCCTGCCGCGGCCCGGTGTCAACGTGATCCGCCCGGGCGTCAGGTGGCCGCCGGCGCGGAGCGGAACGAGGCCAGCTTGCGCAGTTCGGCCCAGTTGAGCTTGGGCGCGGCCGGGCGGGTCCCCGGGCGGTCGCGCGGCACCCGGACCCGCAGCGCCCGCGGCCGGATCGCGCAGTGCACCGGGGTGGCCATCATGACCGTTTCCCCGTCGATACCGACCGGGATCTGCGGCACGTCGGCGTCCACCACCACCTCGTCTGCGGACAAGATGGTCACCCCGCGGCCGCCGAGCAGCGCCGCGGCCCCCATGGCGCTGCCCACGGTCACCGCGACCATGCCGAGCGCCCCGGCATCCAGCCGGGCCCGGCGGCCGAGCCCGGCGACGTCGCTGGTGTCGTAGGCGTTGTTGCTCACCAGCACCGCCTGCGGGCCAGTGATGGTGATGGCCCCGGCTGTGACGGTCAGCGTGGCGCCACGGTGGCCGGTCAAAAGGTCGGGCAGGACCTGCAGGGTGGTGCCGCGCTTGTCGTCCCGGTAGGCGGGGCTGCGCACCACCTCGGCGTAGGCGCCGAAGGACGCGTTGTTCACGAACGTGCGCCCGCCGATGATCCCCAGGTCGATCCGCTGCTCCACGCCGTCGGTGAGCGCATCCAGGCAGGCGGCGGGGTTGTCCCGGTCCAGGCCAAGGTCGAGGGCGAAGTGGTTGCGGGTGCCGGCGCTGATTACCAGGAACGGCAGATCATGCTCGGCGGCGATCCCGGCGACCAGCGCCTGGGTCCCGTCGCCCCCGGCCACCCCGAGCAGGTCCGCGCCATCAGCGACCGCCTGCCGCGCAATGGCCGCCACGTCCACGGTGCCGGGGGCCGCCAGCAAGACCACCTCGGCGCCGAGCGCCTCGGCCTTCTCCTTCAGCCCGAACCGGGCGACCTTCCCGCCACCCGAGCGCGGGTTCATGATCAAGAACGCGCGCTTGGGCGGCGGAACCGCCTGGGCGGGCATCCCCGGGCCGCCGGCCCCCGTGGTCAGCGCCCGCCGGCCGGCCCCGGCCGCGAGCGCGATCAGCGCGATCGCCACCAGGCCATCCCACAGCAGGCCGTGAAAGGCGAAAATCGCCAGCACCGCGACCGGGGCCAGGACCACCACGCCCAGCGCCAGCCACCGCACCACCCCGCGGTGGGCCAGGAACACATACCCGCCCACCAGCACCAGGCACGCCCCGACCGCCCCCACTGCGACCATCGCCAAACTGGACAGGTCCGCGAACCCCACCATGTCCGCCGCCGCCGCCAGCACCAGCAGCAACGAGGCCCGGGCCAGCCAGCGAGCACTCATCACCCTCGCCCTCCGCTACCGCCAGCAGTCCGCGCCCGGCTAACCCGCGCGACGACTGACCCAGATCACTCCCCGGATTGAACCACGTGGACCAGGCACCTTGCCAACCACAGCCCGTGCAGGCACCCAGGCGGATGTGACGCGCCCGGCCCGGGCCTGGCGAGCAACGCGGGCGGCCGGCAGTCCTGGCCGCCGGCTGAGACCGGCCGCAGCGCGGGATCTCACCGATCCCGTTGGCTGGCGGCGACCAGCATCTGGCGGGCGGCACGGCACTGCCATGCTGGGCTCGGCGCAGCACAGGTGGCCGGCGGAAAGGGGCAACCATGGCGGGCATCGTGGCAGGGGGCGGCGGGATCCCGCTAGAGCCCGCGGCGCACAACCCCGGGCGGCGCCGCGCCGCTGGGATCTACGGCACCATCATCACCGCGGTGATCCTCGACACCGCCGGCGGGCGCCTGGCCACCGATGCGCTGGTCACCGCGGTCGTGGTCACGCTCTTGGTGTACTGGATCGCCGAGGAGTACGCCGAGGTCTTGGGCGAGCAGGCCGCAGGCGGCCGCCTGCCCGGCTGGGCCTACGTCCAGCAAGCGCTGGCGGCGACCTGGCCGATGGTCAGCGCGTCGTTCGCGCCCCTGCGGCGCTCCTGCTCGGCTCGCCGGGACCACCGCATTGGAGGCCGCCAACGTCGGGCTGGCCGTGGCGTTCCTGCTGCTGGCATTCCACGGGTGGCGGGCCGCCCTGGCTGCACAACTGCACGGCTGGCAGCTGCTGGCTGCCTGCTCGGTCGCGGCCGCGCTGGGACTGATAATGATCCTGCTCAAAGACCTGGTCCTGATCCACCTGCACTAACGCCCCTGCCCGCCCGGCAGGAACCGGACTGGGCCGCCCCTTCGCCACACCCCTGGCTCATGCCCAGAACCGCCGACCTCGGTCAAGGTCGCTATTCTCGCATCGAACCTGCCGGATAACTGAGTAGCCAGCATGCCGTCCCGGTGCCTGCTCCGCCGCGACCTCAGCCGGGTACTGAAGCACGTTCTGCCAACCCACTCCAAGCATTGGATGAACCTGACTCGGCTGAAACCCGCAGGGCAGGAACCGGCGCCTGGACGGCCATGCTGGGCGGGTTGTTGGCGATCAGGGGGTGTTCATTGGCCAGTGCCCGGGCATGATCAGTGACTGGTGCCCGGGCAGTCTCGACATCCGGCCTGAGCAGCGATGGCCGCCGGGGCGTCCTGGCGGCGGGAGGCTGCAACCGGGCTGCAACCGCTATCGGTGATCCTGGGCAGGATGATGACCGGGCGCAGCAGCGGGGTCAGGCCGGCAGCGCCGCTCCCGGTGGAGGGGAAGGGGCTGGCATGTCGGTGGTGCGAGTTGCGGCGGTGCAGGCGAGCTATGTGCTGATGGATCAGCAGGCGACGCTGGACAAGGTCGCTGAGCTGACGGGTAAAGCCGCCGGGCAGGGGGCTGAGCTGGTGGTGTTCCCCGAGGTGTTTGTGCCCGGTACGCCGATCTGGATCGATACCGGGCCGGTTTGGGACGGCGACGAGGACTGGTTCCGGTTGCTAGCCGAAAACGCTGTGGTGGTCCCGGGCCCCGCCACCGAGCGCCTGGCGGGCCTGGCCCGCGCCCATGGTGTGTGGCTGGCCGTGGGGGTCGAGGAGCGGGAACGCCACGGCGGGACCATTTACAACACGTTGCTGTACTTTTCCCCCGGCGGTGACCTGGTGGAGCGGCACCGCAAGCTGGTTCCCACCGGCGCTGAGCGGACGGTGTGGGGGATGGGTGATGGCTCCACATTGAGAGTCGTGGACGCTCCGTTCGGCCGGGTGGGGGGCCTGATTTGCTGGGAGAACTACATGCCGTTGGCCCGGTTCTACCTGTACGCCCAGGGGGTGGATCTGTGGCTGGCGCCGACCTTGGCGCCGGGGGATGGGTGGATTGCCACCATGCGCCACATCGCGCGGGAGAACCGGATGTTCGTGATCGGCGTCAACCCGGTGCTGCACATCGACCAGATCCCGGCCGGCTTCCCCCACCGCGACCGGCTTGTCCCAGATCAGTACCGCAAGGAGAACGGCGAGTGGCTCGAGGAAGGCAACACGGTGATCGTCGCGCCCAGCGGGGAGATCCTCGCCGGGCCGGTGCGGCAGCGCGAGGAAACCCTCATCGCCGACCTGGACCTCGGCGACGTGCTGTCGGCCCGCCGCCTCCTCGACCCGGTCGGCCACTATCACCGCCCCGATATCTTCCGCCTTCAGGTAGACACCTCACCGCGCCCGCCGGTGGTCGAGACAGGCGTCCCGGGAAGCGAACCAACGTCCTCAACGGGACAGGCAACAACCGCCGGGCGAGCCGGCAGTTGAAGAAACAGCCGCCGCGTCCATGCCATTGATGAACACCGAACGGGCAGGCCGGGCCAGTGATACAGCCGCCCACCAAAATGAACCATCCCAAAGCCGACCCTGGCACGCCCGCAGCTATGCACGCCTGCAGCTATGCACGCCTGCAGCCATAAACGGATGCAGAACGCCGAATAGGAATTCCTATGGACTAGGTAGATTTATGTCCTGCGGAGCGTGCCGGTTAACTGTTATGCCGCTCTTGGATCAGGCGAGGCGTTCGCCGCCGCTTGGGGTGTCCGGCGGGTGGTATCCGGTTTCCGGAGCGGTGCGCGGCCCGCCGTTCGCTCCCTCCGGACCCGGAAGCGTCCGGTGGGATGAGGCCAATGGGCTGCGGGCTCCGGTGCGTACCACGCGGGCTCCCCGCCGTGCCTGGCCTTCTGCGGTCTTGCCGATGGGCAGCCCGCGCCCCTGATCATCGCTGCCGGACCACCGCGACGCCCGGGAAGGCCCGCGCCCTGCAGCTCAGATGGATCTGCTCGCTGCGATGACTCCGGGCGAGGTGCAGACGTTGCCGGGCTGGCCGTGGGTCAGCTCGCAGATCGCGGCGGTGATCATGTTGGCCGCGCCGTTGATGTCCTTACCGACGGGGCTGGCGGGATCCCGCATCGCCGCGGCGACTTGGGCCCAGCTGAGGCCGGCCAGGGCCGAGGGCAGGTACTGGGCCTGCGGCACGAGGTACCGGTTGCCAATGTCCACGAACGGAAACGAGCCACCCGAATACCGTCTGAACAGAGCCACCTGCTGCGGCGTTGGCTGTTGCAGGTAGACGTGCGGGCTCGGCTGCCGGGTGAGCTGGTTTGCCATGGCGGCGCAGGTTAGATGACGCCAGCGCTGGTAAGTGTGCCTGCTATGACGGATTCCCTCGCGGCTGCTTCTGCGGCTGTTCACTCCACGGCTGGGGACGTACGGCGCCAGGGCGGCTGGCTGCCAG
>DASXKD010000514.1:0-10739 GCA_036497045.1 Streptosporangiaceae bacterium | reverse complement strand
CCAGCTGCAGATCTCCCGCGCCCACGACCTGGACAGCTCCCCGGCAGCCAGGGCCTGGCCGATGGCCGGGTGCGCGGCCAGCCGCCGCGCCCACGCGACAGCGCCTGCGGCGGCCCCGGTGGTGACCCGGGCCTGCCACTTCAGCCACGTCCGCGCCGTGCCATGCCCGTCATCCTCGAAACCGCCCTGCCGGGCGAACGCGCCGAGCACCTGGGCCTGCGCCGCGGTGTGCCTGGCCTCCGCCCGCCCCAGCGCCCGCAGCGCCTCGGCCTGGACGACCGCCGGTAAGGAGGCAGCGTCGGTGACGGTGAGGTAGCCCAAGGCACGGTCGAGCATGCCCAGCGCCTCGCCGACGCTGGCCGGCTGGCCTGCGCCATCGCACATACTCCGCACCTCCCTCACATCACAACCTCTCGAAATCTAGTTCGATAATAGTACGCGGCTCAGACACTTCCCGGTCGCCACGCCGGGTTCCTTGACGATTCTCATGATCATCTTCCGGGAACGGCGGCAGGTTGCGGCAACCGGTGTCGGCCCGCCCTGGCAGGATGGCCCAGGTGGGCTCGCTGATGCTGCTCGACACCGCTTCGCTGTACTTCCGTGCGTTTTACGGCGTGCCGGAAACCGTGGCCGCACCCGACGGCACCCCGGTGAACGCCATCAGGGGACTGCTCGACATGGTCACCCGGCTGGTCCGGGCCCGGCACCCGGACCGCCTCGTGGCCTGCCTGGACGCTGACTGGCGGCCGGCCTTCCGGGTGGCCGCGCTGCCGTCCTACAAGGCGCACCGGGCCAGCGCCGACGGTGAGCAGGAGGAGGTCCCGCCCGCGCTCGCCGCGCAGGTGCCGGTCATCGAGCGGGTCCTCACCGCCGCCGGGGTGGCACTGGCCGGGGCGCCCGGCTACGAGGCGGACGATGTGATCGGCACATTCACCGCCCACACGCACGGGCCGGTCGAGATCGTCACGGGGGACCGCGACCTGTTCCAGCTGGTGGACGACGCCAAGCCCGCGCGGGTGATCTACACCGCACGCGGCCTGGTCAAGCTGGACATCGTGGACGAAGCCGCGATCACGGCCAGGTACCACATCCCCGGGCGCGCCTACGCCGACTACGCGACGCTGCGCGGCGACCCTAGCGACGGCCTGCCAGGGGTCGCGGGCGTGGGGGACAAGACGGCGGCCGCGCTGGTCCGCGTGTTCGGCTCTGTCGAGGAGATCTGTGCGGCCATCGACAAGGGCCACGGCGGCTTCCCGGCCGGGGCCAGGGCGAAGCTGGAGGCGGCCCGCGACTACCTGGCGGTCGCGCCGGCGGTCGTGCGCGTTGCGACGGACGCGCCGGTGCCCGAAGTGGACGGTGGCCTGCCGGTGAGCCCCGTGGACCCGGGCACACTGGCGGATCTGGACGCCCGCTTCGGCCTCGGCTCGTCGCTGCGGCGCGCGGTCGCGGCACTGTCCGGAGACTGAAAAGAGCTTCGCTGCATTACGATCGGCCCGCCCGCCTCCGGGCCGTCAGATCAGTGCACGTACAGGGCAACCAGGCACGTGTCGTCCTCGGTGTCGGTGGAACCGAGCGCGTCGAGGACGGCGGAGATCATTTTCTCCGGGTCGTCATTGCCCGCGGCGGCAGCGGTGAGCGCGGCCAGGCCATCGTCCAGGGACCAGTGCCTGCGCTCGATGAGGCCGTCGCTGTAGAGCAGGAGCAGGTCGCCGTGGCGCAGTTCCAGCGACGCGGCATCATAGCCGGACCTGGCCGCGCCGAGCAGGATGCCCGCGGGTGACCGCAGCGCGGTCGCCTGCTGGCCGCGGACGAGCACCGGGGGCGGATGCCCGGCCTGTGCCCAGGTCAGCACCCGGGTCGGTGGGTCGAAGTAGCCAGCCACGACCGAGGCGGTGTGCTCAGGGCCGACATGGTGGACCAGGTCGTTGAGCCAGCCGACGAGCCGTTCCGGTGGGGCGCCGGTGATCGCAAGGCCCGCCAGGGCACCGCGCAGTCTGGCCATGCCCGCGGCCGCGGCCAGGCCGTGCCCGCCGACGTCGCCTATCGCCACGAGCACATGGCCGCCGGGCATCTCCGCGGTGATGTACCAGTCGCCGCCCACCCTGCTGTCCTGGGAGGCGGGCAGGTACCTGACCACGGCACGCAGCCCCGGAAGGTCGAAGGGCTCCTCGTGCAGCGGCAGGATCGCCCGCTGCAGTTCCAGCGTGACGTGCCTTTCCGCAGCCAGTTCGGCGGCCAGCGTGGCCGTGTCGGCGGCGTCGGCCTGGGCCGCGTCGCTGTGATAAGGGGGCATCCGGGTTACGGGTTTCCTCATCCGTGCGCTGCCTCCGGGCAGCTTGCGGGGAGCGGCGGCACGTGCGGGCCCAGCGAGCGACTCGGGGTGAGCCGGAGGAGCAACGATCTCGGAAGATGCCATCGCCGTCCGCATCCGTGAGCCTGAGTCTACTAAGCGTCAGGCACATGGGGCGCTCCTGTCTAGATCGGGACGGGCAGTCCCGGGGCCGCCCTGGCCGGGCTGTCTGCCGCCGGGCGGGCGCGTGATTAGATGACCTGGTTGGGCGGCTGCGGACGGCGAGGGGCGAGACATGTCAGCACAGGCGGCATCGACGCAGGCAGCGGCCGTGAAGGGGGAAGGGAAGGCGAGCGGAGGGTACACGATGGCGGACCTGTACCCGGCGAGTCGGCTGGAGCGTGCCGCCGAGGCCGCGGCCCGGGCCGGGCTTGACGCGCTGCTGCTCACGCCCGGGCCGGACCTGCGCTACCTGACCGGGTACGACACGCACCAGTCCGAGCGGCTCACCTGCCTCGCGGTGCCCGCGGCGGGCCCCGCCTTCCTGGTGGTGCCCCGGCTGGAGCTGGCCTCGGCCCAGGCGTCCCCGGTGAGCGGCATGAACCTGGACCTGGTGGTGTGGGACGAGACGGACGACCCCTACCAGGCGGTCGCCCAGCGCCTCGGCAGCCCCGCCACGGTGGGCCTGGCGGGCCAGATGTGGGCCATGATGGTCCTCCGGTTCCGGGATGCGATGCCAGGCGCGCGCCAGGCCCTGGCCGCCTCGGCGCTGCGGGCGCTGCGCATCAGGAAAACGCCAGCCGAAGTCGCGGCGCTGGCAGAGGCGGGCGCGGCGATTGACCGTGTGCACGCGGCGGTGCCGCAATGGCTGCGCCCGGGGCGGACCGAGCGGGAGGCCGCGGCGGACATCGCCAGTGCTATCGCGGCAGCCGGTCACGCCCGGATCGACTTCGTCATCGTCGGGTCCGGCCCGAACGCGGCCAAACCCCACCACGAGCCCACCGGCCGCGTGCTGCGCGAGGGAGACGCGGTCGTGGTGGACATCGGCGGCACCATGCCAAGCGGCTACTGCTCGGACTGCACCCGCACCTACGCGATCGGTGCGGTGCCGCCGGACATGGCCCGCTACTACGAGGTGCTCCGGGAGGCGCAGGAGGCGGCGTGCGCGGTGGTCCGGCCGGGCATCCGTGCGGAGGCGGTGGACGCCGTCGCGCGGGACGTGATCGCCGCGGCGGGACACGGCGAGAACTTCACCCACCGGACCGGTCACGGCATCGGCCTGGAGACCCATGAGGACCCGTACATCGTGGCGGGCAACACCGAGGAGCTTGAGCCGGGGATGGCTTTCTCCGTGGAACCGGGCATCTACCCCGGCCCGCACGGCGCGCGGATCGAGGACATCGTGGTCTGCACGGCCAGCGGTTACCAGCGGCTCAACAACGCCAGCCGGGATCTCGTCGTGGTAGGTGCGTGATGCGCGAATTACTGGATCTCACCCGCGAGCTAGCGGACAAGGAGGTCCGCCCACGGGCCGAGGCCGCCGAGCGGGACTCGGCATTCCCGCGCGAGGTGTTCCGTATCCTCGGCCGCTCTGGCCTGCTCGCGCTGCCTTACCCCGAGCGCTGGGGCGGAGGCGGCCAGCCGTACGAGGTCTACCTGCAGGTGGTCGAGGAACTGGCCCGGGCGTGGCTCGCGGTCGGCCTCGGGGTGAGCGTGCACACGCTGACCTGCCTGCCGCTGGCCGCCTACGGCACCGACGAACAGCGGGACCGGTGGCTGCCGGACATGCTCGGCGGCGAACTGCTCGGGGCCTACTGCCTGTCCGAGCCGCAGAGCGGGTCCGACGCGGCGGCCCTGGCCACCATGGCCGTGGCCGACGGGAAGGGCCGCTACCGGATCGACGGGGTGAAGGCGTGGATCTCGCACGCGGGCCACGCCGACTTCTACACGCTGTTCGCCCGCACCTCCGGCCTGCCGGAAGGACGGGACCGGGCCCGGGGGATCAGCTGCCTGCACGTGCCCGCGGCCACCGAGGGGGTCAGCGCGGCACCGGCCGAGCACAAGTTGGGCATGCGTGCCTCGGTCACCGCCCAGATGATCTTCGAAGGCGCCCAGGTGCCCGCGGATCATCTGCTCGGCGAGGAGGGCCGGGGCTTTGCCATCGCGCTGACCGCGCTCGACTCCGGGCGGCTCGGCATCGCGGCCTGTGCGACGGGGCTGGCCCAGGCCGCGCTGGACCTCGCGGTCGGTTACGCCCGCGAGCGGCACCAGTTCGGCAAGCCGATCATCGACTTCGAGGGCGTGTCCTTCATGCTTGCCGACATGGCCACCGCGGTCGAGGCGTCCCGCGCGCTGTACCTGGCCGCAGCCAGGCGCAAGGACGCCGGGCAGGAGTTCGGCCCGCAGGCGGCCATGGCCAAGCTGCTGGCCAGCGACACCGCGATGCGGGTGACGATCGACGCCGTGCAGGTCCTCGGCGGCTACGGGTACGTGGCGGACTTCCCTGCCGAGCGCTACCTGCGTGAGGCCAAGGTCCTGCAGATCGTGGAGGGCACCAACCAGATCCAGCGGCTGGTCATCGGGAGGTGGCTGGCGAAGCGCTGACGCCCACGGGAGGGGCACGGCTTACGCGGCGGACGCCTCTGGGTGCCCGATCGCCAGCCCGGTGGCCGGGTCGAAGAACTGCAGGTTCGCGGTGTGCACCGCCAGCTCGACGGGCTGGCCCGGCCGGACAGTGCTCCGCGAGGCCACCCGGGCGGTCCACAGGGACTTCCCACCGGCCAGGACCATCGCCGCCTCGTCCTGGTCGCCGTCGTCGGACGCCACCGCGTCGCTGATGCTGGGGTGGTGCACAGGCGCCGCGTCGAGCGTGAAGATGACGTGGATCTCGCTGCCAAGTTTCTCGGTGACGTTCGCGGTGACCTGCATCCGGGCCCAGTCCGGGTCGGCGAGGGAAGCGTCCTCGAACTCCGCGGGCCGGATGCCCAGGATGATCTCGCGGCCGAAGAAGCCATCCAGGCTCTGCTTGGCGGCCACCACGCTGGCCGGCAACGGCAGCCGGTGCCCGGCGAAGGTGACCGCGGGCCCGTCGTCGCGGACAAGCTGGGCGTTGACGAAGTTCATCGCGGGCGACCCGATGAAGCCGGCCACGAACAGGTTCACCGGGTTGTCATAGAGCGCCTGGGGCGTGTCCACCTGCTGCAACTGACCGTCCCTGAGCACGCAGACCCGGTGCCCGAGGGTCATCGCCTCCACCTGGTCGTGCGTGACGTACACGGTGGTGACGGACAGCCGGTCGTGCAACTGGCTCAGTGACGCGCGCATGGAGACGCGCAGCTTCGCGTCCAGGTTGGACAGCGGCTCGTCCATCAGGAAGGCCCTGGGCTCACGGACGATCGCCCGGCCCATCGCCACTCGCTGGCGCTGCCCGCCGGAAAGCGCGACAGGCTTGCGCTTGAGGTACTCGCCGATGCCGAGCATCCGGGCCACCTCGTTGACGCGGCGGTTGATCTCCGCCTTCGGCGTCCTGCGCTGCTGGAGGCCGAACGCCAGGTTCTGCTCCACGGTCATGTGCGGATAGAGCGCGTAGTTCTGGAACACCATCGCGATGTCCCTGTCCTTGGGCGGCAGGTTGTTCACCACCCGGCCACCGATCGAGATAGTCCCCGAGGTGATCTCCTCCAGGCCCGCGATGGAGCGCAGCGCCGTCGACTTGCCGCAGCCCGAGGGCCCGACCAGGACCATGAACTCCCCGTCGCTGATCTCCAGGCTGAGGTCATTGACCCCCTTGACCCCGCCGGAGTAGACCTTGCTCACCCGGTCAAGGACGATCTCGGCCATGCCTGCTCTCCATCCTCGTGGCCCTTTGCGCCCCGGCTGCTATTGCCCGGAGCGTATCCGCCTCGACCGGATTTAGGTAGCCGACGGCGGTGCTGGCCCGGGGGGCGACGCTGGCCTGGGGCGACCCCCGGAACCCCCGCTGGCTCTAGGCCCCGTTCCTTCGTCACGGGCCTTGGCCGTGTTAGCCCGGGGGGCGACCCCCGGAACCCCCGCTGGCTCTAGGCCCCGTTCCTTCGTCACGGGCCTTGGCCGTGCGCGCGCCAGGAATCCGCCAGGCCCAACGCGGTGCGCGCCCGTGGCACAACGGCTACGGTGACCGCGTGGAAGAGATCGATCGGAAGATTCTCCTGCTGCTGGCCCACGACGGCAGGATGAGCTTCACCGACCTGGCCCGCCAGGCCGGGTTGTCGGTCTCCGCGACCCACCAGCGGGTGCGCCGGCTGGAGCGCCGCGGCGTGATCCGCAGGTACGCGGCGGTGATCAACCCGGCGGACGCGGGCCTGCCGCTCACCGCGTTCGTCTCTATCAAACCGTTCGACCCCGCCGCCGCCGACGACGCGCCCGACCGGCTCGCCCACCTGTCCGCGATCGAGGCTTGTCACAGCGTCGCCGGGGAAGAGAACTACATACTGAAGGTGCGGGTCGCCTCCCCGGCCGCCCTGGAGATCCTGCTCTCGGAGATCCGGGCGGCGGCCAACGTCTCCACCAGGACCACGATCGTGCTGAGCACCCCCTACGAGAACCGGCCCCCCAACCTCGCAGGCCCGGCCCCCGGGGTACCCGGATAGGGCCCGCGGCCCTGGCCGGCGCCCGCGTAAGGTGCGTTCTGGCAGCAGGCTGGGGATCCACGGGATATGCCTTAGGATCAAGCCGGGCGCGGCGACCTTTCGTGGTCGTCTGCCGGCGCAGACCTGAGGGGGTGCCCGTGACCGAGCATGCGGTAACGCTCCGGGATGTGGCAGCCCGGGCAGGAGTGCATCCTGCCACGGCCTCCCGTGCCCTGAACCCGGAGACCCGGCTGCTGGTGAAAGAGGACACCGCCCGCCGCGTCCTGGATGCCGCCGAGCTGCTCGGCTATCACCCCAACCCGGTAGCGCGCAGCCTGCGGACCCGGCGGTCGCACACGGTGGGCGTGATCATCCCGGACCTGACCAACCCGCTGTTCCCGCCGATCGTGCGCGGCCTGGAGGACAGGCTCGCCGCAGCGGGCTACGTGGCGCTGATCGGCAACACCGACGGGGACGGTGAGCGGGAGCGGCTGGTTTTCGAGCAGATGAGGGCCCGCCACGCGGACGGGATCGTGCTGGCCACCGCGCACCTGAGCGACCCGCTGCTCGCCGAGGCGGCCCGGACCGGCCTGCCCGTGGTGCTGGTCAACCGGATGGCGCAGGACCACAGCCTCCCCTCGGTGTCGGTGGACAACGAGAGCGGCATGCGGATGGCGGTGGGACACCTGATCGGGCAGGGCCACCGGCAGATCGCGCACATCGCCGGGCCCCAGGAGGTATCCACTGGCCTGTACAGGTACCGGGGGTTCGTGGCGGCCATGGAGGCACATGGGCTTGCCGCGGATCCAAGCCTGATCCAGTTCGCCAAGGCCTATTCGATCGAAGAGGGCATGCGCTGCACGCGGATGCTCCTCGACCGTGGCGGGTGCACCGCAGTGGCAGCCGCCAACGACATGCTGGCGGTGGGCTGCTTCGCTGCCCTGGACGAGGCCGGGCTGAGCTGCCCGGCCGACCTGTCGGTGGTCGGCTTCAACGACATGCCGTTCATCGACCGGCTGCACCCGCCGCTCACCACCATCCGGTTCCCGCACTACCAGGTGGGCACCGAGGCCGCGCAGCTCCTGCTTGAGCTGATCTCCGACGGCAGCGGCCCGGTCAAGGTGCTCTACCTCGCGCCCGAGCTCGTGGTCCGGGGCTCCACCGCCCCCCATAGCTGAGTTGGCCCCGGGGGGTGGCCAGCCTGTTAGCCTGGGGACCGGCCCCCGGACCCCTGAGGTGCTGGTTTCGCCTCGCGGTGCTGGTAGCGGGTTCGGTGCTCTTGCTCGAGTTTGCCGAGTCGGCTGAGCCTCGGTTAGCGGAGGTCCTAGGCTGACCCTGTCGCTGTTTCCACAGCCTGACCTGCCCGGCTCTGCCGGACCGGACCTGCCCAGTGCGTTAGGTAACAGGTTGGGGACAGGGATTGACAGACTTGCCGCCTACCCGCCAGGCTGCTTTCTGCAAACGATTGTTAGGAGAGTGCATGGCTGGGGAGGGCACGACGCACCGCCTTGGCTGGCTCGGTACGGGACGGATGGGCACGGAACTGGCCCGGCGCCTGCTCGCGGCCGACTGCGATGTTGCTGTCTACAACCGGACCAGGGCTAAGGCGGAGCCCTTGGCGGCCTATGGTGCGAAGATAGCCAACTCAGCCGCGGAACTCGCGGACCGCGACATCGTCTTCGCGACCGTGGGCACGCCGCAGGACCTGCTAGACGCGGTGCTCGGCCCGGCCGGGCTCATCTCCGGCGGTGCCGCACCAAAGGTCGTGGTGGACTGCTCGACGATCTCGGTGGAGGCCTCACAGCAGGTGCGTGAGCGGCTGGCCGCACACGGCACCGCCCTGCTCGCGGCGCCGGTCATGGGCAACCCCCGGGTGGCGGCGGCGGGGCGGCTGACCCTCGCGGTCTCCGGCCCGCGCGACGCATTCGAGGCGGCGCAGCCCTATCTCGGCATACTCGGGTCCGGAGCGACCTATGTCGGCGAGGGTGAGCTGGCCCGGATGGTAAAAATTTGTCACAACCTTTTCCTCGGCGTCGTGACACAATCCCTTGCGGAAGTAACGGTTCTTGCCCAGAAGAGTGGCATCAGCCGGGAGGCCTTTCTCGCCTGCCTGAACAACAGCGTGATGGGCTCGGCCTTCACCCGCTACAAGGCGCCCGCGTTCGTGAATCTGGACTTTCACCCCACCTTCACTGCCACCCTGCTGCGCAAGGACTTCGAGCTCGGCCTGGCCGCCGCGCGGCAGGAGGAGGTGCCGCTCCCGGTGGCCGCGCTGGTCCACCAGATTATTCAGGCTCTCATCGGAGCCGGACACGCTGACCAGGACTTTGCTGCTTTGATTGAACTGGAGGCGGCCGGCGCCGGCCTCCACCTTGTGAGTGAGAATGCGGATGTCCCTGACGGACTCGACCCAGCCGACACGAACAACGCAAATGCAGTACGGTGAGCCCCCAGCACCACCGTCCGTGGCCGACCGCTAACAAGCTCGGGGGCACTCATCGCGAGGTGCCCGCCCGTGGGGCGCGAACGGCGACCGGCTATTTCCACCCGGCCATAGAAGATCTGGAAGGAGGACCGGATGAGACCTCACGGTACCCGGTTCTTGACTCTCACGGCGGTCGCCGCCGCTGCGACAATAGCGCTAGCCGCCTGCAGCAGCAGCAGTAGCACTAGCAGCAGCGGCGGAGGCAGCACTACCAAGGCCCCCATCCTTATCGGTACATCGCTCTCGCTGACTGGTGACTTCTCCGTTGACGGCCAGGCGTTCGAGCGCGGCTACAACCTGTGGGTGCAGAACATCAATAAGCGCGGCGGGCTGCTCGGCCACAAGGTCACGTTGAAGGTCCTCAACGACAACAGCGACCCGGCCACGGCGGCCACCAACTACACCCAGCTGATCAGCGCCGACCACGCGGCATTCGTATTCGGGCCATTCTCCACGCTGCTGACGGCCTCGGCCGCACCAGTGGCCGCGCGGGCCCACTACGCCTTCATCGAGGGCGCCGGCGGCGGGCCGCTGGTGTTCCAGCTGAAGCTGCCGAACCTCTTCGCGGTCAGCCCGGTGGTCGCCGACCAGCTGATCCCGTTCGCCCAGTGGGTCGCGTCCCTGCCGTCCAGCCAGCGGCCGAAGACGGCCGCCTATCCGATGGTGACCGACCCGTTCGCGGTACCCATGGTGCAGAACGCGCAGACGATCCTGCAGAATGCCGGCATCAAGACGGTGTACTCCAAGATCTTCCCGGCGGAGAACCCCGCTTACAAGGCGGGCGGCGACCAGATCGCCGCACTGAAGCCGGACATGGTGGTCATCGGCTCACCCGACGTGCCCGGTGTCCAGTCGCTCATCCAGGCGTTCCAGCAGCAGCACTACAACCCGAAGATCCTCGCCGCCTCGGCCGGCCCGGACCAGGGCGCGGCGTTCCTGTCCGCGATCGGCGGGGCCAAGAACGCCACCGGCACCATGGTGCCCAACGGCTGGTATGCCGGGTTTAAGAACCCGCTGAGCCAGCAGTTCGTCAAGGACTACAACGCCAAGTACGGTGGCACGCCGGCCGACATCAACGCCGACGCGGCCGAGGCGTACTCGGTCGGCGAGACGCTCGCGGCCGCGGTCAACGCGAACAAGAGCCTGTCCAACCCGAAGGTCATCTCGTACCTGCACAGCGGCGTGACGGTGCAGACCGTGCAGGGGCCCGCGAAGTTCAACGCCATCGGCCAGAACGTCGTGGCCTCGCACTTCATCTTCCAGTGGCAGACTGGGGCGAAGTTCGTCCAAGTGCTGCCGACCAGCGCATCCGGCTCGGTGGCGATCGTCAATCCCAAGCCGGCCTGGGGCCAGGGCT
>DASXKD010000513.1:0-4621 GCA_036497045.1 Streptosporangiaceae bacterium | reverse complement strand
CAAGCCTCCCGGACCGCCTCTTGACAAACGGCGTCATAGAAGGGAGCCATGAGAGTGCGTTTGTAACACGCGCCGAGCCGCCGTTCTGCATGGACTTCGCTCAAAGCCCGATCACGGCATCGAGCGTCCAGATTGGTTGTTCTGATTTCTGCTGTAGGCGCTTCGGTGCACTTGAGCGACATGTCCGCGCGTGCTCATGAGCCAGTAGAGGCGGGCGGGCGTACCGCTCAGCAAGTAGCCGATGAGCGTGCCGGCGGTGGGCGGTTGGCGGTTGCTTGCTTTCGAAGCGCTGTCACCCCGATGACGGCGCTTGTCTGCCCTCGGCACGGCTGGCCGGGATGGGGCAGCGCGGCCGGTCCGGTGCTGCGTGTGCCGCTAGCTGGGCTGGCTGGCGTTTGCCTGGATCAGGTCGGCCAGGATTTTGCCGAGTTCGCTGATGTCTTGCTGGGTCAGGGGCTCGGCGAAGTAACGCGCGATGCCCTCGGCGTGCCCGGGCCACACCTGCTCGAACCGTCGCCGTCCTGCCGGGGTGAGGGTGACGTCGAATCGGCGGCGGTCGTGTTTGCTGGTGGTCCGGCGGATGAGCCCGCCGGCTTCCATGCGGTCCAGCAGCCGGGTGATGCCGCTGCGGCTGAGCGCGTCGGCGACCACCATCGAGGCGGTCAGTTCGTGCAGCGGAAGTGCGCCAGACGGTGCCGGGGCGAGGTGGATCAGCACATCGAACTCCTCCAGGCTCAGCCCTGATGCGGCCAGGTCGCGCCGGAACCGCGCCGTGATCAGCGCGGTGGCCCACTGCAGCTGCTTCCACACGGCGAGCTGGTCTTCGGTTGGCTGCGGCATGCCACCATCCTAATCCGTGCACCTGAAATCATGTGCATTTGAAGGTATTTGATTAGGCACCTAATCGTGTTAGTCTTCAGCCCTGCACTCGCCACAGCCAGGAGGTCGCTCGCACGCCCAAGCAGCGCGCCAGCAACCCGAATCTCTCAACGGCCAGCGCACCCGCCCGGCGGGCTGGGCGGCTGGCCCGGTGATGTCCCAGAAGGAGACCAGGTCATGACTGCTGAAGACAGCGGCCGCACGGCCAGCCGACGCAACTTCCTCGCCGCCGCCGGAACAGCCGCCCTGGTGCCTGCCGCAGCGACCCTGCTGGGCCGCCCGATGGCCGGCACCGCCCAGGCAGCAGTGGAACCGGGCTGCCCGTCAGGCAGCTACGCCCCGATACCCCCCGGGGCGCTCGGGCCCCCGCTCAACGCCGACGGCTACTTCGTCGGGAACATCAGCGGCAACCTGTACTGGGTCACCGACTCGGTATACCAGGCCATGTTCCTGACCACCCGGGACGGCGTCGTCCTGGTCGACGCGCCCCCCACGATCGGGCATAACCTGCTGCGCGCCGTGGATGAGGTGACCCAGGCCAGCGGCATGCCCTCGGATATCACCCACCTGGTGTACTCGCACTCCCACGCCGACCACATCGGCGCCTCGTCCCTGCTGAGCGCCGATACGGTGCGGATCGGCCACATCGAGACCCGCCGCCTGCTGGTACGCGATGGCGACCCGAACCGGCCACCGCCGACCGTCACGTTCGAGGACCGGTACGAGCTGCGCGTGGGAGGTGAGCGGCTGCACCTAGCCTTCCACGGCCCCAATCACACCCCAGACAACATCTTCATACACGCGCCGGACCAGCAGACCCTGATGGTCGTGGACGTGATCTTCCCCGGCTGGGTGCCGTTCAAGAACCTGGCCGTCTCCCAGGACATCCCCAACTGGATCCGCGCGCAGCACATCGCAATGAGCTACCCATGGCAGACCCTGGTCGGCGGCCATCTCGGGCGGCTGGGCCGCCGCCCAGACGGCGAACTGCAGATCGCCTACGTCGCCGACCTGCTGGCAGCCGCCCGCGCCACTGTGGCCAGCCTGAACCCGGCACCCTTCTTCAAGAAATACGGCAACAACTCCTGGGCCATCTTCAAGGCCTACCTGGACGCCGCCGCGGCACAGATCGCTGCCCCAGTGACCGCCAAATACCTCGGCAAACTGGCCGCCGCCGACGTCTTCACCCTCGACAACGCCTACGTGATGTTCGAGTCGCTGCGAGTCGACCACGGCGACCTGGGCCCGTTCGGCGACCACCCCTAGCGACCCGCCTTGACCGAGCCCGGGCCCGCGGGTGCACCCCATGCCCGGCGCCAGCGCAGCAACTGCGCCAAGCCCGCAGCCATCAGGCATGGTAACCACCCAGGCAGATCAGACCGCCAGGACATCGATGCCACTGGCAGCTCCGGTCCCCGCAGCCGGCGCCGCGCCGCTGAGTTCCTCACCTTCACCACTCACCTGCGTGGCGTTCAGGCACCTATCGCCGCCACCGGCAACCAAGACCGAATGGTTGTTCCGCGCCCCCACAGCCCGCCCCAGCCTCCACTGCAAAGCAACGCCGATTCGGCAGGGCGTCACACTGCGTCCGAGGTTGATCATGCACCGTGACTTACGCCGGTCAGCTTCCGGTTTGAGACGGCCTCGCTGGATCGCTGCGCCCTGCGCGGCGGCACGCGAGGCCGCCGGTCGTGCCGGGGCTTGGCTAAAGTCCGGGATGGCGGGGAGAGGAACCGTGGCGAGGAAGGAACATGCGATGAAGGTGGGAATCGGGCTTCCGAACGCGGTGCGCGGGGTCGACCGGGCCGGGATAGTGCAGTGGGCGCAGCGCGCCGAGCAGGCTGGCTTTGCCAGCCTCGGGACCCTGGACCGGCTCGTCTATTCGAACTACGAGTCGTTGATCGCTCTTGCCGCAGCCGCGGCGGTGACCGAGCGGATCGAGCTGGTCACCGACATTCTCATTGCCCCGCTCCGGTCGAACACGGCGCTGTTGGCCAAGCAGGCCGCCACGATCGACTCGCTGTCGAACGGGCGCCTCACCCTGGGCATGGCTCCTGGGGGGCGGCCGGACGACTTCGAGGCCAGCGGCGTCGACTTCAGCCGGCGCGGGCGCATCTTCGAACAGCAGCTCGAGGAGATGACAGCGGTGTGGCGAGGAGAGCGCGGCATCGGGCCAGCACCCAGGCAGGACGGGCGGCCAGGGCTGTTGATCGGCGGGCGCACCGATGCCGCCTACCAGCGCGCGGCCACGTACGCCGACGGCTGGACGATAGGAGGCGGCGCTCCGGACATGATCACCCAAGCCCGGGACAAGCTGACAGCGGCGTGGAGTGCCGCGGGCCGCACGGACAAGCCCAGGATGATGGCGCTGTTCTACTTCGCGCTCGGCGGGGACGCCGAACAGATGGCCAGCGATTCGCTCGGCCACTACTACGCCTTCCTCGGCGACTACGCCCAGCAGGTCGTGGCGAGCGCCGCGAAGGACGCCGATACCGTCAGGCAGTACCTCGCAGGCTTCGACGCCGCCGGCACTGATGACGTCATCTGCTTCCCTGCCTCCGCCGATGTCAGCCAAGTAGACCGCCTCGCCGAGGCCGCGCTTAACTGATAATGCTGCCCGGGAGATACGCTGCGGGCGCTCCTTAACGCTCCGCCCACCACGAGACGCCCGGGCGCCGCTTAGCGGTGCACAGCCGAGATCACGACGCCTGACCGGCCGGCCCGCACCTCGCAGCAGTGGTGGCCGGGCATTGGTGACGTGGCCGCCTGAGTTCGACATCACAATTTGGGACTAGCCCAGCTACCGATTCACGCGCGCCCGAGCCGCCGATCTGAGCGACTTCGCTGGGGGTCGACGGAGCCTCTGCTGACGGCGCAGACGCGGTCATTCTGCGCGGAGGCCTCGGCCGCTCATGTCGATGAGCGGAAGCCATCCGCCCGCTTTCCCGGCAGGATTGTGGACGTAGATGAGCTGGCTGTTCCCGCGGCGGACGGAGTGCCCCTGCACGTCAGTTGTACCGGTGAGGGCCTTGAGGTAGTCGTCTTGTCCGGTGGCCCTGGATGCGTGCACCACCTCGCGGACGAGGGAATTGCACCCGTCGGTGTCCGGTCTTGGTTTCCGGATCCGCGCGGCGTTGGCCGCTCTGGCGGGGGCCCTCATGCATGGCGAGGGCTGTAGCGGATCTTGAGGACGTCCGCCGGGCGGTCGGGGTGGCCCGCTGGGTCGTGCTGGGCCACTCGTGGGGCTCTGATCTCGCTGTCAGGTATGCGCTCGATCACCCCGGCCGGGTTGCGGCGGTCGTCGGGACCGCAGGTCATGGCCTGCACAAGGATCGAAGCTGGCCGGGCGATTTACGAGGCCCGGCGGCACATTGAAGAAGCGATCCGCATCGACTGGAGTCAGGAGGTCCATGCCGCCCTGAGCGAGTCGTTCCTGGAATGGATTCTCCTGGAATGGCTGCAAGCCCATGGCGGGTAGTTGGCCGGAATGATTCATCTCCCGGGCCAGGCGCTGCATCTGGTCGTCGCTGAGCGCCGACCCGTCTTCGAACACCGCCAGCTGATTCCCCTGCAGCGGCGTGTCAGCAAATACCTCGGCGATCACATGCGCCGGTGACATTACATCTCCGTACTATTCATCTGGCTGTGGTGGAGTCCATATCGGCCGCGCTGACGGCTTGCGGCGGAGGGCATTGCGCCTGCAAGAGCGGGTCGGGTATCCGGTCGCCGAGTCGCAGCAAGC
>DASXKD010000512.1:0-2427 GCA_036497045.1 Streptosporangiaceae bacterium | reverse complement strand
CGGCGTAGCCCCCGTCGTAGGCGTGCAGCCGGCCGTCGGCCAGTTCCCAGGTTGCCGCGGTGGCGGCGTCCAGGAACCAGCGGTCGTGCGTCACCACCACCATCGCCGTGCCCTGCTCGCGCAGGAACCCGGCCAGCCAGGCAACGGCTTCCACGTCCAGGTGGTTCGTCGGCTCGTCGAGCAGCAGCAGATCGTGCTGGCCAGCGAGGAGCGACGCCAGCGCCACCCGGCGGGCCTCACCCCCGGACAATCGTTCGGCAGCTGACTTGAAGTCAATGTCGGGAAGCAGCGCGCCGATCACCGACCTGATGCGCGCATCGCCGGCCCATTCGTGCTCCGGCCGGCCGCTGGTCACCAGGCCGGCCACCGTCCCGGTCAGCCGGTCGGCCTGGGGGAGGTGGCCGACGCGCAGGTCCCTGGCCCTGGTGACCCGGCCCGTGTCGGGGGGCTCGGTCCCGGCGAGCAGCCCGAGCAGCGTGCTCTTGCCCGCGCCGTTGCGCCCGACGAGGCCGATCGACTCGCCCGCGGCCACTCCGGCGGACACGCCGTCAAGCAGCACCCGCTGCCCGTAGCCCTTGACGACGTTCTCCAGGTTGACCAGGTTCACGCAGGCTCCGTGCTCACGCAGTCTCGGTCGCGATGCCGGTCACGCTGGCCCCCGGCACCGGGCCTGCCACGTGGACCACCGTGCGGCACACCCCCGCCCCGGCGAGCGCGACGGCCAGGGCCGCGGCGTGCCGTGCGTCCTTGGCCAGGTAGGCGCAGGTCGGGCCGGAACCGGAGACGATCGCGGCCAGTGCGCCGTGTTCCATGCCCGCGGCGAGAGTGCGGCGCAGGTCGGGGCGCAGCGAGATGGCCGCCTGCTGCAGGTCGTTGGCGAGCAGCGGACCGACCTTGGCGGGGTTTCCCGACCGCAGCGCGACCATCAGCCGGTTGTCCAGGGCGGGCGGGCCAGGCGGCGCCGCGGTGCTGGTGCGCGCGGACCGGGGCCGGCCAGCCGGTTTCACCGCAGCCTGGCTGGAACCGTCCACCCCGCTGCGGGTGGTCCGGATCCGGTCGCAGGTGGCATAGACCTGGGCGGTGGACAGCCCGCCCGTGGCGAAGGCGAGCACCCAGTGGTAGGTACCGGCGGCCAGTGCCGGAGTCACCCGTTCGCCCCGCCCCACTCCTATCGCGGTGCCGCCGACCAGGCTGAACGCCACGTCGCTGCCGATGCTGGCGGCCAGTTCGCACAGCTCGGCCTGGCTCAGGCCGGTCCGCCACAGCTCATTGCAGGCGACCAGCGCCGCGGCGGCGTCGGCGCTGCCGCCGGCCAGCCCGGCCGCGACCGGGATCCGCTTGGTGATGCGGATCGCCAGGCCCGGCGAGTCCTTGGCGCCAGCGCCCACGGCCTGGAGCAGTTCGGCGGCGGCACGCACGGCGAGGTTGCTGTCGTCGGCGGGGACGCTGTCGGCCCCCTCGCCGGTGACCGACACGCTGTCATGGTCCGCGGGGGCCACGGTCACTTCGTCAAAGAGGGACACAGCGTGATAAACGCTGACCACATCGTGGTAGCCGTGGGCCCGGGCCGGGCCAACGGCGAGCTGCAGGTTCACCTTTGCCGGCGCTCTGGCGGTGACGGCGGTCACGGGGGTCACGATGCCCTTGATCCTAACGGCAGCCTCGCTCACCTCAGCCGGGACCGCACGGCCCAAAGGCGACGTGACGGAGTCACGGGGCCTTGTGGCCATCGGGGGGTTCCGGGGGGTCGCTCCCCCGGGCCTGCACGGCAATGCGGGCGAAGTCGGCCACGGTCAGCGACTCGCCGCGGGCACCGGGGTCCACCCCGGCCGCGCGCACGATCCGCTCGGCCTCGGCGGGCGTGCCCGCCCAGCGAGCCAGCGCCGCCCGCAGCGTCTTGCGGCGCTGGGAGAAGGCGGCATCGATCACGGCGAAGGTGTCCTCGCGGCTCGCACCGGCGTCCGGCGGCGGCTGCCGGGTGAATGCCACAAGCCCGGAGTCGACGTTCGGCACCGGCCAGAACACCACCCGGGGCACCGGCCCGGCCCGGCGCGCGGCCGCGAACCAGGCGAGCTTGACCGAGGGCACGCCGTAGACCCGGCTCCCCGGCGGTGCGGTCATCCGGTCGGCGACCTCCGCCTGCACCATGACCAGGCCACGGGCCAGTGAGGGGAAGGCGGCGAGCAGGTGCAGCACCACGGGCACCGCGACGTTGTAGGGCAGGTTCGCCACCAGCGCGACAGGGGGCTGGCCGGGCAGGCTGGTCACCCGGGCGGCGTCGGCGGTGACCACCTCGAGCCGCGGCGCGAGCCCCGGCGCCACGGCGGCCACGGTGCGCGGCAGTTCCGCCGCCAGGGCGGGGTCCACCTCGACCGCGATCACCCGGCGGGCGGCGGCCAGCAGGCCGAGGGTCAGCGAGCCGAACCC
>DASXKD010000511.1:0-5441 GCA_036497045.1 Streptosporangiaceae bacterium | reverse complement strand
TCGCCCCGGCACCGAGGACTAGGCCGAGCAGACCGGGCCGGACGTGCAGCGAGCGGGTGGCGTAGAGCACGAACAGCGCGAAGAAGACGAAGTTGAAGAAGTTGATGAGCGACACCGACAGCAGGGACCACCGGACAACCGGCGTGCCCTTGATGAACCGTGCGCCCGCGGTGAGCGCACCCGGGGCGGGCTCGGCCGGGCACGGCTCGGCCACGTGGATCCGGCCGAGGAAGAACGCCGAGCCGAGGAATGACAGCGCGTCGGCGAGGACGGCGAACGGCGCGCCGAGCAGTTCGACCAGGACGCCACCGGCGCCGGGACCTCCGGTGAACGACAGCGCCCGGCTGCCGTAGATGAGCGAGTTCCCGTCCAGGTAGGCGTCACGCGGGACGAGGGAGACGAACAGGGTGAGCTGGCAGACGGTGAACAGCACGCTGAACGCGCCAGTGCCGAGCGCGACCGCGTAGAGCTGCTGGACGGTGAGCACGCCGAGCGCATAACAGGCCGGGATGCTGGCCAGCAGCACGGCCCGGCCGAGATCGGCCACGATCATCAGGGCACGCCAGTGGCCGAACCGGTCCGCCAGCACACCGGCGTGCAGGCTGAACAGCAGGCTCGGCAGCCAGACCAGCGCGGCGAGGAGGCCCATCTGCGCCGGGCCCACCCGCAAGGTGAGCACGGCGACGAGCGGGAGCGCGATCGAGGAGATCTGGTCGCCGAACATCGAGATCGTCTGGCCGCACCAGTACCGTCGGAACCCTGCCTCGCGGAGCAGGGCGGGCACATGCCGCCCGATCGCGCCGCGGCGGCCGTCGTGCGCCCCGTCGGCCGCCTGGCCGGTGCGGGTGCCGGGGGCCACGCCGGTATCCGTGCCGGTGGCCGCGCTCATCGGCCTTCCTCCCCGGCCGGCTCGCGCCCCTCCCCGGCCGCCGGCCCGCGCCCCTTCCTGTGCGGACCCTGGTGCGGGGCCGCCACGTGGATGTAGCTGACCAGGCGCGCACCCGGTGGGCGCAACTCGGGCCGGGTCGTCCGGTCGAGATAGCGATAGAGCAGGCGGTCCACCTGCTCACCGAGGTCGGTGAGCTCGGCGGCGGTCAGGTACACGAACAGGTCCCCGAACAGCGCCGCCTGCTGCCATTCGGCCGGTTCGTCCGCCCTTGCCTCCAGCCAGGCCATCATCTCGTCGTAGTAGCGCTCGGCGACGATCGACCGGAACAGGCCGGACGCGGCGGCGAGTTCCGGGCTGTCGGCGACCGCCGGCACATCGGTGAGCATGGCCGTGGCCCGCCAGGGCCGCTCCCGGCCGTGGCCGCCGCCCGCCTCCTCGGCCAGCCCATACTTGGCCAGCTGGCGCAGGTGGAAGGAGCAGCTCGCGGAGCTTTCGCCGAGCAACTCGCCCGCCTGGGTGGCGGTGAGCGGCCCTTCGGTGCGCAACAGCCCGAGCAGGGACAGCCGCAGCGGGTGCGCCAGCGCGCGCAGCGCCCGGGGGTCGGTCATTCGCTTGACGGATCGAGCGTCCCGTTCTGCCATGTATGCAAAGCTATCTTTCGAAAGCTTCCTTTGCAACAAGCGATACGCACGATCAGCCAGGCTGTGCTCCACGGTGACGCGCCGTCCGGGGCTGGGCAGAAACCGGCCAAGCCGCAGCGGGTGCCGCGCCGAACGCACGACCTTGCAACCGGCCCTCGGCGGACCCGTGGTCCAGGGCCGCCCAGAAGCTGACCCAGGCCACGGCGGGCGCCCCGCCGAGCGGCAGGCTGGGTTGCTGAGTGTCGGCGGGGAGGCCACAATCCAGGTAACGAGGGTATAAGGGGGGCAATCCGGCCATGGAACTGCTGGAGCGGTCGGCGTTTCTCGCGACGCTGGCCGAATACGCGGCCGAGGCCCGGCGGGGGGACGGGCGGCTGGTGCTGGTGTCCGGTGAGTCCGGTATGGGCAAGACCGTGCTGCTCGAAGCGTTCCAGCAACGCCTGCCGGGGGCCCGCTGGCTGTGGGGCGGCTGCGACGGCCTGCTCACGCCGCGGCCGCTCGGCCCGCTGTTCGACATCAGCGCGCAACTCGGCGGTGGGTTTGCCGATCGGTGTGACGACGGGGCACCGCGGGACCGGCTGTTCACCGGCTTCCTGGCCGAACTCGGGCCGCCCGCAGCGTTTACCGTCGCGGTGATCGAGGACGTGCACTGGGCCGACGAGGCCACGATCGACCTGCTGAGCTTCCTCGGGCGGCGGCTCGGCCGGGTACCGGCCCTGCTGCTGGCCACCTACCGGGACGACGAGGTGCCCGGCGATCATCCGCTGCGCATTGTCCTCGGTGACCTCGCGACGCAGCGCGCCACCCGGCGGATGCGGCTGCCGCCGCTGACCGTCGAAGCGGTCCGCGCACTGGTCGGTGGGCGGGACGTGGACGCCGCCGAACTGCGCCGGATCACCGGCGGCAACCCGTTCTACGTGAGCGAGATGCTCGAAGCCGGGTGGCCCTCGGTACCGCCCACCGTCCGGGACGCGGTCGGGGCCCGGCTGGCCCGGGCCAGCGCCGGCACCAGGCGGGCCGTGGAGACCGCCGCGGTCAACGGGGCCCGGGCAGACCGGTCGCTGCTGGCGTGGATCCTGGAGGACTCCCAAAGCTCGGCCGACGAATGCCTGGCCACCGGCATCCTGATCCCGGACGGGGCGGGGCTGCGGTTCCGGCACGAGCTGAGCCGGATGGCCGTCGAGGCAGGGATCCCGCCGCATCGGCAGACCGAACTGCACGCGCACCTGCTGGCCCGGCTCGAAGCGACCGGCGCCGACCCGGTCCTGCTCGCCCACCACGCCGAGGGCGCAGGCGATGCGCAGGCGGTGCTGCGGCACGCCCCGGAGGCGGCCCGCCGTTCGGCCGCCCTGGGCGCACATCGCGAGGCGGCGGCACAGTATGAACGGTCGTTGCGTAGCGCAAGGAATCTAGGCAAGCCGGCGCTGGCGGTCCTCTATGAGGGCGCAGCCACCGAGTACTCGCTGCTGGACCGGTGGCAGGAGGCAGAGAAGGCGCGGCGCACCGCGCTGGCGCTGCGGCGTGAGCTGGGCGACGGGGAGAAAGTCGGCGCGAACCTCCGCTTCTTGTCCACAACCCTTTGGCGGCTGTGCCGCGGCGAGGAAGCCAGCCAGGCCGCCTACGAGGCCGTGGCCGTTCTGGAGGCACTGCAGCCGGGCAAAGAACTCGCCTGGGCCTACGGCGGTCTCGCCGTCGACGACATAGCCAGGGGCCGTGCCAACGAGAGCACGATGGCCTACATCGGCAAGGCGCGGGATCTCAGCGAGAAGTTCGGCTATCCAGATGTGATGGCTTATGTGCTGAACGCGGTCGGCCTGCACCTCGTCGAGGCCGGCCAAGGCGGGATGGACGAGATCGAACAGAGCCTTCGGATCGCCCAGGAGGCGGACCTGCCCGAGGCGGTCGGCCGGGCGTACAGCAGCCTGATGGAAGCCGCCACGAAGCAGCACCGGTTCCCGGACGCGGACCGCTACTACGCCGAGGGCCTCGCCTACTGCGAGCGAAGCGAGCTGGGTGTCTTCAGCATGTGCATCAACGGCTGGCGATCCCGCGAGCTGCTCTTTCTAGGGCGCTGGGACCAAGCAGCGGAGGTCGCCACCCAGAAGCTGAGCAGCCCGGGCATCTCGCCGGTCAACCAGCTCAACCACCTCTGCACGCTGGGCATCATCCGGGGGCGCCGCGGCGAGGACGGGGCGTGGGAGCTGCTCGACCGGGCGCTCGAATACGCCGAGGGGGTGGGCGAGCCAGCTTGGATCGCGCCGGTGCGGGCCGCGCGCGCGGAGCTGAGGTGGCTTGAAGGCAAACCGGACCTCGGAGCCGCCGAGGCACAGGCTGGCTACGACCGGGTGGGCGGGCATGTCGACCCGTGGACCTCCGCATCGCTGGCCATCTGGCTGCTGCGGCTCGGTGTGCGGTCCGGCCTGCCCAGTCTCCCGGAGCCATACGCGCTGGAGGCTGTCGGCGACCATGGGGGCGCGGCCACCGCGTGGCAGCGCATAAGCCGGCCCTACGACGTCGCACTGGCCAGGGCGTGGTCATCCAGCGAGGCAGGGCTCAGGGACTCCCTCGCCGGGTTCGAAGAACTGAGTGCCAGCGCAGCCGCCGCGGCGGTCCGGCGGCGAATGAAAGAACTGGGCGTGAAGGCCATCCCGCGCGGGCCCCGTGCGGTCACCCGGGCTGCCCCCGCCGGGCTGACCGCTCGCGAGCAGGAGGTGCTCGCGCTGCTCGCCGACGGCCTGGCCGACCGGGAGATCTCGCAGCGGCTCGTCATCTCCGAGCGGACCGTGCACCATCACGTGTCCGCGGTGCTGTCCAAGATCGGCGTCTCGTCCCGGACGGCCGCGGCCCGCGAGGCCGCAAAGCTGGGCATCGGGTCCTGATCACGCCCGGGCGGCCGCCCGGGCACCAGGCCGGCCATGACCGCGCGGCGCGCCCAATATAGGCACTCCCCCGCCCAAATCTGGGCAGCCGCTGCCGCAAAGCCGGGCATTTCCCCCGATGAGGCCGCTGACCTGGCCACCTTACGGTCGCAGAAGGAATTCAGACGACTGAAGGGAGGCCGGCAGTGCCACTTTTCATGGATGTCCATGAGATCGACGGCGGCGTGTCGATGGACGACGTCGCCAAGGCTCATCTCGCCGACCTGCAAACGCAGGCAGGTCATGACGTGCGGTACCTCAGGTACTGGGTCGATGAAGGAACCGGGCGGGTGTTCTGCCTGGTCGAGGCGCCCTCGGCGGAAGCAGCGGCCGACGTCCACCGTGAGGCCCACGGCCTGGTCGCCGACCACATCTATCGGGTTCAAGAAGGGTCATAAGGCAATGAAGAAGCAGAAGATGCGTGTGCTGAGGCTGGCCGGCATCACCGCGGTGGTGCTGTCCGCCGGCCTGTGGATGCTGGTCCCGGCCTGGGGGCAGACGCCGTCGACGAAGAGCATGGCCGGAATGGGCAGCGGCACCGGGAACTCGGTGCTGACCAAGGACATCGCAGAGGCCCGGATGGCGACCGCGAAGTACGCCACCAACCTGGCCAAGGCGCAGGCCGACGGCTACAAGATCATCACGAAGATGATGCCGAACATGGGCTACCACTTCCTGAACCCGGGCATCAGCTGGTTCGACGTGCGCAAGCCGCCGATCCTGGTGTACGAGCACACCTCGAGCAACACCTGGCAGCTCGGCGCCCTGGAGTGGGTCTTCACCAGCATCCCGAAGACGCCGCCGCTGCCGAACGCCACTTTCGGCTTCTTCCCGGCGGGCTGCCACTACAACGACGGCACGTTCGTGCCCGAACCGAGCCAGCAGGACTGCCCGGCGACCGCTCCCGGTTCCGGGGCGTCGTTCTTCTTCTGGCACCCCGACCTGTTCACGATGCACGTCTGGGTCTTGTACCCGAACCCGGCGGGCCTCTAC
>DASXKD010000510.1:0-5262 GCA_036497045.1 Streptosporangiaceae bacterium | reverse complement strand
GTCGGTGCCGTCGTAAGCCGCGGCCGGCGCGATCTCGAACCGGACCCGGTCGGCCACGCCTGCCTCCTGCGCCCGGCGGCGCGCGGTCTCGATCGAGCCGGCGTGGTAGTCCGAGCCGACGAAGACCGAATGGGGGAAGTGCTGGGCCATCAGGATGGTCGAGGAGCCGTGGCCACACCCGACATCGGCGACCACTGCGCCCCGCTCCAGCTTGTCCACGACCCCGTCGAGGGCGGGCAGCCACGCGGCGATCAGGTTGGCGTTGTAGCCGGGCCGGAAGAACCGCTCGCAGCCCTCGTACACGTCCGATACGTGCTCGTGCCAGCCGAACCCGGCCCCGGTGCGCGCCGCGTCGACGATGTGCGGGGAGTCGGTCACCGTGCCCAGGGCGAGCTGGAAGAACCCGGGCAGGAAGGCCGGGCTGTCCGGGTCGGTCAGCGCGACCGCCTGCTCGGGCGGCAGCAGGTACCGGCCGCTGTCCGGGTCGTAGTTCACGTAGCCACCCGCCGCCTGGGCGTTCAGCCACTCGCGCACGTAGCGCTCCGCGGTGCCGGTGCGCTCGGCCAGTTCGGCCGGTGCCAGCGGACCCGCGCCCGCCATCGCGCGGTACAGGCCGAGCCTGTCGCCCATGACCACCAGCGCCGTGTTGAGCGTGGCGCCGACCTCTTCCACCGCGCGGAAGACGAATTGCATGAGCTTGTCCATGTCAACTTCGGTTGTTTCATGCTCGATGGTGCCCACGATGTCCTCCCAGGCCAGGTTGCCGCGAGCGTAGGCCGGGCGCGGCCGTTCTCGCTTCCGGGGACCACCTAGTCGTGCGGCGAGAACCCCCTGGTCACAGTCCAGGGGCCACCTGGGTTTTGGATACCGCCGCACCGCCGCGTGAGCCCGGCTTTGCCGGCTCGCACCAGGTGCCTAGAATCACGCCCATGCTGCTGGGGCGGGAGCATGAGCGGCACGAGATCGAGCAGGCGCTTGCCCGGGCACGATCTGGGGCCAGCGCGACGCTTGCACTGCTCGGGGAGGCGGGGATCGGCAAGACCGTGCTGCTCGACTACGCGGCCGAGCGGGCCGCGGGGATGCGGGTGCTGCGGGCCCGCGGGATCAAGTCGGAGGCGCAGATCCCGTTCGGCTCCCTGCTGGAACTGCTCCGTCCCGCCCTGGCCATGCTGGACAAGATCCCTGAGCCGCAGGCGGTCGCGCTGGCGGGCGCACTGGCGCTACGGCGCGGGACCGCGCAGGAGCGGTTTGCCGTGGGCGCCGCCACGCTGAGCATGCTTGCGGCGTACGCCGAGCAGGCACCGGTGGCCGTCCTGGTGGACGATGCCCAGTGGCTCGATGTTTCCAGCGCGCAGGCGCTGCTTTTCGCGTTCCGCCGGCTGGTGGCCGACCCGATCGCCGTCTTCATCGCCGTGCGCGAAGGTGAGCCGTCCCTGCTCGACGGTGCCGACCTGCCGGCACTCCGGATCAGCGGCCTGACCAGCGACGAAGCAGCACAGCTCATGCCCGGGCTGACGGCGGAGACGGCCGCGCTGCTGCACCGGGCCACGGCCGGCAACCCGCTGGCGCTGCTGGAACTCGCCGCGGACCCGGGCGATCTGGCATTGGCTCCCGAGGGTGCGCCCGTCCTGGTGTCCGCCAAGATCTCACAGGCGTTCCTGCACCGCGCGGGCCAGCTCAGCCAGGGCGCGCAGCAGGCTCTGGTCCTCGCCGCGGCCAGCGACACCACCGACCTGGCGACGCTCCAGCAGGCCGCGGCGGCAGGGCCCGGGATCGACCTGACCGCGCTGGCCGACGCCGAGAGCGCGGGGCTGGTCACGCTGCTCCCGGGCACGGTGGAGTTCCGCCACCCGCTGGCCAGGCTGGCGATCTACACCGACGCGCCTGCCGACCAGCGGCGCGCCGCGCATCGTGCTCTCGCGGCCGCCCTGCCGGACCGGGACGTGGACCGCCGCGCCTGGCACCTCGCGGCCGCGGCGGCGGGCACGGACGAGTCGGCGTCGGCGGCACTGGAGCAGGCGGGCGCCCGGGCCAGGGACCGCAGTGCATACGCGGCCGCGGCCGCCGCGTTCGAGCGGGCCGGGCGGCTGACCGCCGACGGCGCCCGGCGGGTGCGGCTGCTGCGGGAGGCGGCCGGGGCGGCGTGGCTGGCCGGGCTGGCCGACCACGCCGTGACCCTGCTCGACGAGGCCCGCGGCGCGGCGGACAACCCTCGGGAACTGGTCGAGATCGACCAGCTCAGGGGGCACATCGCGACGTATCGCGGGCCGGTGATGCGCGGCCACGCGATCCTGACGGCCGCCGCGGGGAAGGCGGATCCGGAGCGGGCGGTGGCGATGCTGGCCGAGGCAGCCAACGCCTGTTTCTACGCCGGAAACCCCGCCGAGATGCTGGTGGTGGCCGAGCGGGCGCGGGCGATGCTGCCTGCCGATGCGTCACCGCGGGCCAGCTTCCTGGCCGGGATCACCGTCGGGATGGCCCGGATCCTCGGCGGTGACGCGGCAGCCGGCGCGGAAGCCGTGCACGAGGCGATCAAGCTCGCCGAAGGCACGCCCAGCCTGCGCGAAGACCTCGAGCTCATGCCCTGGCTGGCCGTCGGCCCGCTGTTCCTGCGGGAGACCGCGGCCGGGCGTTCGCTGCTGGAAGACGCACTGCGGGCCGCCCGGGACAAGGCCGCCGTCGGCGCGCTCCCTTACGTGCTCAATCTCATCGCCCGCGACCAGGCCGCCACCGACCGCTGGGCGGTTGCCGAGGCCACCTACCTCGAAGCGATCGACCTGGCCAGGGAGAGCGGGCAGCAGACCGGGCTGGCCTTCGGGCTGGCCGGACTGGCCTGGCTGCAGGCCCGCCGCGGCCGGGAGCAGGACTGCCGGGACTGCGCGGCCGAGGCGCTGCGACTGTGCCACGACCTCGGCATCCGGCTGCACGAGATCTGGGCGACGGCGGCACTCGGCGACCTGGAACTCGGCCTCGGCGACGCCGCCCGCGCCGCCGTCCACTTCGAGCAACAGCAGCGACTGCTGGCCGAACTGGCGATCACCGACGCCGACCTGTCGCCCGCGGCGGAACTCGCCGAGGCCTACACCCGGCTCGGCCGCGACGACGAGGCACGGGTGGTGGCCGCCGCCTTCACGGCCGCGGCGCAGGCGAAGGGGCAGCCGTGGCCGCTCGCCCGGGCGCTGCGCAGCCAGGGCCTGCTGGCGGCGGACGCCGATTTCCCCGCACTGTTCGATCAGGCAATACGCCAGCACGCGCAGACCCTGGACGCGTTCGAGACCGCCCGGACCCGGCTGGTCTACGGCGAGCGCCTGCGGCGCGCCAGGAACCGGGTGCTGGCGCGGGAGCAACTGCGTGCCGCGCTGGACATCTTCGAGCACCTCGGGGCCGGCCCGTGGGCCGACCGGGCGAGCGCCGAACTCGCCGCGACCGGCGAGACCCGGATGCGGCGCGGCCCTGGCACGATCGACCAGCTGACACCCCAGGAACTGCAGATCGCGCTGGCCCTGGCGGGCGGGAGGACCACGCGGGAAACCGCCGCCTCGATGTTCCTGAGCCCCAAGACCGTGGAGTACCACCTTCGGCACGTGTACCAGAAGCTCGGCATCCACTCCCGCGACGAACTCACCCGGGCGCTCGCCAGCGAGGGGCGGTAAGAGCCAGCACGCGAGCGGCGCGCGGCCTTGCCGGCCTCGGCGCCCGGTGCCAGGCTGGTGTGATCTTCGGCGGAACGGAGCCGCGTCGTGTGCAGGCTGCTAGGGCTCAATGCGGGGCGTGAACCGGTCAGCGCGTCGTTCTGGCTGGTGGACGCGCCGGACTCGCTGGAGGTGCAAAGCCACCGCAACGTGGACGGCAGCGGGATCGGGTTCTTCGACCCGGCCGGCGCACCGGTCCTCGACAAGCAGCCCGAGCCCGCCTTCACCGGCGAGGAGTTCGTCCGGGAGGCCAGGCAGGCCAGGTCGGCGACCTTCGTCGCGCACATCCGCTATGCCACGGCAGGCAGCCGGACCCTGGCCAACACTCATCCGTTCACGATGCGCGGCCGGATCATGGCGCACAACGGCGGGTTCGGTGAGCTGGACAGGCTGGAGGAACAACTCGGCAGCTACCGCGACCTGGTCGGCGGTGACACCGACTCCGAACGCTACTTTGCGCTGATCACCCAGCAGACCGACGCCCACGGTGGCGACGTGGCAGCGGGGATCGCGGCGGCAGCCCGGTGGATCGCCGAGCGGCTGCCGGTCTCCTCGCTGAACGCCATCGTCGCGGTCGCCGGTGAACTTTGGGCGCTGCGTTATCCCGGGCAGCACGCGCTGCACATCATCGAGCGGCCCGCCGGGACCAGCAGCCCGGCCGGTTCCGGTGACGCCACCACCGGCCTGCACGCCCGCAGCACGATCTCATCGGTGCACGCGCCGGAACTGCACGCGCTCCCGTCGGTCGTCGTGGCATCGGAAGAACTCGACGGCGAGCACGGCTGGCGCATGCTCGCCTCCGGTGAACTGGTCCACGTGCGCCCCAACCTGACCATCGAGTCCGCTGTGGTGCTCCCGGAGCCGCCGGCGCACCTGGTCCCGCTCCCGGCAAGCAACCCCAACATCGACACCTGACCGGGCCGCTGGCATGACCTGCGGCCGGACCGGAGCATCACCGCCAGGCCGGGTAACACTCGGTCAGTGGGGGGAAGACTCCGGAAGCGAGCAGGGAGGGACCATTGAGCGCCACCAGCGGGACAGCAGCAGGCGCCGAGCAGGCCGGGCCTGAGCAGATCGGTCATCGCCGCAGGCTCATCATCATCGGCGCGCTGCTGCTTGGCATGCTGCTGGCGGCGCTGGACCAGACGATCGTGGCGACGGCACTGCCCACGATCGCCGGGGACCTGCACGGGCTGTCGCATCTGTCCTGGGTGGTGACCGCGTACCTGCTGGCGTCCACCATTTCCACCCCGCTGTGGGGCAAGCTCGGCGACCTGTACGGGCGCAAGATTTTCTTCCAGGCCGCGATCGTCATCTTCCTGATCGGCTCAGCGCTGGCCGGGCTTTCCCACACCATGCTGCAGTTGATCGCGTTCCGCGCGATCCAGGGCATCGGCGGCGGCGGCCTGCTGACCGGCGCGCAGACGATCGTCGCCGACGTGGTGCCAGCCAGGGAGCGGGGCCGGTACCAGGGCCTGTTCGGCAGCGTGTTCGGCGTGACCAGCGTCCTCGGCCCGCTGATCGGCGGGTTCTTCGTGGACAACCTGTCGTGGCGCTGGGTGTTCTACGT
>DASXKD010000509.1:0-2091 GCA_036497045.1 Streptosporangiaceae bacterium | reverse complement strand
CGGCCGGCACTGAACCCATCGGCCTCTGACGTCATGGTTGTGATGCCCATGAGGTTGTTCGGGCTGTTCCAGAATCGGTGCCGGGCGGGCGGCTGGCCGGCTCGGATGCGGGGACGGCGGCGGCGTGGGGTGGCGCGGGGGTGGCTGGTGGCGGGGCGGGCTGGGTGTGGTGGTGCGGGGGCTGGTGGCTAGCAGCTGGCCAGGGCGGCGAGCGCGTCGGTGGTGAGGTGCCCGGCGGTGATGGCCTTGAACAGGTTGTGGACGGTGCAGGCGAGTTTCCATTCGGCGGTGGCGCGGGGGATGCCGCGGACGGAGAGCTGCCGGAAGCCCATGTTGTGCTTGATGTGGCCGTGGGGTCGTTCGCCGATGTGGCCGCGGTGGCGGTAGGCGGTGATGCCCTCGCTGGTGGCCAGGCGGGCGGCCATCGCGGTGGTGGCGGGGCCGGTGCGGTGCAAGCCGCCGGCGGGCTGCTGGCCGGCGGCTGTCTGCTGGAGGTGGCGGGTCTTGCCGGTGGCGATGAGCCGGTCGGGGCCGTCGAGGGTGAGGTTGTGCTCGGACAGGTAGCCGGCGTCGGCGAGCAGCAGCCCGATCTGCTCGTCGCTGTCGCCGGGGCCGGGGCGGTGCGCGGTGATGAGGGCGGCGGCGTCCTGCGCGGCGCCGAGCATGGGCTCGAACCAGGCCACGTCGGTGGGGCTGGCGGTGAGCTCGGTGGCGATGATCAGGCCGTCTTCGCTGGTGACGTTCTGGGTGTTGTAGCCCTGGATGAACCCGCCGCCGCGGACCGGCATCAGCCGCGAGTGCGGGTCGGTGATGTTGCGGACCGGGCCGGGGCCCTTGCGGGCGGCGGCTTTCCGCGCGGCTTTCCGCTCGGCCGCGGCCGCCCGTGCCCGTGCCTTGTCCAGCTTCTCCTGGGCCTGCCGGACGCGGCAGTGCTCGCCGGCCGGGCGGCGGGGCGGGTTGCGCAGGCGGGTGCCGGTCGCGGCGAGGTGCTGCGCGTTCCGCTGCTCCCAGTCGTCGATCTTGGCCTGCTGCGCGGCGGTGGCCCGGTCCAGCAGCAGCTGCGCGGCGGCGACGTCGGCGGCGGCCGGGCGGTTGCCCTTGCCCGCGCCGGGCTGCCCGGAGGCCACCGCGGCCAGGTACGCGGCGGCCTGCTGGTCGCGGGCCTCCTGCCCGGCTCGCTGCTCGGCGTCCAGCCCGGCCAGCGCCGTGGTGATCCGGTCAGCCCGGGTGCGGGGGTCGGCCAGCACGGCCGGCACCTCATCACCGCGGACGGCCGGCCCGAACAGGGCGTCCTCGGCCGCGTCGGTGGCGGCGTGCTCGGCGGCCAGCTCGGCGGCCAGCTTCCGCAGGCTTTCCCCGGTCCGGTTCGCCGACAGCGACGCCGACGCGGCGATCTTCATCCCGTCCAGCGCGACCAGGCCCAGCTGCCCCATGCCCAGCCGCGCGCACAGGATCAGCACCTGGTCGAACAGCGACGCCGCGGCGGTGCCCAGCCCGGCCCGGAACCGGGCGATCGTCACGTGATCGGGCACGTCGCCGGCGCAGATGATCCGGAACGCGATATCGGTCCGGCACAGTCCCTCGATCCGCCGCGAGCTGGTCACCCGGTTCGCATACGCCCACACCAGCAGCGCGGTCAGCATGTCCGGGTCATAGCCCGCCGCCCCGGCCCCGCCGGTCCGCCGGCCCGCGTGCACCGCGGAGGTGTCCAGGTGCTCCTCCACCACCGCGATCACCAGGTACACCGGATGACCGGGCGGCAGCCAGTCCCGCATGTCCGGCGGCAGCAAGAACGCCTGATCCCGCGGCACCGGACGGTATCCCTTCGCCATGACCCGATCATCCCAAAAGATCATGAACCACCAGGAAAGCCACGCCGGATCAGGCGACCCGATTCTGCAACAGCCCGTGTTTCCGCAGCGTTGCCACAACGACGACGTTCGGGCGCGAGCGGCGCCATCAGCAGCGGCCGCCGACCAGGACCGGCACCGCGCGGACCGGCACCGCGAGGCCGGCAGCCGAGGCTAGCCGCGCAGGGCCTCCACACGGCGTAGCGAAGCCGCGATCGCGGCCGCTGCGGCGCCTGCGTCG
>DASXKD010000508.1:0-2707 GCA_036497045.1 Streptosporangiaceae bacterium | reverse complement strand
TCTGGCAGGAATGACCGGTTCACCGGAGTGTCGATCAGCTGCGGCGCGACCGCGTTCACCCGGATCCCCTGCGGACGCAGCTCCAGATCCAGTACCCGGACCAGGTGGCTCAGGGCCGCCTTGCTCAGGCTGTAGGCGGCCTCGCCCGCGTACGGCTCGGCCGCCCAGCGGGAGGAGACGAACGTAATAGAGCCGGAACCGCGCTCCTTCATGTACGGCGCGACTGCCTGGGTCAGCCACAGCGCGGGGCCGACGTTGACGTCCATCATCTGCCGCAACTGGTCGGGCGTCGCCGACAGCGCGTCCCCGATGCCGTACATGCCGATGGTGTTCACCAGCACCTCCGGAGGGCCGGCCTCGGCGGCGACGCGGTCGACGACGGCCTTCGCGACCGCCGGATCGGTCGCGTCGCCCGGCACCTGGCGGACGCCGTCGGGCAGTTCACTTAGCCCGTCGGCGTTGCGGTCGACTCCTGCGACGGTGAACCCGGCGCCGGCCAGCTTCACCGCCACCGACCGGCCGAGCGGGCCGCCCGCACCGACTACCAACGCCACTCGATCACTCATCGTCGGACTCCATTCATATCCGCGGTCCTGGTCATGGTCCGGCAGCATCGCGCTTCCGTTCCATAATCTGCTTGCACAAACAAGCATGTCTTGTTGAGTTTGCTGTGTCAAGCAACTACATTGAGAGTCATGGCGAACGAACCGGCCCCGAACCCGCCCGCGCCGCTGACCCCGGACGAAGAGCTGGCCTGGCGGGCCCTCGCCCGCGCGGTGCTGGTCATCCCGAAGGTGCTGGACGGCGAGCTGCTCCAGGCCCAGGGCCTCGGCCTGACCGAATACTCGGTGCTGATGAACCTGTCCGAGCAGCCCGGCCGGTCCATGCGGATGAGCGAGCTGGCCAACGCCGCCATGATCTCAGCCAGCGGCCTGACCCGCGTCGTCGAGCGGCTGACCCGCCAGGGACTGGCCGAGCGCGCCAGAGCCGGCACCGACGGCCGCGGCCAGCTGGCCGTCCTCACCCCCGCGGGACTTGCCCGGCTGGAGCAGGCCTACCCGACCCTCCTGGCCGCCGTGCGCAAGCACGTCATGGACCACCTCGCAGACCTCGACCTCGCCGCCTTCACCCACGCCATGTCGGGCATCGCCGCACCCGAGATGGGCCCGCCAGTACGGCGCACCCCCAACCTCGCCAGCCTGACAAACGGCCGCCAGCGCGAGACACGACCGGGCCGCAGGGCGCCGGTTGAACCGGGGTACCGGGTAACAATCGATCCGTGAGCACCATTACGGCTGCTGTGGGAGCTGAGTGTGACAGAGCAGAGATATCGGGCCCGCCCTGCAGGTCAGAGCCGGCGTTCCGGTGGTCGAGGTAGCCGACCGCTACGGGGTAAGCCGTCAAAGCGTGCATGCGCACGTCGGTAGCTCGCCGCCTGGTTTGCTCGATCAGGGTCCGATGTCTGGCGCGGCTTCGCCTTGCCCGCTTCGCCGGTGCCTGGCTTCGGCCCGCAGCACGTCGGCTGCGTGATGGTCGCCCAACTGCTCCAGGTCGTCGGCCAGGTTTCTGGCCGAGTTCAGGGTCTGCGGGTGCTGGTCGCCCAGGACACGGCGCCGCCGGGCGAGGGTGTCGGCGTCCAGGTCCCGGGCCGCCTCGGCCTCACCGAGCCGGCGCAGGTCAAAGGCCAGGTTGCTGGCCGTGATCAGCGTCCACGGGTGGTCGTCGCCGTGGATCCTGCGGCGCCGGGCCAGCGTATCGGCATCCAGTTCCCGGGCGGCCCGATGCATGCCCAGGCGGCTCAGGTCCACGCCGAGGTTGTTTTGCGAGGTCAAGGTGTCGGGGTGGTCGGGGCCGAGGACGTGGTGCCGCCGGGCAAGGGTGTCCTCGTCCACCTCGCGCGCCGCCTTGATCTCCCCGAGCTTGCGCAGGTAGGCGGCCACGCTGTTGCGGGACGTCAGCGTGTGGGGGTGGTCGTCTCCCAGGACGCGCTGACGGTCGGCCAGGACTCGCTCATACAGCGGGATCGCCCGGGGCATATCCCCCGCGTCCTGATACGCTCCGGCAACGAGGTGCCGGGAGGCCATCGTCTCAGGGTGATCATCGCCCAGGACGCGCTGCCGATCGGCCAGCGTCGGCGTGGTTGTCACAGCGACGACATAAGGCTCGGCGGCGAACCGCCGGTCAGCCGGACCCCAGCGAGTCGAGGGCCGTGCGGAAGGTGGCCAGCATGTCCTCGGTGAACAGGACGAAACGGGCCTCCTCCAGCCCGTTCGGTGTCCGGCTCACCGTGGTCAGCGCGATCCGCGCGGCGCTTTCTGGCGGCCATCCGTAAACGCCCGCGGACACGGCGGGGAACGCGACCGTCCGGGCGCCCAGTTCGTCAGCGACCCGCAGCGACTGCTCGTAGCAGGACACCAGCACCGCGGACCGGTCCTCGCGGGCCGAGTACACCGGGCCCACGGTGTGGATTACCCAGCGGGCGTCGAGGTCACCGGCGGTGGTAGCGACGGCCTGCCCCGCGGGCAGGCCCTCGTTATAGCGGGTTTTCCGCAGCTCAAGGCATTCGGTGAGGATGGCGGGGCCACCGCGCCGGTGAATCGCCCCGTCCACGCCGCCGCCACCGAGCAGGGACGAGTTCGCGGCGTTGACGATGGCGTCGGCCCGCTCGCGGCTGATGTCACCGAGGTCCAGCGTTACCTTCATGACT
>DASXKD010000507.1:0-10952 GCA_036497045.1 Streptosporangiaceae bacterium | reverse complement strand
TGGGGCTGGCCGGGCCGGTGGAGCGGACCCGGCTGCTGCGCATGGCCGCCAAGGCCGGGGCCAGCGAGTCCGCCCGGTTCCTCGCCGGGCACGTGGAGTGGTTCCTGCGGTTCGGCACGCCCGGCGGCTACCGGCCGGAACGCCTGCTCGCCAGGCTGGGCCCGGCCGTCACCGCACCGGCCGCCGGGGTCGCCGGCCTGCACCTTTTCACGTTCAACCAGGTCCAGCAGACCGAACAATGGCGCAGAGAACTCCTCGCCCGCATCGGCGACGCCCGTGCGCCCGCGCACCCATGACCGGCCGAGCACCCCGCGCGCGGTATATCGTTACGCATAAGCAACTTGAAATCACTTGTTGTGATTGCGGAAAATACAATCGCTTGCACCGTCCCGGCCCCGAAGTCCGGTTTCCGTTTTCGATCCGTGATGTGAATGCGGCGTGTATAACCGGCGTGAGGTTTGGTTGACATCACCCGGGAAGCCCCGGCGGAACGCGTGCGGGTTGGTGACCAGACGGCAATGAGCGGCAGGTACCCAGACGGCGTCCCGGCACGGCCGGAACAGGTGACCTGGCCGCTGC
Source organism: Streptosporangiaceae bacterium (assembly GCA_036497045.1). GTDB lineage: Bacteria > Actinomycetota > Actinomycetes > Streptosporangiales > Streptosporangiaceae > DASXKD01. Next base: position 10,373 of record DASXKD010000507.1, on the reverse strand, counting down.
TGTCGGGCCTGATCCCGCAGCTGGCGGACTCGCATGTCCCCCGGCAGGAGACCGGGCTCGGCCTGGCTGCCAGCATGGTGCCCGGGGACACCGCCGTGCTGATCCCGGCCGATGAAGCGAACCGGACCCTGGGCGGGCTCGGCGGCACCGGCAAGACGCAACTCGCCCTCGCGGTCGCGCACGCGCTCTGGGACCGCCATGCGCTGGACCTGGTCGTCTGGCTGACCCCATCCAACCGGGACGCCGTCGTCACCGGCTACGCCCAGGCCATGCAGGACGTCGGCGGGCCCACCGCCGAGGCGCCCGAAGCGGCCGCGGCGCACTTCCTTGACTGGCTTACCGAGACCGACCGCCCGTGGCTGGTGATCCTCGACGACCTGGGTGACGCGGCGGCCCTGGAGGGGCTCTGGCCGCACGGGCCACGGGGGCGGGTGCTGGTCACCAGCCGCCGGCCCGACACCGCGGTGCGCGCGTACCGGCCGCGCGCTGTCGAGGTAGGACCGTTCAGCCCCCGCGAGGCGCTCGCCTACCTGTCCAGCAAGCTCCACGCCGATCCCGACCAGTGGATCGGTGCGCTCGACCTGGCCGGTGACCTCGGCTATCTGCCGATCGCGCTGGCACAGGCGGCCGCGCTGATGGCCGACACCGGGCTGGACTGCCGCCAGTACCGGGCGCGTGTCGCCGACCGGATGCAGCGCCTGGCTGGCGCCCCGGCGGGCGCCTACCCGTCGATCGTCGCGTCCACCTGGGCGCTGGCCACCGAGTTCGCCGAGCAGATCCCGCCAGCCGGACTGGCCCGGCCGGTGCTGGCCCTGATCGCGATGCTGGATCCCAACGGCATCCCGGGGGCGGTGCTCACCAGCCAGGCCGCCTGCGCCTACCTCACCCGCTACCGGCGCGGCGCCCCGGTCGACGAGATGCAGGCCCGCGCCGCCCTGTACAACCTGGCCCGGGCGGGCCTGGTCAGCATCGACACCACCAGCGCTGCCCGCACGGTGCGGGTGCACAGCGTGGTCCAGGCCACGGTGCAGCAGAACCTCACCGCGGCCGAGAGCGACGAGGCCGCGCGCGCCGCCGCCGAGGCGCTGTTCCAGGTGTGGCCCCGCACCGCCGTCCCTGCCTCGTACGAGCAGGCACTGCGCGACTGCACGGCGCGGCTGCAGGTGGCCGCGGCCCGGGTGCTGTGGGCCCCCGAGTTCCATCCGGTGCTGCTGCGGGCGGGCCGGAGCCTCGAAGCGGCGGGCCTCATCGAGGCGGCCGTCGGCTACTGGCAGTCGATGCTGGAGACCAGCCAGGCCGAATTTGGACCCAGCCACGCCCACACCATCCTGGCCCGCGACCGGCTGGGTGCGGCCCTTGAGGCAGCGGGACGCCCGGGCGAGGCGGCGGAGATGTACCAGGAGTCACTGAATGAGCGGCAGCGGATCCTCGGCGCGGCGCACCCCGATACGATCACCGCGCGCGCCAACCTGGCGCGCGCGTACCGCAATGCCGGCCGTTCCAGCGAGGCGGTCCGGCTCGCCGAGCGTGTGCTCGCCGAATCGGAGCAGGGCCGGGGCGCCCGCCATCCGGACACCCTGACCGCCAGGGAAGAACTGGGCGAGGCCTACCTCGGCGCCGGGCTTGGCGACCGGGCCATCGCCGCGTTCCAGCAGACCCTCGCGGACCGGGAGCGGGTACTCGGGCCGACGCATCCGGACACTCTCGCCGCGCGTGCCGACCTCGCCCACGCCTACCGGGCGGCGGGCCAGCCGGAGAAGGCAGTGCCGCTGCACGAGCGGCTCGTGGCCGACCGGGAGCGCACACTGGGCCCCGATCACCCCGAGACCCTGGCGGCACGAGGCAACCTGGCCCACGCCTACCGCACCGCGGGGCGGGTGAAGGACGCACTGCCGGTCTACCGGCGCACGCTGGCCGGCCGGGAGCGGGCCCAGGGCCCGGACCACCTCGACACGATCACCGCGCGCGGCAACCTCGCCGATACGTGTTTCCTGGCCGGCCGGTACAAGGAGGCCGTCCCGCTGTACGAGCGCACGCTGGCCGACCGGGAGCGGGCCCAGGGCCCGGACCATCCCGACACGATCACCGCGCGCGGCAACCTCGCCTCGGCCTACCACTCGGCGCGCAAACTCGCCCAGGCCATTCCCCTCTACGAGCAGAACCTGGCCGACTGCGAGCGGGTGTTCGGGCCGGATCACCCGGACACGCTGACCTCCCGCAGCAACCTGGCCCACGCCTGCCACACGGTGGGCCGGTACGCCGAGGCCCAGGCGATGTTCGAGCGCACGCTCGCCGATGCCGAGCGGGCGCTCGGGCCTGACCACCCGGTCACCCAGACGGCGCGGGAGAACCTGGCGGCCGCGACCCAGGTCTGAGCCTGGCGGGATTGACTGGCTTCACCGGCGCGCAGAAGAGTGATGGCATGCAGATGACGGAGGCGCTTGCGTCGGCGGTTGCGGTGATCGTGCCGATCTTCGCACTAGCAGCGACACCCACGCCGAGAAGAAGCCCGCCGAGGGCGTGGGGCGCGTAGCGCCCCAGGAAACGGATCAGTAGCCCGGCGGCGGGCCGATCGCGGCGGCCTCAGGGCCGAACGCCTCGACGTAGCGCGGATGCACCTCGGCCCAGCGCTGGCCGGGCTGGAACGAAAGCTCGCCCTTGTCGAGGTCGTCGGCGAGCCGGTCGAGGCACTCGTGCCAGCCCGCCGCGTCCCGCGCCGCCTTGCCCACCTCGTCGAAGGTGTCCAGCAGGGTGAGCGTGCAGCCGTCCGCACGGGCCGCCAGTTCCAGGCGGATCACATCGGTGCCCCAGCGGAACTCCACCAGCGACTGCGGCTGGTAGGCGAGCACCTCGCCGTCGAAGTCCGGGCCGCGGCCCTCCGGGCTGGAGAACACCAGCGGGCCGCCCACCACCCACTCGCCCAAGACCTGCTGCGGGAACCACGCCTGCATGTGCTCCGGCTCGGTGATCGCGCGCCACACCTTCTCCTGCGGATGTGCGAGTTCGCGGGTGAACCGCAGCCGCCACCGCCCGCCGAGGTCCTCCAGTTTGCCTGCTGTCATCGCCCTTCCCCTGTCTCGCCGTCAGTCATCTCATCCAGGTGCCGCTCGAGCTTGTCGAGGCTGGCGCCCCACGCAGCACGGTAAGGAGCCAGCCACTGGTCCAGTTCCCGCAGCGGTGCCGGGCTCAGCCGGTAGAGCCGCCGCTGCTCATCCACTCGCACCCGGACCAGCCCGGCTTCGCGGAGCACCCGCAGGTGCTTGGACACCGCCGGCTGGTTCATCTCCAGCCGGGCGACAAGCTCGCTCACCGAGCACTCGCCCCCGCGCACCAGATCAAGGATCTGTCGCCGCCGAGGCTCCGCCAGCACCTCAAAAACCGAGTTCACCCTCCAAGAATGCCCACCCAGGCATATTCCTGTCAAGGCATATACTGCACAGCTCTTGCTAGGTGGAGTTACCACGCCGGCGCCGAGCACGCCCCGCTACCCCAACATGGCACCGGCGGGCCGGCGGGTGCAGGGCGCAGGCGGGCGTAGCGTGGCCTCGCCGGCGAACAGCCCAACCCGCCTTGGGCCGACGAACGGCGACCAATGGCGACCCGTGCCAAGCCCGCCGGAGCCGGGCGCCCGCCGGCCTCCCCAGCCGACCAGCCCACCACCCCCCAGCCCGATGCGGCCCCGCCACGGATTCAGGCTGAGGCGGAACGGGCCCGGAGGGCGGCGACCAGAGCGGGGATCACCTCACCGAGGTCGCCGATCACCGCATAGTCGGCGTGGGCCAGGATGGGCGCCCCGGGATCGGTGTTGACCACCACGATGTGCTTGGCACCGCCGCAGCCGGCCATGTGCTGGATGGCACCGCTGATCCCGCAGGCAAGGTAGAGCTCCGGCGTGATCTTGGTGCCGGTCTGGCCGACCTGCTGCCGGTGCGGCCGCCAGCCCTCGCTGGTCACCACCCGGGAGACTCCGACGACCCCGCCGAGCAGGCTGGCCAGCTCCTCCAGCGGCGCGAAGCCGTCCGGCCCGCCGACCCCGCGGCCGCCGCCGACTACGACCCGCGCGGTGGCCAGCGACGCGCCGGAACTGTGCCCGGCGGTCTGCGTGGCCCGCACCCGCAGGTCGTCATCGCTCAGGCTGGGTGCGTACGGATGTACGGGCAGCGCGCCGACAGGCTCCGCCACGGCGGCGGGGGGGACCGCTTCGGTGGCCACGGTCATCAGCCCGGGCGAGCCGGTCAGGCTGGCCTCTTCCAGCAACAGGCCAGCCCAGCGGTGCCGGACGACCTGGTAGGTGCCGTCGTCGCCCGGCTCGGCCTGGACGCAGTTCGCCGCCATCGGCAGGCCAGTGAGCGCGCCGAGGTAGGCCATCACCTCATTGCCACGGTCTGTGGCCGCCGCGACCACGGCGGCCGCGCCGACCTGGGCCGCCAGCCCGGCCAGGGCCCGCGCCCAGGCCTGCGGCGCGTAGCCGTCCAGGTGCCCGGGCTCGACCACGTGCGCACTGGAGGCACCGTACGCCGCCAGCGCGTCACCAGGAACCTGGTCTGCGGGCCCGAACAGCACGGCCGCGACCGGCACCGGCCCGCCCGGCCCCGCGCCAGCAAGCTTCGCGGCGAACGTCAGTGCCCGCAACGACGCATCGGCCGGCCCGTCGGCATCGTGTTCCACCAGGCACAGGACGGTCATGACAGCAGCCCCCACTCGTCGAGCACGCCGACGAGCGCGGGAACCGCATCGGCTCCGGTGCCCAGCACGGTGGCCTGCTTGCGCTGGGTCGCGGGCACCCGGAGGGACCGCTTGCGGAGCCCATCGTCGCGCCACTGCGGCTCGCTGGCCTCGATCACCGCCCGCTTGGCGCGCAGCCGTCCCGGCAGCGAAGGGTAGCGGGGCAGGTTGATGCCTTCCTTGACGCCGATGACCGCGGGCAGCCCGAACTCGAACGTCTCTTCACCGCCCTGGAACTCCCGCCGGGCCCGCGCGGTGGCCTGGCCGCCGGTCTCGGTGATCTCGAGGTTCTTGATGCCGGTGACGCACGGCCAGCCGAGGGCACAAGCCACCCGGATGCCCACCTGGTAGTCGCCTGTGTCGGCCGCCTCGTTGCCGCACAGCAGCAGGTCGTACCCAGGCCCGTCGGCGGCGTGGCGGCGCACCTCGGCGACGATGGCCTCCGCCGTGGCGATCGGGCCCCATTCCCTGCCGTCGGTCTCCAGCAGCACCGCTCGCTTGGCGCCGAGCGCCAGCGCGTCGCGGAGCTGGTCGGCGGCCTCGGCCGGGCCGAGGGTGAGCACGGAGACGATCCCGCCGAGCCGCTCGGTGATCTGGACCGCCTCCTCCACCGCGCATTCCTCATGCGGGCTGATGGTGAACCCGGAGAGCCGGGTGTCCACCTCCTGTTCGTCGGGGGTCAGGACGATCTTGCCGCCGACCATGGGCACACGCTTGACGCAGACGCCGATCTCCATACCGCTCAGCTCCGTACCCGGCTGTTCTCCGGGTCGAACAGCGGGGTCGACCCGGCCACGGCCACCGTGACCGGGTACTGCTCACCGAAGCACTCGACCAGCAGGTGGGTGCCCTCATGCGCCTGCTGTGGCGGCAGGTAGGCCATCAGCAGGTGCTTGCCCACCGACGGCCCGGCGCCGGCGCTGGTCACGTAGGAGGGCCGGCCGTCGGTGTCGACCAGGCGCTCGCCGTCGGCCGACAGGATCGGCTCGCCGCCCAGCATGTAGCGGAGCTGGCCGTCGGCCGAGGCGTGGTCGTCCACGGTCAGCGTGCACAGCACCGCCGCGGGTGGGCTGTCCCGCTGCGCCAGGTAGGCCTCCTTGCCGATGAACGACTGCTCCTTGACCCGTGGCCGGGTCATCCCCGCCTCGACCAGGTTGTACTCGGGGGTCAGCTCGTTGCCGAAAGCGCGGTAGCCCTTTTCCAGCCGGCCGGTCGTGCTGTACACGCCGATACCGACGGGCACCAGGCCGTGCGGCTGACCGGCCTCCCAGACCGTGTCCCACACCCTGGCACCCTGCTCCATCGGCACGTACAGCTCCCAGCCCAGCTCCCCGACGTAGGAGATGCGCGAGGCGAGCACGGTCGCACCGCCCATCTCCACCTCCCGGCAGGTGCCGAACCCGAACGCCTCATGGGACAGATCGCCCAGGGTCACCGGCTGGAGCACGTCCCTGGCCCGGGGTCCCCAGACGCCCAGCGTGGCCCAGGCCGAGGTGAGGTCGGTGAGCTGGGCTCCCGGCGGCAGGTGATCGGTGAACCACTTCTTCTCGGCCATGCCGGTCGCCCCACCGGTGACCACCCGGAAGTGCCCGGCACCCAGGCGCATCACGGTCAGGTCGGCCTTGAACTTGCCGTTGTCGTCCAGCAGCGAGGTGTACACCACCCGGCCGTGGCGGACGTCGGCCTGCGCCACGACCAGCGACTGCACCGCGTCAAGCGCGGCCGGTCCGGTGATGTCGAAGACCGCGAAGGCGGACAGGTCAACCAGGCCGCAGGACTCCCGCATGGCCAGGTGCTCGGCGTTGATGATCGGCGACCACCAGCGTGCGTCCCATTCGGCCGGGCGCTCGCCGAGCCGGCCAGCGTAGCGCGCGAGCAGGGCCTCGTTGCAGCCGTACCAGTGCGGGCGCTCCCAGCCCGCGGTCTCGAAGAACACGGCGCCCAGGTCCGCCTCGCGCTGGTAGCACGGGCTGACCCGCAGCGGGCGGCCCGACTCCCACTGCTCGGCGGGGTGGACGATGCCGTACATCTTGTTGAAGCCCTCGCGGGCCCGTGCCTGCACGTGGGCGGCCGTCTGCTGGCAGGGGTAGAACCGGGCCACGTCGGCCTCGTGCACGTCCACGGTCGGCACCCGGCCCGACATCAACTCGGCCACCGCCCGGCCGCAGCCCGGGCCCTCCTTGATCCAGCTCGCCGCGGCCGACCACATCCCCTTGACCTCGGGCATCTCGCCCAACAGCGGATGGCCGTCTGGCGTCATCGAGATCAGCCCGTTGATCGCGTAGCGGATGCCGGCCCGCTCGTCACCCAACAGGTCCGGCATCAGCTCCAGCGCCTCGGCGAGCTGCGGGTCGAAGTCGTCGGCGGTGAACGGCATCTCGGTCGGGGACAGCGCCGCTTCCTCGTTGGACGGGATGTCATCCGGGCTGACGATCATCGGGCGGTGCGCGTAGGAGCCGACCTCCATGTCGCCGCCGTGCTGGCGCTCGTACATGTTGGTGTCCACGTCCCGCACGATCGGGTAGGAGATCTCCCCGGCGGTGCCCGCGAACAGCGCGATGGGGCCGACGCTGATCATCTGGTGCACGATCGGGGTCAGCGCCAGCCGCGCCCCGGCCATCTGGGCGATGCGCGGGCTCCAGACACCGCAGCAGATCACGCAGATGCCGGTCTCGATGTCCCCGGCGCTGGTCCGCACGGCCCGCACCTGCGGCCTGTCCCCGGTATCGACAGTGTCGATGCCCAGCACCTCGGTCCCGGCGAGCACGGTCAGCGCGCCGGAGGCCTGCGCCTGCTCCCGCATCAGGGTGCCGGCCCGGAGCGGGTCGACCACGCCGACGGTCGGGAAGTGCCCCCCGCCGAGGATCACCGACTCGTCCAGGTACGGCACCAGCTTGCGCACCTCGGCGGGCGTCAGCATCGCGGCGGGTATCCCCCACGCCTTGGCAGCACTGCACCGGCGGCGCAATTCAGCCATGCGCTCGGCGGTCCGCGCTACCTCGATCCCGCCGCTCTGGGTGAACACCCCCAGAGCCAGGTACTGCTCGGTGCTGTCGCGGGTCAGCTCCATCATCATCCTCGAGTACTCGATCGGGAAGATGAAGTTGGAGGCGTGCCCGGTGGAGCCGCCCGGGTTCGGCATCGGGCCCTTGTCCACGAGCACGAGGTCACGCCACCCCAGCAGTGCCAGGTGGTGGACGAGGCTGTTGCCGACGATGCCCGCGCCCACGATGACGGCGCTAGCCCGGGGGGGCGACCCCCCGGAACCCCCCGAGGGCCCAAGACCCCGTTCCCTCGTCACGGGGCCTTGGCCGCTGGCCCTGGCCGGAGTCTCAGTCATGCCGCTGCTTCCTGCCCATCTCTCGTGTCACTGCACTATCTCCCGCGCCGTCCGGTGCGAACACGGTCCCACCGCTGCCCTGCTCTCCCCTACCGCCGTCCGGCACGGACACGGCCCCGCCGCCGAACTGCTGGCGGCGGGGCCGGTGTCAGGCCGGGCGAGTCGATGCTGCTTCCCTACTCGACCGGGATCTCCTTGTTGATCAGGCCGAGGTCGATGCCCTGCCGTTTGCGGATGACCCGCGCCGCCAGGAAGATGACGATGGCCAGCAGGTACATCGCGCCCATGTAGTACAGCGAGTCCCGCTTGTTGGACCCGTAGAGGTCGTTGCTCAGCCACTCGTAGAGGCAGAAGCCGAGCAGCCCGAGGGTGATCACCCCGGACGCGGGCACGATGGGCACGCCGAGCACCTTGATCTTGCTGGCGGGCGACGCCTGCCAGAGTTCCGGTTTGCGCCACGGCAGGATGACCACCGCGATCGAGCTGAACGTATAGGTCACCGCGATGACCAGCGTCGCGTCCAGCGTGTAGGTGACGAACGTGCTGTTGTAGGCGTAAATGGCGCTCAGCCCGACGGCCGGGAGCAGCATCAGGATCAGCGAGTAGAACGGCACCTTCCGCTTTTCCGACACCTCGGCCGCCCGGTCCGGGAGCACCCGGTCGAACGCCGCGGCGAAGATGACCCGGGTGGAGGACAGGAACAGCGTCCCCACCCAGCCGAAGAACCACAGGCTCATCACCAGGATGATCACGACCTGGAACGCGGTGTTGTGCACCATCCAGCTCGCGAACATGAACGGGTAGGGCCAGATGCCGAACTGCGGCGTGAGGTTGTTGTCCAGCGCGTTGAGGTTCTGGTAGAAGTCCCAGCCGAAGGTCTTGGCCATCAGCAGCAGGAAGATGACCGTGCAGATCACGGTGATCCACAGGCCGGCGAAAATGCCGGTGAACACCCGGCGGAAGTCGCTGGCGCCGCGGATCTCCCCATAGAGGGTCGACCCCCAGTTCGGCCACAGGAGGAAGAACATCAGGAACGGGACCAGCAGCATGGTCGGCCCGAGCGGGCCGAAGCCCAGCGATTGCGGCACGTAAGAGATCTTGTGTGCAGCCGCGTTGGTGGCGGCGTAGGCGTTGTGCACGCCGAAGATCTTCTGCGCCTCAAGGTTGAACGAGCTGATGAAGCTCTGGTGGGAGTTCACCAGCAGCAGCAGCACGATAACCGCGAACCCGATCATGCCGCCGACGAAGCACCAGCGCTGGATCTTGGCATAGCCGGCCATCCCGATGGAGACCAGGACGCCCGCCACCGCGATCGTGATCAGCGAGATGACGAACACGCCCGTATGCGTGCCGAACCAGGCGTAGCCCCCGTTCGGCCACGTCCAGCCGAGCGTCGCCCACAGCGGCTCGAACAACTGGACGGCCAGGATGTTGCCGTAGATCGGTGCCCAGAGCCAGAGGATGAACCACCAGCCCGTCACCGACATCACGAAGCCGATCCCGCTGCCCAGGATCCGGGTCTGCCAGACGTAGTCGCCGCCGGCCCGCGGGATCGTCACGATGAGCCCGGAGTAGGCGATGACCAGGAACGAGACCCAGATCCCCGAGATGATGACCGCGGTGATGAGCTGGCCGGTCGGGAAGGCCGGCCCGGCGAAGGTGAACTCGTAGATTCCCAGGGTGACGAAGTTGGTGGCCAGGCACGCGTAGATCATCGAGTCCCTGACCGACCAGCCTCGAACTAGACCGGTGGCCTTGCGGAGGAAGAGGGCCGGCCTCTCCTCACCAAGTGCCTCAGTCGCCATAACTTGCCTCCCATGTGGCTGATCCGGGACGTGCTTGCTATCACCGGCTCACGGGTTGAGCCCGGGCGGCAGCGCTCAACCGTTCACGAGAAGGTATTTGGTGACCTTGCCCTTCTTCGCGTTCAGTTCAAGCAGTGCTCCCTGCAAGACGCCATCACCATAGACGCTGCCCGGATTAATCGCGAGGGTCCTGCCCATTTTCTTGATGCCGCGGCTCTCGTGGATGTGGCCGTGCACCGAAAGCATGGGCTGATAGCGAACGATTGCGTCCCGGACGGCCTTGGATCCCACCGGTTTCATCACCGCTCCGCCGTGGATCGGGCGGAGTGTCGCGTCCAAGGCGGGCGCCTCGTCAAGGCCGGTTCCATAGGGCGGAGCGTGGAAATTGAAGATGGTGCGTTCCATGTCCGGCACCAGCCCGGCGACCGCGTCGATCCTCGGCGCCAATTCCTCTTCCGGTGCCTCCCGGAAGGTGTCCCACGGGGTCGGGTTGGTCCAGCCCA
>DASXKD010000506.1:0-6584 GCA_036497045.1 Streptosporangiaceae bacterium | reverse complement strand
CGCAAGGCCCCGTGACTTCGTCACGCTGCCTTGGGCCGGCTAGCCCGGGGGAGCGACCCCCCGGAACCCCCCGGTGGCCGCAAGGCCCCGTGACTTCGTCACGCCGCCTTGGGCCGGCGAGCCCCGGGGACCAGCCCCCAGGTCTCCACTAAGCCATGCGCGTGATTTTCGCTGGCACCCCGCAGACGGCGGTGCTTTCCCTGGAAGAACTGCTGCGGTCCAAGCATGAGGTCGTGGCGGTACTCACCCGGCCCGACGCGGCGGCCGGGCGGGGCCGGCAGGTCGGCCCGAGCCCGGTCGCCCAGTGCGCGGCCAGCGCCGGCATCGAGGTGCTCAAGCCGGCCTCCCCCCGGGATCCGGTCTTCCTTGACCGGCTCCGCGCGCTCGCACCGGACTGCTGCCCGGTCACCGCGTACGGTGCGCTGATCCCGCGCGCAGCGCTGGAGATACCGCCGCACGGGTGGGTGAACCTGCATTTCTCGCTGCTGCCTGCCTGGCGGGGTGCCGCACCGGTCCCGCACGCCATCTGGCACGGCGACGACATGACCGGGGCCACCACGTTCCGGCTCGTGGCCGAACTGGACGCCGGGCCGGTGTACGGGGTGATGACGGAGCCGATCGGCCCGCAGGACACCGCCGGTGACCTGCTGGCCCGGCTCGCCACCGCCGGCGCGGGCCTGCTGGCCCAGACCCTGGACGGCATCGAGTCCGGCGGCCTGCGTGCCGTACCGCAGCCAGCCGAGGGCATCAGCTACGCACCCAAGCTGACCACCGACGACGCGCGGGTGCGCTGGGGTGACCCGGCGCTCGCCGTCGGCCGCCAGATCCGGGCCTGCACTCCTGCTCCCGGTGCCTGGACCATGCTGGGCGACGCCCGGCTGAAACTGTGGCCGGTGCGCGACTGCCCGCAGGCGCCGGACGCGCCGCTGCGCCCGGGGGAACTGCTCGTCACCAGATCCGCAGTGTTGGCAGGCACCGCTACGCACCCCGTGGAACTCGGCGACGTACAGCAGGGCGGCAAACGGAGAATGCCCGCCACCGAATGGGCCCGTGGGCTGCGGCTGGGCGCGGGGCAGCCGGGGAGCGGCCAGCCGGAGAACGGTGCGCCGGCTGCCGGGGCCACGGTCCCGGGCGAGACCGGCGCCGCGGGCCCGGTCCTGCACTGACATGGCCACCCGCCGCACCGCCGCACCGGCCAGGACGCCGTCCCGCAGTGCCCCGACCCCGGCCCGGGAGGTCGCGCTGGCCGTGCTTCGCGCGGTCACCGACCGGGACGCCTACGCCAACCTGCTGCTCCCGGCCCTGCTTGCCGAGCGCGGACTGCACGGCCGCGATGCGGCGCTCGCCACCGAGCTGGCCTACGGAACGCTCCGTGGCCGGGGCACCTATGACGCCGTGCTTGCCGCGTGCAGCAGCCGCGCGCTCGCCGACATCGACCCGCCGCTGCTTGAGGTACTCCGGCTCGGCACCCACCAGTTGCTGGCGACCAGGATCGGCCCGCACGCGGCGGTGGCTACGTCGGTCACGCTGGCCCGGGAGGTGGCCGGGGGAGGAGCCGCGGGGTTCGCCAACGCCGTGCTCCGCCGGGTCGCCACCCGCGACCTGGACTCCTGGATCGTGACGGTCGCACCGGACCGGGCGGCCGACCCGGTCGGCTACCTCGCGGTCAAGACCAGCCACCCGGGCTGGATCGTCGCTGCGGTCAGCGAGTCGCTGGGCGAGGAACCGGTGACCGGGCTGCCATTGACCGAGGTGGCCCTCGCCGCGAACGGGATACGCCCCCGGGTCACCCTGTGCGCCGTCCCAGGGCTGGCCGCCCCCGCCGACCTCGTCGCCCGGGGCAGCCACGCCGCGCGGTGGTCGCCGTTCGGCGCCTATCTGGACGGCGGTGACCCGGCCGGGATACCTGAGGTCCGGCAGGGCCGCGCGGCCGTGCAGGACGAGGCGAGCCAGCTCGCCGCGCTCGCGCTGGCCCGCGCGGACGTAGGCCCCACGGGGCCCGGCCAGGGCGCCCCGGACGGCGACCGCAACTGGCTGGACCTGTGCGCCGGGCCAGGCGGAAAGGCTCGGCTGCTCGCCGGGCTGGCGGTGGGCCGCGGCGCCCGGCTGCTCGCCGCTGATGTCAGAGAACACCGGGCCCGGCTGGTGCGCGCGGCGACGGCTCCGGTCGGCGCCGCGGTGGTCGTGGCGGACGGCACCAGGCCTGCCTGGCGGCCTGCCTCGTTCGACCGGGTGATCGCCGACGTCCCCTGCTCCGGGCTCGGGGCCCTGCGGCGCCGCCCGGACGCCCGCTGGCGCAAGACGCCCGCCGATGTGACCGCGCTCGGTGAGCTGCAGCGCTCGCTGCTGCGCACCGCGATCAACGCCGCAAGGCCCGGCGGGGTCGTCGCCTATGTCACCTGCTCACCGCATGTCGCGGAGACGCGCGCGGTGGTCGGCCAGGTCACCGCGGCCCGCGACGACGTCCTCGTGCTCGATGCCCCGGCGCTGCTCGCTGAGGTGCCGGACCTGGCCTGCCCCGCTCCGGGCGGGCGGTACGCACAGTTCTGGCCGCACCTGCACGGCACCGACGCGATCTTCCTGGCCCTGCTGCAGCGGTGTTAGCCCAGTGGGGCGGCCCCTGGAACCCCGCTCGCCTAGCGGTCCCGTTCCTTCGTCACGGGGCCGCGGCGCTGCTGGCCCAGGGGGCGACCCTCTGGAAACCCGCTCGCCTAGCGGTCCCGTTCCTTCGTCACGGGGCCGCGGCGCTGCTGGCCAGGGGTGGTCCCCCGGGTGGCTAGCTGGGGGTTCGGGCCTCACCTGGTGAGGGCTCGACCGGACGGCCTGCCCAGGCGGGACGTGCCGATGTCAGCGCTCTGGCCCTGCGCGTAGCCGGTCCCGTAACCGGTGCCGCTGTAGGTCACCCGGGACGTGCGGGTAACCGGGTAGGCCTGCCGCAGGGTGCGCTCGATAACCTCGGTCCGGTCCGCGAGCACCAGCGCGGCCGAGGGGCCGCCGCCCACCGGGGTGTCCGTGGCGCGCTGCGCCGCCCGCTGCTCGGCTGTGCGGACCCGGGCCACCACGGCGGTCGCGAAACCGAGCAGCCAGCTCCGCCGCCAGGCGCGGGTACTCCGCGACCAGGCAGGCGGCTCGGCAGCGGACAGGCCCTGCCACATCTGCAGGAGCAGCGAGGTGTAGAGGACGTCGGTCCGCTCGATGTCCGAGGCGAACCCGAACACGTGAATCCGGGATCCCGGGCCGGCGCTGGGCAGGATCACGCACTGGCAGCGCAGCGCGGCCGCCAGCCCGCACAACAGGTGCGCCTGCACCCGGGCCCAGGGATTGGCGATGTCGATGATCCGGTCGTCCGGCCGGTCGGTCTCCGGCCGCGCCGCCGCAAGCAGGGCGCGGTCGATGCCGTACTTCGCCATCAGCTCGGCGGCCTTGGCGGTCAGCGCCTCCGCCTCGGCCTGGGTTACCCCGTCCGCCTCGGCCTTGACCAGCAGCTTGCGGACCCGGGCGAGCAACGCATCCGGTGCATCGGGGTTCACCGGCATCCCTCCTGCTGTCGGCCGATCCATCGCGGACAGAACCGAAGGTTATCGGCAGGCGATGACAGTCCCGGCCCGCGGCTCCGGCGCACCAGGAACCCTACCGGGGAGCCCGGTACCACCCCCGGCGCCACCCGCGCGTGAGCGGGGGCGACGTCTAGACTCGGCAGTATGGCCGTCCAGATGGCGCCCAGCATCCTGGCCGCAGACTTCGCCCGGCTCGCCGACGAGGCGGCAGCGGTCGCCGACGTAGCCGACTGGCTGCACGTGGACGTCATGGACAACCATTTCGTGCCGAACCTCACCATCGGCCTGCCCGTCGTCGAGTCGCTGCTCAAGCACACCGAGCTGCCGCTTGACTGCCACCTGATGATCGCCGAGCCGGACCGGTGGGCCGCCGGGTACGCCGAAGCGGGGGCCCGCAACGTCACGGTGCATGCGGAGGCGCTCAAGGCCCCGACCCGCACCCTGCGGCTGATCCGCGCCGCGGGCGCCCGCGCCGGGCTCGCGGTCAACCCCGCTACCGCGGTGGAGCCCTATGAAGACCTGCTGCCCGAATTCGACATGCTGCTGCTGATGACCATAGAGCCGGGTTTCGGCGGCCAGGCCTTCCTCGACATCGTGCTGCCCAAGCTGCGCCGGGCGCGGGCGCTGGTGCAGCGGCACGGCGCGTCGGTGTGGCTCCAGGTGGACGGCGGCGTGGGCGCGGAAACCATCGAGCGGTGCGCGGAGGCAGGGGCCGACGTGTTCGTGGCGGGCACGGCGGTCTACGCGGCCGACAACCCCGCCGCCGCCGTGGAGGCGCTGCGCCGGCGCGCGGAACAAGCCACCGCCCGCGCTCCCTGGCAGCGGCACTGATCCTGGCGTCAGGCCGCCCGGGAAACAGCGGCCAACCAGAATGGGGGAGGCTTGTCGATTCCGGGGCCGGCCGATCGTCGGGGTACTGACGGAGCCCTTGACGAAACGGAAGGATGATCAGCATGGCCGAATACATGATCCTCATCTGCGAGGACGAGAATGCCTACGCCTCCGCCACGCCGGACGTGCTCCAGCAGGTGATGGAGGCGCACAACCGGTTCTCTGAGCAGGTCGCCGAGAAGGGCGGCAAGGTCGTCGAGGGCCGGGCCCTGCAGCCCACGTCCACGGCCACCACGATCCGCGGGGACGTGGTGACCGACGGCCCGTTCATCGAGACCAAGGAAGCCATCGGCGGCTACTACCTGGTCGAGGCGCGTGACCTCGATCACGCCCTGGAGATCGGCAAGCTGTGCCCGGCCCGGTTCGGCGGCGTCGAGGTGCGGCCGATCATGGTGTTCGGCTGAGGTGAGCGGATCCCCCCAGCCCGGTGCGGGCGCCGACGCAGGCGCTGGCATCGGGCCGGGCGAGGCATCCGCCGCGGTTGCGGACGCACACCGTCGCGAGTGGGCCTTCGTGCTCGCCGCCACCGCGCGCGTCGCCGGTGACCTTGACCTGGCCGAGGAGTGCGTCCAGGACGCCTACGCGGCTGCGCTCACCGCCTGGACCCGTCAGGGCATACCGCGCAGCCCAGGTGCCTGGCTCACCACCGCGGCGCGCCGCCGCGCGATCGACGCCAAACGCCGGGACCGGGTGCTGCGCGCGAAGCTGCCGCTGCTCATTGAGCCGGACGCGCCGGTCCCGGGGTCGGTGCCGCCCGGAGGCGGCCAGGCGGAGGAGGACGAGGTGATCCCCGACGACAGGCTCCGGCTCATTTTCACCTGCTGCCACCCGGCGCTGGCCAGGGAGGCCCAGGTCGCGCTGACCCTGCGGCTGGTGTGCGGGCTGACCACCGTGGAGATCGCGCAGGCGTTCCTGGTCACCGAGCCCACCATGGCCGCGCGGGTGACCCGCGCCAAGAAGAAGATTTCCGCGGCGCGGATCGCCTATCGCGTCCCGGCCCCCGCCGAGCTGCCCGACCGGCTGGACGCGGTGCTCACGGTCGTGCACCTGCTCTACACCACCGGGCACACCGCCCCCGGCGGCGACAACCTGGTTCGTGCCGACCTGGTCGACCGGGCCATCGGGCTGGCCCGCATGCTGCGCACCCTGATGCCCGACGAGCGGGAGGTGGCCGGCCTGCTCGCGCTCATCCTGCTGACCGACGCCCGCCGGGCCACCCGGGCCGACCCGCAGGGCCGGCTTCTCCTGCTCGAAGCGCAGGACCGGTCCCAGTGGGACCGCTCGGTGATCGCAGAAGGCGCCGCGCTGGTCCCGTGGGCGCTGCGCGGCCGGCGGCCGGGCCGGTTCGCGCTGCAGGCAGCGATCGCGGCACTGCACGCAGAGGCGCCCAGCTACGCGCAGACCGACTGGCCGCAGATCGTCGCGCTCTACGACGCGCTGCTGCGGGTCTGGAGTTCGCCCGTGGTGGCGCTCAACCGTGCCGTCGCGGTGGCCATGGCGCAGGGCCCGGCGGCGGGGCTGGCCCAGATCGGGGAGCTGGAGGCGGGCGGGCGGCTGGACGCCTACCGCTATCTGCCCGCTGCCAAGGCAGACCTGCTGCGCCGCCTGGGCCGGTGGGAGGCGGCGGCACAGGCCTACCGTGACGCGCTGGCCCTGACCGACAACGCCACCGAGCGCGAGTTCCTCACCCGCCGCCTCACCGAGGTAACCGGGACACGCACCTGAGCCAGCCCTCGTGGCGACCCCCGCCGATTCGGGGCGGAATAGCCGCCATGGCACACTGGTTATCGAAGTGACAGCGTGCTCCGGGGTCGGTGAAACTCCGAGCCGGCGGTGACAGTCCGCGACCCGTCCAGGCCCCAGCCTGGACGGTTGACCCGGTGGAATCCCGGGACCGACGGTGAAAGTCCGGATGGGAGGCAGCACGCTCTCGGTTTGGCATTGCGGGCCAGTGCCAGGCCTTGCTGGCGCGTTCGCGCGCACCCCGGAGCCGGCGTGAGGACGGCCCGGAGGAGGCGCAGGCGCGGATGTTCACCGGAATCGTGGAAGAACTCGGCGAGGTCGTGTCCGTCGAGCATCTCGACGGTACGGCCCGGATCACCGTACGCGGGCCGCAGGTCACCGCCGACGCACGGC
>DASXKD010000505.1:0-7423 GCA_036497045.1 Streptosporangiaceae bacterium | reverse complement strand
GACGTTCTGCACCGCCTTCGCCGAGAACAGCACGCCCTGGTACACACCGAGGAAGGACATGGTGGCGAGCACCACGGCGCCCGTGCCGCCGAGCAGGAACGCCACCGCCCGCGCGGTCGGCCAGGCCTGCCCGGTGCGGTGCAGCCGGCGCATTCCCGCCAGGTACAGCCCCGCTGCCACGAGGACCGCCACGAGCACCGGAAGATCGAGCGTCCAGGACGTCACCGCGCGGCTCAGCGTGAGCGCAGGCGGCCCGGTGTACTCGCCGGCGATCAGGCTTCCTGCCACCCAGCCAGGTTAGCCATAGTGCGCAGCGATCTCGGCAGCGGCTTCGTCGCCGTAGGTCTCCGCAAGGCGCCCCGCCACCTGCGCCGGTTTGAGTTCGTACTCCTGTGGCCCCACGGTCTCCAGCGCGCTCACCGCCACAAGATTGCCAAGCTGAGCGGCGCGCTCCAGCGACAGGCCCCAGCCCACGGCCGCGAGGAAGCCAGCACGGAACGCATCTCCGGTGCCGGTCGGGTCCCGTTTGTGCACCTCGGCCACCGGGCCGACAAACAACGGGGGCCCGGTGCCCTGCTCGATCCGGACGCCGTTCGGCCCGAGCGTGGTCACCCGCACCTCGACCTGGGCCAGCACCTCGGCACTCGTCCAGCCGGTCTTGCGCTCGATGAGCGCTTCCTCGTACTCGTTGCAGAACAGGTAGCGCGCCCCGGCCACGAGCGAGCGCGCGTCCGGCCCCTCCAGCCGGGGCAGTTGCTGCGAGGGGTCGGCGGCGAACGGAATGCCCAGGCGGGCGCACTCGGCGGTACGCGAAAGCATCGCCCCGGGGTCACTGGCGCCGATGAGGATCAGGTCGATGGCCGCACCGCGGCCAGCGAAGGGCGTGAGCGTGATCTCGGCATCCTCGCTCATCGCACCTGGGTAAAACGAAGCGATCTGGTTTCCGTCCACGTCGGTGGTGCAGACGAACCGTGCCGTGTGATGCCGGACGGACTCCCGCACCCCGGAGCAGTCGACGCCGTGTGCGGTGAGCCAGTCACGGTACGGGCCGAAGTCCGGGCCTACCGCGCCGATCAGCAGCGGCTCCAGCCCCAGCACGCCGAGGCCGAAGGCGATGTTCGCGGCCACCCCGCCGCGGCGGATTTCCAGGTCGTCCACGAGGAACGACAGCGAAACCCGGTCCAGTTTCTCGGCGATCAACTGCTCGACGAACCGCCCGGGAAACGTCATCAGGTGGTCGGTTGCGATCGACCCGGTCACCGCAATCCGCACTGCGGGACCGGGAGAGTTTGCCATGCCTGCTCCCGCAGGCGGCCGTCAGGCTGGCCCGCCCGTCAGTGGAACGAGTCGCCGCAGGCGCAGGACCCCGTGGCATTGGGGTTGTCTATGGTGAAGCCCTGCTTCTCGATCGTGTCCACGAAGTCGATCGTGGCGCCCATCAGATACGGGGCGCTCATCTTGTCGGTGACCACGTGCACACCGCCGAACTCCACATCGATGTCGCCGTCGATCTCGCGCTCATCGAAGTAGAGCTGGTAACGCAGTCCCGAGCAGCCACCCGGCTGCACCGCGATACGGAGCTTGAGGTCCTCGCGGCCCTCGGCCGCCAGGAGGCTGCTCACCTTCGCCGCAGCGGTGGAGGTGAGGAGCACACCTTGCGTGGTCGCCTCGTGCTGAACCGTCATCTGTGATCTGCTCCCGCGTCGGTCTGCCGCCGGGGCGGCTCGTAGTAGTTCCGTACGCCTCAACCATATGCGGTTCGCCGTCATTCCGCCTTAACACCCTCGCGGTGCGGGTACCCGCGTCAGCGGGCGAAGGCGATCCCGCCCGTGTCCGTCTCGCTGCCGTCCGGGCGGATCAGGTAGGCGGCGTAGCCGTCCAGGCCAGCCACGACCGCCAGCGCCTCGTCCCCGCCCACGGCTACCCCGGTGGCGAGGGCGTCGGCCAGCGCGAGGCTGGGGCCGGTGACCGTGGCCGAGGCCGCCCGGCTCGCGGGCCGCCCTGTGGCCGGGTCGATCAGGTGCGCGCCACGCTCGTACCGGCCGGAGGTGGCCACCGCGGCGTCGGCCTCGATCACGCAGGCCAGCGCGTCCGCCCGCCATGGGTGCCGGATACCTACCCGCCACCGGTGCCCGTCGGCCGGCGACCCGAAAACCGCCACGTCCCCGCCGCCGTTGATGAGCGCACCTGACAGCCCCGCGCTGCGCAGTTCTTCCAGCGCCTGCTCGGCCGCCCACCCCTTGACCAGGCCGGTCGGATCGAATCCGCCAGGCATGGCCCAGGGGTCGAACCAGCCGCCCGAGGCCTGCTTGGCCGCGCGGCACTCCCGTAGCACCTCGGCGAACTCCGGTGGCATCTGGCCGAGCGCAGCCTCGCCGCGGCGCAGCAGGCTCACCGGGCTGGCCGGATCCCAGGTGCTGAACAGGGCGTCACAGCGGTGCAGGAGCCGGCAGGCGGCGGCGAGCGCGGCCCGCACGGCGTCCGGCGGCAGGTCGCCGTGCACGGCGGTGAAGGAGAACACGGTGCCCATCACCGGCTCGGCGTGCGTGGTCAGCGGCGCCGGCTGTGCGGTCATCTGATGTGCAGCTTGTCCAGGGCCGACTGGATCGACTGGGCGTACGCCTGGCTGGTGTACGTGGCACCGCTGACGCCGTGGATCTGCGCACTGTGCGCCGCCAGCACCTCGGACCTGAGCATGGGGATGACCTGCTGCGCCAGTTGCTGCGAGTACGGCTCCGCGGTACGCAGCAGCGGGACGGAGACGGCGGTGATCTGGTTGCCGCGCACGGTCACCGTGACCGACAGCTCCCCGTAGCCGTACGGCACCACCGCTCCAGTGGCGTTCCTTGCCTGCCCGATGGCGCCGCCCTGGCTGGCCGCCGGGCCGGTGGACCGGGCCGGGCCCGCGGGAGAAGCGGACGGGACGGGCGCGGCCGCGGCGCCGCCCGGTTTCGGCGGGCCGAGCAGGGCAGGGGCAGCCGCTCCCCCACTGTGGAAGCCGAGCACACCGGCGAACCCGGCGACGGCGCCGGCGAGGAGGTACCAGCCTGCCCGCTTCATCGGTGGGTTCTCTGTCCGGTCACGGCGCCTTCGTTCCCTCCGGTCACAGTGCGTACGCCTCATGGTGCACGGCCTCGGCGGGGATCCCGAGCCGGGCCGCCAGGTCGACGATGCTGGTCACGAATCCTTCGGGCCCGCAGACGTAGATGTCCCGCCGGTGCAGGTCGGGAACCAGCCGTGGCAGGGAGCGCTCGTCAAGCACGGCCTGCTCCCGGGTGCCGACCAGTTCGTGCAGCCGGCCGCGCCGGTAACGCACCAGTTCCGCGACCTCCTTGCGCAGCACCAGGTCCTCCGGGCGGGTACCGCGCAACAGCACCACCGGGGCGGCGCCCAGCGGCATGTCTTCAAGCAGCGACCGCAGCGCGGTGACGCCGATGCCCGCGGCCACCAGAAGGGCCTGGGGACGCTGCTTGGCGTACTTGGTGAATGCCCCGTACGGGCCCTCGACCGCGACCCGGGTACCTGGCCGGAGCCTGGCCACCGCGGCCGAATGGTCACCGACGGCCTTGACCGTCAACCGCAGGTAAGGCGGCTGGGGCAGGGCGGACAGCGTGTACGGGTGCGCCTGCCACCACATGGACCTGGTCAGGAACCGCCAGAAGAAGAACTGACCGCCGGTGATGGGCAGCTTGTCCAGGTGCCGCCCCGAGCAGATGACCGAGACCACGCCCGGCCCCTCCGGCCGCACCTCATGCACCACGAGGCGATGCCGCACGCTGCGCGCCACTGGCAGCCCGAAGCGGTAGCAGAGCACCAGGCCCGCGGTGGCTGCCCAGGCCACCGACCAGACGATCTGGGTCAGCGGGTGGCCGACGAAGGAAGGCCCCAGCGCGAGGACGTGGGCGAAGGAGAGTGCCAGGGCGAGGTACATGTACAGGTGGATCAGCCACCATGTCTCCCGGCGCAGCCTGCGCCGTATCGCCCGGAGCGACACGATCCCGATCGCCGCCATGATGCCGAGCCCCACGGTGGCGATCAGGACGTCCGGGTAGCGGGTGAGCAGCACCGCGACCTGGTGCCCCAGGCCCGCCCGCGCCGCCTGGGCGTAGCCGACGGTGATGAACAGCGCATGCGCGATGAGCAGGCTGATCGGCCACGGGGCAAGGCGCCGGTGCCAGCGCAGCAGCCCGTCCTGCCCAAGCACCCGCTCGATCGCCGGGATCCTGCTCACCAGCAGCACCATCAGCAGCGCAAGGTACATGCCGACCAGCCCGGTGAGGCTGCCGAGGAAGGTCGCGGCGCCGCCCGGCGCGCGCAACTCAGCTCCGGTCTCGGCGGTGATGGCCAGGGCGGTCACCGCGCCGAGCCCGGCGCCCGCGAGCACCAGGCCGGCCCGGGCCAGCGCCGGGCGCGGGCGGCGGGACCCCGGCAGCGCCTGCGGGTGCTTCCTGCCCTGCCGCGACCGGGGTGCCACCACTGATTCGTAGCTCACGAACGGCAACACTCTCAATGCGAACTGGCCGGGAGGTGAAGGGTTCCTCTGTACCGCCTCTGAAGGGGGATCTTCGGAGGGCGTTTAGAGGCCCGGGGCGCCCCAGACCGGGAACCACCGGCTGAGGTCGGTCTCGGTCTTCAGGTCCGCCCCCACGTTGCCGCGTACCTCTAGTTCCAGCGCGTTGTCGCGGTGTTCGCCGGACTGCGGCGCGAATGGGTAGAACGTCCCCCGTTTGTAGAGATACACGATGCCGAGCTTGCGGCCGGAGGCGTCGGTGAAGCCCACCAGCGTGCAGAGCAACTGCGGGCCGAACCCGCCGTCCGCGAGTGAGGTGTTGACCGCGTGCAGGTCGGTGACCAGCGACGCCATGTCGTCAGAGGAGTGCTTGCAGACCAGCCAGGTGAACCCGTAGGAGTCGCCGGTGACCTCCACCTGCGGCGCGTCCGCCCCCATGGACAGCAGTTCCCGCACCTCGGCCTCGATGTCGTGGAACGCCCGCCCCTCCGTTGCGCGGAAGCACACCGAGCCGGTACCGGTCGGGGTGAAGCCCATCGCGGCCTGCAGCGTGATGGCCGCGGTGGGCAGCGAGAACAGCGCGTCGAGGTTCGGCTGGACCGGCTTGGTCCGGCCCAGCAGGGTGTCCAGGAAGCCCATCGGCTACTGGCCGAGCTGCGTGGAGATCTCGGACAGCTGGCGCAGCCGCCGCTCCAGCGACGGGTGCGTGGAGAACATCGTGGACAGGCTCACCGTGTCGCTCTTGAACGCCGGCGCGAAGTAGAACGCGTTCAGCGCCTGCGCCTCCCGCAGGTCCTTGGTGGGGATGGCGGACATCGCCCCACTCACCTTGGTCAGCGCGCTGGCCAGGGCCGAGGGCTGGCCGGTGAGCAGCGCACCGGCCCGGTCCGCCGCCAGCTCACGGTACCGGGAGAGCAGCCGGATCAGCAGGAAGCTCACCGCGTAGACCACCACGCCAACGGCCATCACGATCAGCATGACCGGCAGTGCGCCGCCGTTGTTGTTGTTGTTGCCGCCACCGCGGCCGCCGCCGCCGCCGAAAAGCTCGCCATAGAACGCGAACCTGACCAGCAGGGCGGCCATGATGCCGAGGAACGATGCGATCGTCATCACCACGACGTCCTTGTGCGCGACGTGGGACATCTCGTGCGCGAGTACGCCCTCGAGTTCCTTGTCGTCCAGTCGCCGCAGCAGGCCTGTGGTCACGCAGACGACGGCGTTCTTGCTGTTACGGCCGGTGGCGAACGCGTTGGGCATGTCGCCCTGGGCGATCGCGACCCGCGGCTTGGGCATATCGGCCAGGGCACAGAGCCGGTCGATGATGCCGTGCAGTTGCGGCGCCTGCTGCGGGGTGACCTCCTGCGCGCCGGCCGCCCGCAGGGCGATCTTGTCCGACCAGAACAGCGATCCGAACGCCATGCCGCCACCGAAGATCACGGCGAAGAAGATGATCGCGCCGCCGCTCAGCTTGAACGCCGCCAGGATAAACACCAGTGCGATCACGAAAGCCACGAAGACGACTCCGAGCAGGAACATCGTCAGACCCATCCGCGCTTGCAGCCCTCTGTCGGGCGCATAACGGGTTCGCACCATCTCGGCGCCTCCGTTCTGCCTGAACCGTCCACCGGATCAGGCACATCCTGCCATCCAGTATCACGTACAAGGGGCGGTGAAAATTCCACTGCCCCACCGGACTACTTGAGTATCGGAGGCGATCCTGAGAACAAGCTGAACGCTGGCTCTACGGCAACCGAGCGCGACCCGGCCGGCCCGCGCTCAGCCCGGGATGTACCCGTCGTCGGTCATCATGCTGCGCACCTCGTCGAGGTCGGCCTCCGCGCGCGGCAGGATCGAGTCCGACGGCTCCAGGGAATCGACAGCCAGCGGGGTCCCCAGTGCCCGGACCCGGTCGAGCAGAGCCAGCAGCGCGGACCGGAACGCGGCCTCGTCACCGGAGGTCACGGCCCTTTCCAGGGTCGCGTCGAGCGAGTTGAGCTCGGCGGACGCGGCGTCGTCCACCTGGAGCTGCCCCTCGCCCAGAATCCGGACGATCACGCTCCGTCACCGGCCTGGGGCTGTTCCGCCGCGGCGGGCTGCGCCGCGCCGTCCGACGCGCCCGCGCCGCCCTCGATCGCCTGCGTGGACCCGGTGCCCAGCTCCCCCTTGAGGCGCTCCAGCTCCAGCTCGACGCCCGGACCGCTGCGCATCGAGTCCAGCTCGGCCTGGATGTCGTCGCGCGGGGTGCCGGTGACGTCGTCCAGCGCGCCGGAGGCCATCAGCTCGTCGAGCGCGCCGGCCCGGGCCTGCATCTGCGCGGTCTTGTCCTGCGCGCGCTGCACCGCCATGCCGACGTCGCCCATCTCCTCGGAGATGCCCGACACCGCCTCGCCGATCCTGCTCTGCGCCTCGGCCGCGGTGTAGGTGGCCTTGATGGTCTCCTTCTGCATGCGGAAGGCCTCGACCTTGGCCTGCAGCCGCTGCGACGCCACGGTCAGCTTTTCCTCGTCGGCCTGCAGCGAGTGGTACTGGTTCTCCAGGTCGGCGAGCTGGCTCTGCAGCGAGGCCCTGCGGCTCAGCGCCTCCCTGGCCAGGTCTTCCCGGCCGGCCCCGAGTGCCTGCTTGGCCTGCCCCTCCAGCTTGTTCTGGTTCTGCTGAAGGCTCTTCATCTGAAGCTCAACGCGCTTACGCGAGGTGGCCACGTCGGCTACGCCACGGCGCACCTGGGTGAGCATCTCAAGCTGGCGCTGGTAGGAGTAATCCAGGGTCTCGCGGGGATCCTCCATCCGGTCCAGGGCCTTGTTGGCCTTGGACTTGAAGATCAGCGAGACCCTTTTCATCACGCTCATGGGCGCGACCTTCCCCTTCATCGTGTGCAACCGTCGTCGCTAGCCCCACGGCGCCGCCAGCCGCGCC
>DASXKD010000504.1:0-11184 GCA_036497045.1 Streptosporangiaceae bacterium | reverse complement strand
GCGCTCTCGCCCACCGAGAAGCTGGTGGAACTCGGGTACGTCAAGGGGTACAACGCCTACCTCGCGCACGTCGGGGGCGCGGCCGGCGTGCCCGACCCGACCTGCCGCGGCCAGGCCTGGGTGAAGCCGATCACCCTTCTGGACAGTTACCTGCGCTTCTACCAGCTCATGCTGCTGTCCAGCAGCGGCGACGTGATCCAGGGCATCAGCGAGGCCGCGCCGCCGACGGCGGGGGCCGCCGCGGCGCAGCCCAGCGGCGCCGCCACCGCCCGGACCGGGCGCGCGCTCGTCGCGGCGCTGCGGGGCCGGCAGCGCAGCATGGGCAGCAACGCGGTCGCGATCGGCTCCGCGGGCACCAGGGACCACCGCGGCCTGCTGCTCGGCAACCCACACTTCCCGTGGATCGGCACCGAGCGCTTCTTCCAGTCGCAGCTCACCATCCCCGGCAAGATCAACGTCACCGGGGCGTCGCTCTACGGCGTCCCGCTGATCCTCATCGGCCACAACGCGTCGGTGGCATGGAGCCACACCGTGTCCACCGCGTTCCGGTTCACCCCGTTCCAGCTCACCCTGGTGCCCGGCCACCCGACGGAGTACCTGCAGAACGGCAAGCCCGTGGCGATGACACCGCGGAAGGTCACGATCATGGCCAAGCAGCCGGGCGGCAGCCTGGCTCCGGTGCACCACACGTTCTGGTGGACCCGCTACGGCCCGATGTTCAACAACCTCGCGGGCATCTCGCTGCCCTGGGGCACCGGGCAGGGGTTCGCCTTCGCCGACGTCAACGCCGGCAACCTGGCCCGGGCGGTCAACACCTGGTTCGGCATGGACCGGGCGGCCACCACCCAGCAGGTGCTGTCGATCCTGCAGAAGTACCAGGGCATTCCCTGGGTGAACACGATCGTGAGCGACCGGGAAGGCGTGGCCCTGTACGCCGACGTCGGCGCCATCCCGAACGTGACCGACGCCAAGGCGAACGCCTGCGACACGCCGCTTGGCAAGATCACGTTCGCCCAACTGAGGCTGCCCATCCTCGATGGCTCCAAGACCGCCTGCAACTGGGGCAACGACCCCGGCGCCGCGGCGCCGGGCATCTTCGGGCCGAACCACGAGCCCTCTTTGCTGCGCAACGACTACGTCACGAACTCCAACGACAGCTTCTGGCTGGCCAACCCGCACCAGCCGCTGACCGGGTTCGCCCGGATCATCGGTTCCGAGAACACCGCGCGGACGCTGCGGACCAGGATCGGCCTGCTCGAGGTGCAGGCGCGGATCGACGGCACCGACGGGCAGGGCCCGCCCGGGTTCACCCTGGCCGCGATGAAGCGCCTCGACCTGTCCGGCATCGACTACGCGGCGCAGCTCACGCTCCCGGCCCTGGTGCAGTTGTGCAACAAGTTCCAGGCGGCGGGCGGCACCGCGCCAACCTCCACCGGCGGCACGGTGCCCCTCGGCGACGCCTGCACCACGCTGGCGCACTGGAACATGCGCTGGGACGCCGGCCAGCGCGGCGCGGTCCTGTTCGGCGAGTTCTGGAAGTTCGCCACCGGCGCGTCGGAGTCGCGGTTCTCGCACCGGTTCGAGCTGGCCCACCCGGTCACCACGCCGTTCGGGCTGAACACGGCCAACGCGACCGTGCACGACGCGCTGGGCGACGCCATCGCGGCACTGAACAAGGCGCACGTGCCGATCGACACCACGCTCGGCGCGGTGCAGTTCGTCAGCTATCACGGCAGCCACATCACGATCCCCGGCGGTCCCGGCGACCCGGACGGGATCTACAACGCGATCTACGAGCACACCGAGCCCGGGGACTCGCTCACCTCGCCGGACACCGGCTCGTCGTTCATCCAGGTGGTGACCTGGCCCAGGCACGGCAGCTGCCCGATCGGGTCCACCATCCTGACCTACTCCGAGTCGTCCAACCCGGCGTCGCCGCACTTCGCCGACCAGACGACGCTGTTCAGCAAGAAGCAGTTCCTGCCGGACCGGTTCTGCCCGGCGCAGATCGCCGCCGACCCGAACCTCCAGACCGTCACCGTCACCGGGAATTGAGAAAACCGTATATTTGACGGGAATTGCCAGCGCCCGCGACGCCGGGCGGCAGGGCGGGAGGATGACCGGATGACAGGCCAACCGGGCAGGCCGCAGCGGGGGAAGACGCGGCCGCTGCCCCGGGGTACCTCGCTCTACACCCCCGGAGCGAGCGACACCCGGCGCGCGCTGGAGCAGTCCAGCGCGCGGCCGCTGGTGCTACTGCACCAGCTACCGGTCTGGGTGGTCCCGCTGCTGCTGACCGCGCTGCTCATCGCCGGGCTGGCCGTGCCCGGCTGGATCGGTGCCGCGGCCCTCGTCCTGGTGGCCGCGTTCCTCGGCTGGCTGGCCGCGGTGTCGTGGCCCCGGCTGACCCCGAGCGGGCGGCTACTGCGCGTGGCCGCCGTCGTCGGCGTGCTCGTGGTCGCGGGGATCCAGGCCGTTCGGTAGCGCGGGCCTCAGGTTCGGCACGGCGCCGCCGTACCTGCGGTCCCGGCTGGCGTAGATCTCGCAGGCCCGCCACAGGTGCCGCCGGTCGAAATCGGGGAAAAGCGTGTCGAGGAACACCAGTTCCGCGTAGGCCGACTGCCAGATCAGGAAGTTGGACAGCCGCTGCTCCCCGGAGGACCGGACGAACAGGTCCACGTCGGGAATGTCGGGCTCGTCCAGGTACCGGGCGAGCATCTTCTCGTCGATGCGGTCCGGGCGGACCCGGCCGGCCACGGCGTCGGCGGCGAGCCTGGCAGCGGCATCGGCGATCTCAGAACGGCCACCGTAGTTCACGCAGAACTGCAAGGTCAGCACCGAGTTGCCCGCGGTCATTCGTTCGGCGTCCTCAAGCTCGGAAATGACGCTGCGCCACAGCCGCGGGCGGCGCCCCGCCCAGCGGACCCGGACACCCATCTCGTGCAACTGGTCGCGGCGGCGCCGGATGACGTCCCTGTTGAACCCCATGAGGAAGCGCACCTCGTCCGGGGACCGCCGCCAGTTCTCGGTGGAGAACGCGTACGCGGACAGGTAGGGGATGCCCAGTTCGATCGCGCCCATGATCACGTCGAAGAGCGAGTACTCACCACGCTTATGGCCCTCGGTCCTGGGCAGGCCGCGCTGCTTCGCCCAGCGGCCGTTGCCGTCCATGACCAGGGCGACGTGCCGGGGCACCAATTCAGCCGGGATGGCCGGTGGCCGGGCGCCTCCAGGATGCGGGTCCGGCGGCCGGACCGGCCGCGCTCCCCGTACCGGCTGTACCCCCCGCCGGCCACCACCCGGACGACTCATTGCCGGCTCCTCACCAACCCCTCACACATGCTCCACGTGCCGGAGCGAGCGGATGGAGTGCTCCAGGTGCCACTGCAGGTAGGCGGCCACCAGGCCGCTGCACTCTACCTGGTGGCGCCGCAGGGACGCGTCCGCGAGCGGCCAGTTGCCCCGCAGCAGCGCGCCCATCAGGGCGACCGTGTGCGCGGACGGGGTCGCTGCACCGGCCGGCCGGCAGGACCGGCAGGTCAGGCCGCCCGCCGCGATGGCGAACGCGCTCAGCCTGCCGTCCGCGGACAGTTCCGGTGAGCCGCATACCGCGCACTCCTCCAGTACGGGCGCGTACCCGGCGACCGCGAGCGAGCGCAGCAGGAACGCGTCGAGCACCAGGCGCGGGCCGTGCTCCCCCTCCCCGAGCGCGCGCAGCCCGCCGACCAGCAGCAGGAACTGCCGCTGGGCGGGCTGGCGTTCCTCGGGGGTGAAGCGGTCCGCGGTCTCCAGCATTGCCACACCGGCGGTGTAGCGCGGGTAGTCCGCGGCCAGTGGCGCCCCGTAGGCCCGCAGTGAGTCCGCCTGGGTGACGATGTCCAGCGACCTGCCCTCATACAGCAGCAGGTCGACGTGCGTGAACGGCTCCAGCCGGGCACCGAACCGCGACTTGGTGCGGCGCACGCCCTTGCCGACGGCACGGATCCGCCCGGTCCGCCGGGTGAGCACCGTGATGATCCGGTCTGCCTCACCCAGATCCTGGGTGCGCAGCACGATCCCGTCATCCCGGTACAGGCCCACCCGGCCATTCTCGCGCATGGCACGGACACCGCCGGGGCAGGCGCGCCCCGGCGGTGCCGGTGGTTAGCGGCCGGCGCCGGCCCGGTTCAGCGCGGACAGGACCGCCTTCAGCGACGCGGTCACCGTGTTGGTGTCCACGCCGACGCCCCACAGCGTCTGCCCGCTCACCTCGCACTCCACGTACGCGGCCGCCTGGGCGTCGCTGCCCGCGGACAGGGCGTGCTCGGTGTAGTCGAGCACCCGCACCTCGACGCCGATCGAGCCGAGCGCGTCGCAGAACGCGGAGATCGGCCCGTTGCCCGCGCCCTCGATCTGGCGGCCTTCGCCGTCCACGCTGACCTCCACGGTCAGCGCGTCCTTGGCATCGACCACCGAGGAGGTGTGGTGCGCCTGCAGCGCGACCCGGCCGGCGCGCAGGTACTCGGCCGAGAACGCCTCCCACATCTGCGCCGGGGTGACCTCGCCGCCCTCGGCGTCGGTGCGCGCCTGGACCACCCGGGAGAACTCGATCTGCAGCCGCCGCGGCAGGTCCATCTGGTGCCCGGCCTTCATGATGTAGGCCACCCCGCCCTTACCGGACTGGGAGTTGACCCTGATCACGGCCTCGTAGGTGCGTCCCACGTCACGTGGGTCGATGGGCAGGTACGGAACCTCCCAGTGCTGCGCGGACACCTCGGTGCCCGAGGCAGCGGCGGCGGCCTCGTGCGCCTCGAAGCCCTTCTTGATCGCGTCCTGGTGGGACCCGGAGAACGCGGTGTAGACCAGGTCACCGGCGTAGGGGTGGCGCGGGTGCACCGGCAGCTGGTTGCAGTACTCGACCGTGCGCCTGATCTCATCGATGTCGGAGAAGCTGATCATCGGGTCGATGCCCTGGCTGAACAGGTTCATCCCCATGGTGACCAGGCACACGTTGCCGGTCCGCTCGCCGTTGCCGAACAGGCAGCCCTCCACCCGGTCCGCCCCGGCCAGCACGGCCAGTTCGGCGTCGGCCACCGCGGTGCCGCGGTCGTTGTGGGTGTGCACCGACAGGCACACGTGCTCCCGCCGGGACAGGTTGCGGCTCATCCACTCGATCTGGTCGGCGTACACGTTGGGGGTGGACCGCTCGACCGTGCACGGCAGGTTGAGGATGATCTCCCGGTCCGGGCCCGGCTGCCAGACGTCCATGACCGCCTCGCAGACCTCGGCGGAGAAGTCAAGCTCGGTGTCCATGAAGATCTCTGGCGAGTACTCGAACCCGAAGTCACAGCCGTCCAGGTACTGCTCGGCATGCTTGATCACCGAGCGGGCGCCTTCGGCAGCGAGGTCGCGGCATTCCTCGCGGCCGATGCCGAACACGACCCGCCGGAACACCGGCGCCGTCGCGTTGTACAGGTGCACGGTGGCCCGCGGCGCGCCGGCCAGGGACTGCACGGTCCGCTCGATCAGTTCGTCCCGCGCCTGGGTGAGCACCGAGATCTGCACGTCGTCCGGGATGACGCCGTCCTCGATAAGGCTGCGGACGAAGTCGAAGTCGGCCTGGCTCGCCGACGGGAACCCGACCTCGATCTCCTTGTAGCCCATCCGCACCAGCAGGTCGAACATGGTGCGCTTGCGGGCGGGACTCATCGGGTCGATCAGCGCCTGGTTACCGTCCCGCAGGTCGGTGGACAGCCAGCGGGGCGCGGCGGTGATCGTCTTGCCGGGCCACGTCCGGTCCGGCAGGCGTACCGGGCGGAATGCGGCATATCGGTGGCAGGGCATGCCACTGGGGGATTGTTGTACTCGCATTGCGGAACTGCTCCCTCAAATCAGGCGGGTAGCCGACGGCACGCTCAACCCCGCGGCGAGGGAGCCGGCCTTATCGGGCCCCGCCGCGGCAGCTAAGAAGCAGTCCGCGCAACATCGGGAAAAGGTTATCAGACATTACGATCCGCCCGCGGCTGGCAAGTGCTGGCCCGGGGGACGACCCCCCGGAACCCCCCGGCTGGCCTCAGGCCCGTTCCTCCGTCACGGCCGGGGGATGACCCGGGCGCGGACAGAACTCCGCACCCGGGCGACCCCCGTCCACCCCCTACCGGGTTCCGTGGCGAAACAGGGGTGGCGGACCGGCAGCACCAGCGCTTGGGTAGGAGCATGCGGACCGAACGGTTCGATCCCGCGAGCGACACCGCGACGGCGCGGGCATGCCACGACATCCATCTAGCGGCGGCCCGTGCGGATGGCATGCGCCGGCCGCCAATGTCCCCGCGAGCCTTCCAGGCCTGGCTCCGTTATGGCTGGACCGAAGACCCGTCGGAGGCGTGGCTGGCCCTTGACGACGACGGCAAGATCTGTGGCTGGTACCTGCTCAGCCTGCCGGAGCGGGAGAACCGGCACCTAGCTGACGTCAACCTGGTGGTGGCGCCGTCGCGGCGCCGAGCCGGGTTCGGTACGGCACTGCTCGGCCATGCCGCGGACCGCGCCCGCCAGGCCGGCCGGACCCTGCTCACTGGCCACTCCGACGAGGCCTCCGCCGGGGCAGCGTTCGCCCGCTCCCTGGGCGCTGCCCACCGGCTCACCGGGACTTTCGCGGTGCTCCGGCTCCGCTCCATTGCGCCGGGTCACTTGGCCGCCCTGCGGGAGACGGCAGCAGCCGCGGCCACAGGCTATTCGCTGGTGTCCTGGGAAGGGCCGACCGCGGAACACCGGCTGGTGCAGGTCGCCGAACTGCTCGGGATCGAGGGCGACTCCCCGCGTGCCGCCGGGGAGGAGCCGCAGGGCTGGGACGCCGCCCGGGTCCGGGCGGCCGACCAGCGGCTGACTGACCAGGGGTGGCGGTTCTACAGCCTCGCCGCCAGGGCGGAGCGCGGCGGGGCACTGGTGGCTATCACCCAGCTCGGGATCGACCCGCTCGACGCGGGCTGGGGTTTCCAGTCGCTGACCGCCGTGGCGGGGCCGCATCGGGGGCACCGCCTCGGCCTGCTGGTCAAGGTGGCCATGCTGGAATTGCTCGCCGCGCACGAGCCGCAGCTCACCCAGATCGAGACGCTGACCGCCGAGGGCAACGAGCACATGACGGCGATCAACACCGAACTGGGTTTCACGGTCCTGGAGCGGCAGCTGTCGTGGGAGCTGGAGACGGCCCGCGTCCCCCGGCCCGCGGATCTCGGCACTCAGTCGTAAAAGCCCAGCCTGCGGAGCTGCTTCGGGTCGCGCTGCCAGTCCTTGGCCACCTTGACCCGCAGGTCCAGGTACACCCTGGTGCCGAGCAGTGCCTCAATCTGCTGCCGGGCCCTGGTGCCGACCTCTTTCAGCCGGGCGCCCTTGGCCCCGATGACGATGGACTTCTGGCTGGGCCGCTCCACGTACATGAACGCGTGCACGTCGGTGAGCTGGTCCCGGCCGGCCCGTGGCCCCATTTCCTCCACCACGACGGCGATCGAGTGCGGCAGTTCGTCCCGCACGCCTTCCAGCACCGCTTCGCGGATCAGCTCGGCGACCAGCACCTGCTCGGGCTCGTCGGTGAGCTCACCGTCGGTGTACAGCGGCCGTCCCGGCGGCAGGTACGCCACCAGCACGTCCGTCAGGACGTCGAGCTGGAAGCCGGTAGCAGCGGACACGGGCACGATGTCGGCCCAGTCACCGAGGTCCGTCACCGCGGCGAGCTGCGCCGCCACCCGCTCCGGCGGTACCAGATCCGTCTTGGTGACGATGGCGACCACGGGCGTGCCCTTGACCCCGCCGAGTTCGGCAGCCAGGTACTTGTCCCCGGGGCCGATGCGGTCCGGCGCGGGCACGCAGAACCCGATCACGTCCACCTCGGTGAGCGTGGAGCGCACCAGGCTGTCCAGGCGCTCCCCGAGCAACGTGCGCGGCCGGTGCAGGCCGGGCGTGTCCACGATGATCAGTTGTGCGTCGCCACGGTGCACGATGCCCCGGATGGCCCGCCTGGTGGTCTGCGGGCGGCTGCTTGTGATCGCGACCTTGGTACCGACGAGCGCGTTCATCAGCGTTGACTTGCCCACGTTCGGCCGGCCCGCAAAGCAGGCGAACCCGGACCGGAACTCCGGTTCCTCTGTTGGGCGCTGGCCGGCTTCCACGGGCAGATTCTCCCGTACCCGTGGCCCGCCTGCTGTCCTAGGGCTCAACGGCTGCACGCAGCTGCCCGTCCGGGCCAGCGCGGTAGACGGGCGCTCGCGGGCCGAGGTCGGCCACGGCCGTCAGGTCCGCAGGGTCGACGGCGCCGGCCTCGCTGACCAGTGCCGCGGC
Organism: Streptosporangiaceae bacterium; assembly: GCA_036497045.1. Lineage (GTDB taxonomy): Bacteria > Actinomycetota > Actinomycetes > Streptosporangiales > Streptosporangiaceae > DASXKD01. The sequence continues at coordinate 2,874 of DASXKD010000504.1, read as the reverse complement.
CTCAAGGGACGTCGCGCCGCTGGAGACCGCCATCGCTACCGCCAGGCGCAGCGCGGAAAGCCGCAGCGAGGGCAGCGACACGGTGGCGGCCGCGTAGGTGCGGCCGGTCTCGTCCCGCACCGCCGCTCCCTCGGCCGCGCCGGTCCGGGCGCGGGCCGACCGCGCCAGCGTGACGATCTTCTGGTCTTCGGCGTCAAGGCCCTTCACGGCGCCGAGTCTAGGCGGCCCGCCGTCGTGATCATGACTCTGCTGTGCCTCCAGCAACAGCAAGGTCATGATCACGAGCCGGGTGTGGGCAGATCCGCATCGCCGGGGTCAGCGCCGGGGTGGCTGGGAGCCGCGCCGGCCCGGGATCGCACCGTACGCTCGACGGTCACCGTGCCGATCCGGTTGCGCCGCCCGGCCAGGCTCTCCGCGGTCAGCCTGAGGCCAGCCACGGTCGCCGTCGACCCGGCGATGGGCACCCGGCCGAGCGCATGCGCAAGCAGGCCGCCCATGGTCTCCACGTCTTCCGCCTCGATCGTGACCCCGAACAGTTCCTCCAGATCGGTCACGGGCAGCCGCGCAGTGACCCGGGCCCGCCCCGGGCCCAGCCACTCCACTACCGGGCGCTCCTGGTCGTATTCGTCGGCGATCTCCCCGACGATCTCCTCCAGGATGTCCTCGATGGTGACCAGCCCGGCCGTGCCGCCGTACTCGTCGATCACGATCGCCAGGTGGATCTGGCGTGCCTGCATCTCCTGCAGCAGCACGGAAACCGGTTTGCTCTCCGGCACGAACGTGGCGGGGCGCATGACCGATTCGACCTTTTCGACCGTCTCCGCCTCGGGGTGCTCACGGCTCCGGGCCACCAGGTCCTTGAGATAGGCGATGCCGATGACGTCGTCCTTGTTCTCGCCCACCACGGGGATCCGGGAAAAGCCGCTGCGCAGCGCCAGCGACAGCACCTGCCGCACGTTCTTGTCCCGCTCCGCGAAGACGATGTCGGTCCGCGGCACCATGACCTCACGGACGATCGTGTCGCCGAACTCGAACACCGAGTGGATCATCTCGCGCTCGCCTGGCTCGATGACCCTGCGCTCCCCCAGCAGGTCCACCAGCCCGCGCAGGTCCTCCTCCGACTCGGCGGGACCTTCCTTGCCGCCCCGTCCTGGGGTCAGCGCGTTGGCCACCGCGAGCAGCAGTCGCGGCAGTGGCCCGAGGGCCCGGACCGTGGGAACGAGCACCGCCGCCGCGGCGCCGGCAAACTGCCGGTCGTAACGGCGGCCCAGGGCGACCGGCCAGACCCCGGCCACGATGTACAGCAGCGCGGCCATGCCCGCCAGGGCGATGAGGAACGTATGCCAGCCGGTGCCGAGCAGGCCCACCAGCGCCGCGGTCGCGAGCACCACGGCGGCGGTCTCGGTGCCCACCCGGATCGCCAGGAGCACGCTCAGGTACCGCCGCGGCTCCGCCAGGATCGCCTGCACCGGGGAGGAGTTACCGTTCGAGCCATCCCTGGCGCGCTCTCTCCCGCCCGCCCTGACCATGCGGAACAGGGCGATTTCGGCGCTGGCGCACAGCCCGGCCGCCACCGCGAGCACTACCGCGGCGGCAAGAAGCCAAGCCATCGCAGCATCATCCGGATTCGTCCCGCTCCACTACCGTGTCCCCGATCGGGCCGCGCTCGGCGCGCCAGGAGTCAAGCAACTGGTCCTGCAGCCCGAACATGGTGGCATGTTCCCTGGGCTCGGTATGGTCGAAACCGAGCAGGTGGAGGATGCCGTGGGTACACAGCATCTCCAGTTCGTCGGTCACCGGGCGCTGCGCCTCGCGGGCCTGCTTGGTGGCCACCTCCGGGCACAAGACCACATCGCCCAGAACGGTGACCGGCCCGGAGTCGCCGCCGGTGGACCCGCCGCGGTCCGTGCGGTCGCTGCCCGGGGGCGGCGGGCGCAGTTCGTCCATGGGAAAGGCGAGGACGTCCGTGGGACCCTCCTCGTCCATCCAGCGCTGGTGCAGATCGGCGATGGTGGGACTATCCACCAGCAATACCGATAGTTCCGCCAAGGGGTGGATCCGCATCTCGTCGAGCACGTGCCGGGCGAGCGCCGCCAGGGCAGGCTCGTCCACGCTGGCCCCGGACTCGTTGCGTATCTCGATGCTCATGCGCGCGGCCCGTCACTGGGCCCGCTTGCGCGGTCCCCGGGGCCCGGCCCGGCCATCGCCGCGCTCGGCGGCCCGGCCACGCAGGCTGCCATCCCGCACCGGGCCGGCCTCGCTACCGGTCCGTGCCTCGTAGGCGGCGTAGGCGTTCACGATGTCCCCGACAAGCCGGTGCCGGACCACGTCATGGCTGGTCAGCCTGGAGAACTGGATGTCTTCGACGCCTTCGAGTATCTCCTGCACCAGCCGCAGCCCGCTGGCCTGGCCGGCCGGCAGGTCCACCTGGGTGATGTCGCCGGTGACCACCATCCGGGACCCGAAGCCGAGCCTGGTGAGGAACATCTTCATCTGCTCGGCCGAGGTGTTCTGCGCCTCGTCCAGGATGATGAACGAGTCGTTCAGCGTGCGCCCGCGCATATAGGCGAGCGGCGCGACCTCGATCGTGCCCGCCGCCATGAGCCGCGGGATGGACTCCGGGTCCAGCATGTCGTGCAACGCGTCGTACAACGGGCGCAGGTACGGGTCGATCTTCTCGTACAGCGTGCCGGGCAGGAAGCCCAGGCGCTCACCGGCCTCCACCGCGGGCCTGGTCAGGATGATCCTGTTGACCTCCTTGGCCTGCAGTGCCTTGACCGCCTTGGCCATGGCCAGGTAGGTCTTCCCGGTGCCGGCCGGGCCGATGCAGAACACGATCGTGTGCTCGTCGATCGCGTCCACATAGCGCTTCTG
>DASXKD010000503.1:0-6392 GCA_036497045.1 Streptosporangiaceae bacterium | reverse complement strand
GGCCAGGTGGGCCCGTCCCAGGGCCTGCACAGTGGTGTGCTGGATCATCATGGTCTCCTCAGCGGTGCGGAACTGACCGTGGTTCCGAGGATGCCGCTAAGGCCGGGCGGCGCGGATCGGGCAATCGCCCAGGATCCGGGGCCGGTGAGGGTTTAGATTCCCGGCTTGAGGTGCTTAGGCAGTGCGCTCGGCACTAAGCCGGCCTGGGCCGTCTGGCACGCTGCCCGGTCAGCCGGTTCGGTGCCGCCGTGGCCCGGTTGTGGGCTGCCCAGGTGAGGCGCTGGCCGGGTGCGGGCTGGTGCGGTGGGCTGTCCCCCGGATATGCAAGGTCCATAACTGGGTGCTCTGCGCCCGGCGCGCGGTCGATCTAGAACGATTACGAGCCACGCAAAATCGGCGTTATACGGGTGATCGAAGATCACCCAAAGCCCTTCGGGCGTATAACGCAAGATACACGGGTGATCCTCGCTAGATTTTCGATCCGATATGCGGAGATGATCACTCGTGTATCAGTCGATAGGGCCGCAGGCCCAATCTGAGACCTGATCACGCTGAGTAACTGAGCGTGGTCGGCACGCGGCGGGCAAGTGGCCGCCCGATTGTTTTGGCTGCGTGCCGATCGGGATGTTGGCAGGGCGCGCGGGTTGCCGCGCCCGTTACCAGGGTTGCAGGCCGAGTTGCTTGCGCCCGGTGTCGTTGAGGTCGGCCGGGGTGGCGCGGCCTGCCCAGGTTGTTTCGTGGTCTTCGGCGGCGAAGTCGGCCGGGCTGGCGCCGGTGAGGAAGGCCTGGCCGCACGCTTGGGCGTAGGCGGCGTTCTTCTCGCAGTAAGGCGCGGCCGGGATGTACATGACGTTGCCCCATCCCTGCTGACCGGTCACTTCGCCGACGGAGTGGATCACGTCGGCGTGCCACCACACGGTGTCGCCGGGTTGCACCGCCGGGATGGGGGTCAGCGCCGGGAGCAGCACGGAGTGATACCGGCCGGTGATGGGCAGGGACTGTCCGTTGGCCGCGCCGCACAGGTCATCGCCGGCGACGTCGTCTTGCAGGGCGCGCAGCAGGATGTAGCCCATCGCGGCGGGGATCGGCACGGCGTGCAGGACGCCCTGATCTGGCCGCATGTCCGAGAGCGCGGTCCAGCCCTGGAAGGTGCGGAACGCCGAGCACATGACGGTCGAGGGGAACTCGTGCACGTCGCTGCGGAACGCTGCGTCCCAGGGGTCGTACCCGGCCCAGTCGCCCGCGTAGACATGCCGGAAAACCTGCTGGTAGGCCGGCAGCAGCCAGCGCTCGATCGAACCGGAGTCGGTGTGCGGGGACAGCCCGGCCGAGTTCGCGCCGGGAGGCCGGCGGCGCACCCGATCGGGATAGGCGGTGTCCCTGTCCGGGCCGAACCAGATCCGCCCCCCAGACTGGTGCTTCCAGAAGGAGTTCAGGAACCTGCGGACCGCCACCATGTTGTCGTCTTGGCGTGCCTGTATCTGCGGCCTGGACCAGTAGATGGGGTAAATCGATGGCTTGCCCGCTGCCAGGCCGCCGAAGACCCCGTCATCGATGGCGCGGTACGTTTCCGCAAAACGGTTCCGGGCTGCGTAACTGGCAAGGTCCGCATCCCAGCCCTCGGCGCGCTGCCGGGGGAACGTGCCCTGTATTACGACGCATCCACGGCGGCGGATCGCCTCGGCCGCCCCGGCCGGCACGGTCCCGGCTGCGATGTCGCGGAACTGGACCACCGGCCAGACCGGCCGCCCGGCCGCCCGGTCCGCGGCCACCGCGGCAACCTCGGCCCTCATCGCCTCATCCACCTCGGCGAAGACGGCTGCGACGTCCCCGATCTGCCTGCGCAGCTGAGCCTTGGCCGTGCGGATTGCCTGGCCAACGTCCGCGGGCAACGGCGAGGTCAGGGGCGCATCGGCCATGGCTGCCTCCGCATTTTTCAGTCCCACTGAGGATGCTGCTACAGTAACCAGCCCATCGGCGGACCGAGGGATCACCCGATGACCCGGTCATTAAGATTCGGCCTGGCTGGCACCGGCCACTGGGCGTGAATCACGCACGCGCCCGCGCTTGCCTCCACAGACGGGTCAAAGACGTGCTGGCAGTCATCGATATTGACTCCTGGCAAGAACGGGTCTTGGGGTGCGGTGAGCAGGGAGCGCCTGCCGTGTGGCGACTCATCCGGTTATGCGCTTACAGGAAAGCCGAACGGCCGAATCGGTACTTGCGCGCTCGGATGACTTGCCGCCCTGAGTCTCAACGGGACAGGGACCATCCTTGCATCCTCCCAACGTGCTCGCGGCTGGGCGGCGCGTTCCACGTAGCCTATGGTTCTGGATTTGAGCGATGCTGTTCTCAGGACTGCGGTCTCCGGGAGGGAGTCGCGCGGGCATGGAGGAGGCGGGAGAGGTATGGCCACTGACGAGGATCTGCTGATCGAGGCGGCGAAGCGGGAGCAGAGGAACCGCCGGTCCGGCCGCAACCTGCTCCTCGCGCTACTCGTGGCGGCGGTCTGCGCCGCCATCGGCTGGGTGCTGGTCTTCCGGGTGCGCGCGTTCGTCAAGGCGATCCCGTTCCTGCCCCTCGGCACCGTGACCAGCTGGCTGCTGGTCATTGGCATCGCCGCCTTCGTCATCGCCGGCCTCATCGTCGCCGGGGCTCTCCTGCTGGCCAACCCCCGCAAGCGCTGGGGTGACCCGGCAGCCGGTGCATGCCCTGCCTGTGGCAGCTGGACCCTCCGCCAGGACGCGGTGGTGCCCGCCGACCCCGGCTCCGGCAGCCTCAGGAACGCCCCCAAGGGTGTCGTAACCCTCTGCGACACCAAGGGCTGCGCCTACGCCAGCGCCACCGTCACCACCGCCAGTCGTGCCAGGTAACGCTGGCTGGCGTCCTCTGGAGGAATGATTCCTGCCCGGCGGGTACCGCGTGCCGGGCTGATCCGCGCACCGGAGAAGGGCATCCATGATCGCTCGCCGCCGCCCTGGTCGCGCCGGCCGCCGCTGGCCTGCCCGGCGAACCAGCAATCATGCGCGCACAAGCCCGGTTGACCGGGCGACAGATGATCCGATTATGCGCGCGGCCACGTCGTATTGGGCACCATTCCAGATCCACCCAGAACGAGTGTTATCTCCAGCCCGGATTTGGGTGTCTTCTCTGTAGCCGCCGCGGGTGTTTTGTGTGCTTTTTGCTGCGTCGTGGAGACGTTACCTGAACACTGTCTCCGCCGCAGATCCTCCGTGAATCCCCTTGTCGTTGCTGCTTTTCGAATTTAGCGGCTACTGCGTGAACGCTGTTCAGCTACATGTCTACGCCACAGACGTCCTGGTCAGGCACCGCGTAGACGGGAACGGCTTCAGATAACCGCCTGATCTGGTCGGGCGATGATCGCGTCTGCTCCGCGCCCGTGGCCGCGCGTAACTGGTAGTTCTGGCCGGTTTTAGCCGGTGCTGAACTCGCCTGCGCATACTGGAAGGGATGGTCCGGAAAGCTAGCGTGCGCTCTTCAGGCAGCGCCTGGGAGTCCGGCCACGGCCGGGAGCTGTCGGTCTCTGGCACTCGGCCGGCAGTGCCCGTTGTCAGGGCTTGGGCACTCCTTCATGGTGGCGGCGCGTCGAGAGCCGGAACCAGCGGTCGCGCCCGTGGTCAGTGGCAAAGGCGGCCAGCTGGACAGGAGATCAAGGCCGGTTCGATAGTGGGTCAGTTTGGATGTTGATCTTGATCCGGCAAGGCGGGGGGGTCCCCGCTGCGGGGACCGCCCCGCCTGCATGCTGCTGCCGTAGCCGGCTAGCCGCTGTAGGTGATCGTGGTGACGTGCTTGGTGGGGGAGATGGTCTTGACCTTGATCGTTCCGGTGGCCTTTGCGAACGCGCCGGTTCCCCCGGTCACCTTGCCGTTAGTGACCACGCCAGTCCTGGGATGGAAGGTGAACGTGCCGTACAGGAACCCGCCCTTGGTGTCGACCGTGAGGTTCACGGCGACGGTGCTCGGTGAGGTGGCCGCGAAGTACAGCATGTCGAAGCCAACGGTCTTGCCCGCCGCGTTGACGTCGGTGTTCCGGATGCCTCCTGTGGCCCTGGTGAAGCTGACCGTGCCATTCTGCACCTCGATGAGCTCCAGCGTGTGCGTACCGCTGTGCGCGCTGGCCACGGCCGGGAGCACCAGTGCCCCCGTGGTGCCGAGGACGACGGCCGCGCCTGCTGCTGCGAGCGATGTGCGAAGCTTCATGATTGTTTCTCCTGTCTGCGGGGCATTACCGGTTCGGCCTGTGACCGATGATCCGCCCTCCGGGCCGGCTGGCCGATATGCCCGGCACCGGGCCACAGTGCGGTGGCGAGGGGAGGCGGTCGACATGAGGCGAGTTGGAGTGATCCTGGCGCTCGGCGCGCTGCTGGGCATGCGACCTGGCGGGGTTAGACAGGTGGTGTCGTCTGCCGGCCGGCAGCGGCAATGCGGTGCGGAGCGCGAACGTACACTCCGTTCAGCAAGCGCCCTGCGCGGGTCAGGTTGTCGGGGGCCTGGCTGGTCAGGGTGAGTTTCCGGTCCTCCCGGCGGATGGCCACGGTCACCACGCCAACGATTCCGGCGATAGCTCCCGAGGCGAACAAGCCGATGGCGAGGAGCGCGATCAGGGCGGCCATGGCGAAACCTCTCTTCTTGGACGGCTGTTGGCAGCCGCAGTGTGCCGCTGCGAGCCTGCCGGTTGGGTCCTGGCGAGTCATCGCAGCTGATTCCACTGTTGGCGGCGGCGCGGGTGTGCACCACACGGGCCGGCCCACGGGAGAACCCACGGTTTCGGGCACGGTCAGGGGTGCGCGGCGGCGCGGCCGAGGGCATGGGCGGGTCCTGGCGGCGGCCGGGGGAGGGCGGTGCTCGGCTGCGGCCGTGGCCTGGGCGCGGCGCCGGCGGGCGGCTGGCCCATCCGGGCCTGCGGTGGCGGGGTGGAGATGGCGGCGGCGGGCTGGTCCTGCGTATTGTTGGTGCGGAGCGTTGTGGCGGAGCGCTGGGGAGGGTCGCTGGGGCCGTGGCCGAGCAGCCTGCGCTTTCTTTCGCCGGGTTGCTGCGGCAGCTGCGGGCCGGGGCGAGGCTGACCCAAGAAGAGCTGGCCGAGGCGGCGAAGCTGTCCCCGCGGTCGGTCAGTGACCTGGAGCGGGGCATCAGCCGCACTGCCCGCAAGGAGACCGCGCTGCTGCTGGCTGATGCGCTGGGGCTGGCCGGGCCGGTGCGCGTGGTGTTTGTCGCGGCTGCCCGCGGCAAGGCCCCGGCCGCCGAGGTGCAGGTGGCCAGGCGGGGGGTGCCTTCGCCGGCGCGGCATAATCTGCCGGTGCCGCTGACCAGCTTCGTGGGCCGCGAGCAGGACCTGGCCAGGCTGGAAGGACTGCTCGGCCAGGCGCGGCTGGTCACGCTGACCGGGCCGGGCGGGGCCGGAAAGACACGGCTGGCGCTGGAATTCGCCTCGGGCGTGCTGGGCCGGTTCCCCGACGGCGCCTGGCTGGTAGAGCTGGCCAGCCTGTCCGATGTCTCTCTGATCGCCGCCGCCGCCCTCTCGGCTGTCGGCGCACCGGGACAAGCCGGCCGGCCCGCCATGGACACCCTGACCGATTTCCTGATACGCCGGCGCACGCTCGTCGTCCTCGACAACTGTGAGCACCTGTTGGATGGGTGCGCCGAACTGGTCGGGCGCCTGCTTTCTGCCTGCCCGGATGTGAAGGTTTTGGCGACCACGCGCGAAGCGATGAACATCCCCGGGGAGGTGTCGTGGAAGGTCCGCCCCCTGACCATCCCGGATGAGGACTGCGCCGTGGACGGGCTGCAAAGCAGCGAGGCGGTGGTGTTGTTTACCGACCGGACCCGCGCGGTGGAACCGGACTTCGAGATCACCACGCAGAACGCGGGGGCCGTTACCCAGATCTGCCGGCGGCTGGACGGGATGCCGCTCGCCATCGAGCTGGCCGCCTCCCGGGTGAGGAGCATGGCCGTCGAGGAACTGTCTTCCCGGCTGGACGACCGCTTCCGCCTGCTCACCGGCGGCACGCGGACGGCCCTGCCCCGCCAGCGCACCCTCGAAGCCACTATCACCTGGAGCTACGACCTGCTCTCAGAGGAGGAGCGCGTCCTCTTCGACCGGCTCTCGGTCTTCTCAGGAGGGTGCACCACGGATTCTGCCCGGCGCGTCTGTTCCGGCGGTGCGGTGAGCGAAGAGCGTGTTCTCGAGTTGGTGGGCGGGCTGGCCGATCGGTCCATGCTCGTAGCCGACAAGAACGGCGAACCAAAGACCCGCTACCGGATGTTGGAGACCCTGCGTCAGTTCGGGCAGGCGCGGCTGGCGGCACGTGGTGAGAGCCGGGCCGTCCGTCGGCGCCACCTGGATTGGGCGATCAACTTCGCCGAGAGTTATCC
>DASXKD010000502.1:0-30408 GCA_036497045.1 Streptosporangiaceae bacterium | reverse complement strand
CCGCCCGGAACCGGTGTCCTCGATCAGGCAGCCAGCCGTGATCATGTGGTTGTACTCGCCCATCACCTGGCCGAGGTCCCGGCCATGGCTGGGCAACCCGAGCGCGACCAGCGACGGTGGCAGGTTGACCGCGGTCAGCAGGATGCCGTCGCCGGTGAACTCGCGGACCTGGTAGGCCTGATGCACACCCTGCCAGCCGGCCACTTCCTCGTCGAAAAAGGCGATCACCTTGGCGTTGGGGTGCAGGGTGAGGTTGCGGCCCAGCAGCCCGGAGGCGGACCGCAGCCCCGAACGGGCCAGCAGCGCCGGGGTCTGCACCGCGCCGCCGGCGGCCACGACCACCGGTGCGCGGACCGTCAGCCGCGGACCGCGGTGCCCCCCAGGCCGGACGAACCGGCCCGCTACCCCCGTGACCGTTCCCCCGGCCCGGGTGATCCGCTCCACCCGGCAGTCCGCGAACACTCGCGCGCCGCGCGCCAGCGCCCGCGGGACGTTGGTCACCAGCATCGACCGTTTCGCGCCCGTCGGGCAGCCGTTCGTACAGTTGTTGGTGCCGGCGCAATGCAGCTGATTACGCAGATTCGGGATGATCTTCCAGCTCTTGGCAACGGCACCGGCCTTCAGCAGCCGCATATCCTTGCCGATTGTCTCGGGATCTTGATGTGCCACCGAAATCCGCGACTCCACCTTGGCGAAGTACGGCTCCATGTCCTGCTCGCTGATCGCGGCGACGCCTTCCTCCCCGGCCCACCGCCGCAGCACCCGCCCCGGGGTGCGCCAGGACATGCCGCCGTTGACGACCGTAGACCCGCCGACGCACCGCCCTTCGGAGAACAGCACCGGCGGCTTGCCCAGCGCCAGGCCCAGGCCGCCGTCACGGTACAAGGTCCGCAGTGCCCGGCCGGTCTCGGCGGTGAACGATTCGGTCGGGTGATATCCGCCTTCCTCGACCACCACGACATCCACGCCCGCGTCCGCGAGTTCGGCGGCCATCGTCGCCCCTCCTGCCCCGGATCCGACGATCACCACCCCGCAGTCGACGTGAAGATCCGCGCTCACCTCGCTCTGCCGGGTCAGCCCGGCGGGGATGACCGCGCTCATGGCCGGTCTCTCCGCACGCCCGGCCGCGTCCCCGCATCCGGGCCGGCGCCGGGCGCAAGCACCGCCGCCTCACCGGCCCGGATCTGCGGTCCATAGGACGCCAGGCGGCGCCGCGACACCGCAGCGATGTAGGCGTCCGGCCGGTAACCGATCTGATCTTTCACCTCAGGCAACTCGTAGTAGCAGAACACGACCAGGCCCTTGATCCGCTGCAGCGCAGTGCCCAGCCCGGCGCCCCGGCGGGCCAGCACCACACGGAGGTAGGCCTCGGCATCCGCGTCGGCAAGCCGGGCGAACCGGCGCCCGCGCGCCCGCGGGTACAACCGCGCCCCCTGATCGAAGGCGACCAGCCCGCCCCGGACCGACCACCGCACGCCGGATGGCACCACCTGCAGCAGTGACTCGAATTCAGCCAGCAACTTGTCTCTCAGGTTCCCGGCGCGCACCTCCGGCGGGCACACAACCTCGGCAAACCGCGCAGCAACCCGCCGCTCCGCGGAGCCCAGCCGGGCAGGCGACCTTCCATGCTCGCGCATCACATTCTCCTTGCCGCCGGGTTAGTCGATCAGCTGATCAGATGCGGTGCGCCTGCGGCGCAGGCGCATGGCGCTGTCCCATAGGCGGGCGGGCCCCCCCAAATAGTAAGCGGAGCGCTGTTTAAGGAGGGAGCCTTCCCGTCCGGGCTTCCCGGTGATCACCCCGGCGGGTCCGCCGCTGCCATCAGAGCCATCGCGGGCGCCGGTGCGGCTGTTACGCTCGCTGCTGGAAGCAACTGCGGCAGCACCCAGATCTCGCTTGTGCCTATCTTGCCAGGTGAGGAATTCGATGGGCCCGTTGAGCCAGTGGCCGACCGGGCATCTGATCATGGCGCTTTCGAGGGGCCCATCGGTCGAGTCCAAGGTGAACCAGCACCTGACCTCTGCGGGAAGCCCGCATCGTGCGGCGCCGTCTTGGTCTAGGTAGGCCGGGCAGTCCAGGAACATCATCATGGCCTCCGTTGGTCATGGTCTTGGCAGAGGGCATGGCTGCCCGAAGCGGCTAGACGAGTGCTGTGTCCTGTCCGCGGCAGGGTGCGGCGCGGAGCGTATCCTCATGCGTGTACACGACGGTCGTGCCGCTGATGGCGGACAGGGAGTCATTGCCGCCGTTGTTGGGAATGCTGGCGTCGGTGCCGGCCCCTGCGGTGGATGGCCCTGCTGGACCCTGCGGACCTGCCTGTCCGGTGTTCCCTCGCTTCCCGGGCGCCTCAGGGTGCGACCACCGGCAGCGACCAGGCGATCATGGCGGCGTCGGTGAGGGGGGCGGTGGTGGACAGGGCGAGGTCGTGCCCGGTGCCGGGGATGACGACCACCTTCAGGTGCGCTTGAGGGGGGTAGTACTGGGCTTCGAAGCTGCGGACCGATGCGATGCTGGCGCAGTTGTAGGCGGTTACCCCGGTGCAGAAGATGTTGTCGTCTTCGCCCACGATCACCAGCACGGGCGCGGTGATCTGGGCGGAGGGCTGCTGGGCAGGTGGGACGCTGGTGATCGACAGTAGGCCGCCGAACTCGCCGAGGGTCGAGGTGTCCTTGGTCGTTTCGTCGAGGGCGGCCACGGCCGGGTTGGTGGTGGCCGGGTCGTAGAACAGCGATTCGCGGGTGCCGGGCACCGTGGTCAGGTAGCCGGGGTCGAGCCCGGAACTGGCGAACTTCGGATCGTCGGCCGCCGGGTACACATCGGTTTGGGCCAGCGCGGGCAGGCCTGGGTTGAGGGCGTGCAGGGCGCCGGTGACGATGATGGCGTCCACATCGTGGTAGCGGGCGGCCTCGATCCATGCCTCGACCGAGCCGACGGAGTGCCCGACCATGATCACGTGGGCGAAGGCGTGCCCGTCCACGGCTCCGGTGCGCAGCGCGGTGACCGCGTCGTGCAGCGCGACCGCGCCGGCGGTCAGGTCGAGTTGCGCGCTGGGCGGGTGGGAGCTGTTGCCGTCCCCGATTCGGTCGATGTCGAAGGTCGCATACCCGGCCGCGGTGGCGGCGTCCACGTAGGAGTAGTAGCCGTTCCCGTAGGGGAAGTTCCAGTACAGGTGGTTGTAGGAGGCGCCGTGCACCAGCAGTTGTACCGTGGCCGGCTCGCGGCTGCCGCGGTAGCACAGCTGTCCCCACATGGTCTGATCGGCCGGCCCGGGATCGGCGATACGAACCGCCAGGGTGTGATCGGAGCAGGTCAGTGCGGGCAGCGGCGAAGCCTGGGCGCCAGCGGCCGGTGCCGCAGCAAAGGCGGCCAGCATGGCGGCGATGGCACAAACCCGCGGAGCGCGGCGGCCGGGCGCGGCGCTCGCGGCCAGCCTTATCGGTGGGCCTGCTGCTGTCGGCCAGTGTCCATAATGCATATGTTGCTTCCTCCCGTGCAGGGCTGGTTTCACGGGCGGCACCAGCCACCGGGGTGACCGTAGACGCTGACCGCGAAACTGGGCATCGGGGGAAAGGCGTACATCAGGTACGTAGTTTTGGCGCCGCCCCCTTTCTTACCCCCCCGGTTGCGGGCGCGTCAGCTCTTGACCTTCGTAGCGCGGAAGTGGTTGCTTTATGGACGGGGGTGGGGAGCATCACGGGCACAGACCGCGAGGGCCCATTGACCAGGGCCGGGAGTGGCTGGCCGCCTGGCTTGCCGGTTCCGCTGACCCGGTTCGTCGGCCGGGAGCGCGAGCTTGCGGAGGTCGCGCGGCTGGTGGCGGCCAACCGGCTGGTCACTTTGACCGGTGCGGGCGGGGTGGGCAAGACCCGGCTGGCCATCGAGGTAGCGGCTGGAGTGGCGGCCGGCTTCGGCGATGGGACCGACCTGATCGAGCTGAGCGCTGTCTCCGATCCGGCGCTGCTGCCTGGTGCAGCGGCCCGGGCCCTGGGTGTGGAGGAGCGGGCCGACACCGGCGTCCTTGAGCGGCTGGCCCGGGTGCTGCGCGGCCAGCACCGGCTGCTGGTGGCAGACAACTGTGAGCATCTGCGTGGCCCCTGCGCGGATCTGGTGACCGCGCTGCTCGGCTCCTGCCCGGACGTGGTGGTGCTGGCGACCAGCCGGGAAAGCCTGGGAGTTGCCGGCGAGGTGACCTGGCGGGTGCCTTCCCTGACCTTCCCCTGGCCTGAGCACCCGCCGGCCCCGGAGGACCTGGAGAGCTTCGAAGCGGTCGCGCTGTTCCTGGATAGGGCCCGGGCGGCCCGGCCCGGCCTGGCAATCGGCCCTGCCGAGGTGGCAGCGGTCACGTCGATCTGCTTTCACCTGGACGGCATCCGCTGGCCCTGGAACTGGCCGCGGCGCGAACTGGCGCGCTGAGCCTGGCAGAGATCGCCGGCCGGCTGACCGGCAGCCCGGGGCTGCTGGCCCGTATCGGAGCTGGCCCGGCCCGGCACCAGACGCTGCGAGCCTCCGTTGTGTGGAGCCACCAGTTGCTGTCTGAGCAGGAACAGGCGCTGTTCCGGCGGCTGGCGGTGTTCACCGGCGGGTGGGCGCTGGAGGCCGCCGAGGCCGTGTGCGCCCTGCCCCCGGTCGCCCCGGAGGAGGTGGCAGGGCTGCTGGCCGCGCTGGTGGACAAGTCGCTGGTGCAAGCGGACCACGAGCCGGAAGGCAGCCGCTACCGGCTGCTGGAGGTGATCCGGGCGTTCGCCGCCGAGCGGCTTGCCGAAGCCGGCGAACTCGATCAGGTGCGGGAACGGCACGGCCGCTGCTACGTGGAGCTGGCCAGGCAGGCAGCGACAGAGATGCTCGGTCCCGGCCTGGCTGTCTGGGCGGCCCGGCTGGACCAGGAGACCGGCAACATGCGGGCGGCCCGCTCCTGGTGCGCCGAGGACCAGACCCGGGCCGGCATGGGCCTGCAGCTCGCGGCGGGACTATGGACTTACTGGCACCCTCGTGGCCAGTTGCGCGAGGCTACCGACTGGCTGGAGGATGCGCTGGCGCGCGGTAGCGGGCCGGATCGTGCTCGGGCCGCGGCGCTGGGCGCGCTGGGCTTGATCGCCAGCTTCCGGGGCAAGCAGGAGCAAGCCCAGGAGCTGCTCACCGCCAGCATCGAGTGCGCCCAGCGCTGCGGTTATCAGCACGGCGAGGCACGGGCCTTGACCCATCTCAGCCAGGCCCGCGTGCTGTGCGGGGACTCGGCCGGCGCGGCCGAGGCCGGCGACCGCGCGCTCACGCTGGCCCGCCAGGCCGGTGATGCCTGGGTCGAGGGTGTCGCCCTGTTCCGTTGCGCCATTGTCAAGGTCTTGTCCGGCGATATCGTCGCCGCCAAATCCTTGGCCAGTGCGTGTATCGACCTGTTCCCCAGGACAGGAGACCGTCGGCTCCGCGGCTACGGCCAGATGACGCTCGCGGACTGCCTGACCCGGGAAGGAAAGCCAGCCGAGGCCATCGCGGTGCTGCGCGAGGCCCTCGGCGTGTTTGAGGTGCTCCCAGAGCGGTGGGGGCTGCTGAGGGCGGCCAGCCTGCTCACCGAAGCCTGCGGGGCGCTCGGCGACTGGCCGCGCGCAGCCTTGCTGCTCGGCGTTATCGAGACTCTCAGCGAGCGCACCGGCGGCCAGCCGTTCGCTTACACCCAGGCCAGCCTCCACGCGCTGCAGGCCCGTGCTCGCGACGAGCTCGGCCCGTCGCTGGAAATGGCGCAGCAGGCGGGCCGCCTGCTCGGCCGTGGCGACCAGATCACCGCCGCGCTGTGGCCGGGCCAGGATCGTGGGCCTGCCCCAGCCGCAACAGGCATTCCACCCGTGCTGACCAGGCGGGAACGCGAAGTCGCCGAACTGATCGCACGTGGCTTGACTAATCGGCATATAGGCGCGCGGCTGTTCATCGCCGAGCGGACCGTCGACACCCACGCCGGGCGGATCATGGCCAAGCTCGGCTGCGCCAACCGGGCACAGGTCGCCGCGATCGTCGTCGCCACCTCTACTGTGGCAGAGCCGGCGAGCCCAGGGCATACCGCCACCAGGTAACCGGCAGAACCAGCGCGCCAACCGGGCAAACAGCAGCCGCCCGCAAATACGTACCTCCGGTACGGCCTTTCCCCGATCCGCCACGGGCAGCCCCGGCCCTAAGGTCGGCTGGTGCCCTCATTCCTCGTGTTCCGCGACCTGCCCGGGGTGACCCGGGACCAGTACGCTGCCGCTCAGCGTGCCGCCGCCGACGCTTCCCGCCGCTCCAGCGCGGCCGGCCGCGAGGTCAAGTACCGGGGAGGATTCTTCCTCCCCGGATCCGGCCGGGCGATCTGCATCTTCGACGCCGAATCAGCCGCCGACGTCCTGGCGGTCAACATGCGGGCCGGAGTGCCCGCCGCCGACGTGATCGAAGCCATCGACCTGCGGGCCGCAACCTAGCCAGGTCTCCGCAGAATCGTCACGCTACGTGTCCGTCGGCAGGCGGGCGCCGTTTCCCACCTCCCACCCCCAGAGGAACGCTTGACAACATCCCCATCGCGACCCGTTGCCTGGAATCGAAGATCACCGCACTCTCCCGGGCTCACATAATGACCGGTTATTCGCTGCCCTGCTCGACAAGGGTCTGAAAGACGGAGCCGCGCCTAACGGCGTCGCGGCGCGCGGTTATCAAGAGCTCTTCGCACGGTAGGCAATCCCGACCACGGCGGCGCAGACAGCGGCGAGGTCGTATTTTTATGCATCGCCAGGGCTCGGCGTGACCTTCGCTTCTGCCGCGGACAGCGCGCTCGGTTACCCATCGGGGGACGGGCTGCGGTACCTCGGCCTACGAGCGACGGCAACCCCCGGCAGACTGGTCGTGCTGGGCCAACCCAGGCTCGCCCCCCGGGCTGCTTTGCTCGATCAAATCACCCTGAGTAACAAGGGAAGGTCAGAAGAACGCGCGCGGAGCCGTTCTGCTTGCCAGCCGGCCTGTGAGCGGTGACCGCTCGGGCTGTGTGCCATATCGGACGATCTGCGCGCATCGATCTGGATGGTCGAGCATCGTCGCTGACTGTTCCTATTCGTTAGGCGTGCCTGCGATCGTTCAGGGGACGCCTACGGCGCTCACGTTGCGTGGCAGGGCATCGGGCTCCGGCTGGCCAGAAGGCCGTGGGAGCAGGTCCGCTGACCAGGAACCTGGGTTGGGGTGCAGCGGCTTGAGGTATGTCACGACGGCGGGCCTTGTACGCAGGGCAAGCCGGCGCGGGTTTCGGACACGCCGGGCGGCTTCACGGAGGGGTCTGGGGCGCCGGTGCCGGGTGCCGGCTGGAGACACGTGTACCGGCGATGGCCAGCCTCTGGCGCCTCCCGGGTCTTAGCTGATACCTTCGCCTGCCGCCGCTTACGATAGGGGCGAGGGTGTGCAATGCCATCAGAGGGTGTGACGGAGTTCGGTGGCTGGCCCCGGCCACCGCGGTGGGTGTGGGCGGTCGCCGGAGTTGCCGCGGGGGCGGTGCTGGCCGGCGTGGTAGTCGCCCGCGCTGGGCCCCACCACGGCGCCGCGTCCTCGCCGTCGAGGTCGCCGGCGACCGCCGCATCGCCGGTTCCCGGGTCGCGCACGCCGGCGGCGGGGTCTGTGGCCGCGTGGCCCTCGGCCGCGGGGGCGTGCGGATCGGCCGTCTACCTGCCGCAGATCCACTTGGCCCGGCAGCACGCCGATGTCCACGGCAGGGTGCTGGTCGGTGGCACGGGGCTGCGGCAGGTCACCCTCGGCGGCGCCGTCTCCGGGCCGCTGCCGGGGCTGCCAGGCCACGGCTGGCAGGTCACCAGCGTGGTCGCCGGGCCGGGCGCCGCCTACGCCTTCGACGTGCCGTGCTTTAGTTTCAGCGCCTCGGTGCGGGTCTACCGGATCGCGGCTGGCGCCGCGCACCGCAACGGCATCACCGCGGGCGCCTTGCCCGGCGGCCCGCACCGTGCGTGGGCGGTGACCTACCGGCCCCGTGCCGTGCTCACCCGGGTGCTCAGCCCGCGGACCGGGGGCCGCCCAGTCACGGTCAAGTCGAACACCGTCCCGGTCGCGGACACGGCGGCTGGCCTGGTGGTGGTGGCCTACCGCCCACCGGCGGGCCGGCGGCCCACCGTCGAACTCCTCGACCCGGGCACCGGCGCGGTGCTGCGCCACCTCGGCGGGGGCTCCCCGCTGGGCGCCGCCGGCCACGTCCTGCTGGTGAGCCTGCACGGTTGCGCCGCGCAGCCGGCCCACGGCACCTGCACCCTGGAAAGCGTCGACCTGACCACGGGGCGGCCAATAACCACGGCCGAGCTGCCGGCCGGGCGGATCCCGGTCTCGGGTGACCTGGCCAGCCCCGTGTTCAGCCCCGACGGCACGCTGGCCGCCTTCCAGCTCACGCGGGCCAGGCCAGATCCCCGCTTCGCTGCGGCCGCTGCGGGCCCGCCGTCCGACGTGGCGGTCCTGCACCTGCGCACGGGCAGGGTTGACATTGTGCCGGGTCTCGAGCTGCCACCTTTGACCTGGGCCGGGCTGGCGTTCGACGCCACCGGGCGCTGGCTGCTGGCGACGGTGAGCCAGGGAGACCGCGGCGAGCTGCTGGCCTGGCGGCCGGGCATGCCCGGCCCCGCCCTGGTGACCAGCCTGCCGGGGCCGCTGGTGGAGGCACCGCCGCTGCTTCCGGCGCCGTCCTGGTGGCGCATCGGCTAACCCGGCCGGTTCCGGAACGGCAGGCACCGGGGCGTGGCTCTAGCCGGGACCCAGGCACGTCTCATTTCTCAACACGCCTTTCGCGAGCACAAGCTGGCTGTCCGCTGAACGCCCGTTAACGGGCACCAGTCCACTCGCCACCCCGGCGAGCTGCCTGATCCAGCCGGGCCCGGCTGTGATCACGACGGCGTGCCTAATCAGTCAGGTAAGACAAGACGATCCTCGTTGGCAATAGGCACGCTTGGCGCCACGACGCGAGCCCGGGGATGATCCGAGCAGGCTGCTTATAACGGTGGCTATGAGATCGCGGAGCGTAGCCGCTCAACGGTTGCGCGCGACGATCCTGGAGGAGTGTTCGCGCGGCTGTCTTGGTCGGCTGGCTGGCCAGTATGGACGCACCCGAACGATCCTTGCGGCGGCTGAGCCGGGTGCCACCGAAGGAGTCTGGCGCGGGTCCCTTGGCCGATTGGCGGCTTGGTTGGCGGGGGTTGACCTGGGCGCATAGGGCTGGTGCTGGTGGTGGGGGATGCAGGGGTGGGCAAGACCCGGTTTGCTGCCTCAATGGCCCGGGCGGCGACGGCGGGATGGGTGATGGTGCGGGTGGAGTGCCTGCCGCTGGCGGGCACGCTGCCGCTGCTGCCGGTGATGCAGGCACTGCGCGAGCTGGGCGCGCTGGAGGGCGGGCGGCTGTTGGAGGCGGCGCTGGCGGCGGCCCCGGGGTATGTGCGGGGGGAGGTGGAGCGGCTGCTGCCGCGGCTGGGGCCAGGTGATGACCCGGGTCCTGGGGACCGCAGTGAGGGATGGCGGGAGCGGCAGTTTTCCGCGGTGGCGGAGCTGCTGGAGGCGGTGGCCGGGGAGTCCGGGGCGGGGGTGGGGCTGGTGGTCGAGGATGTGAATTGAGCCGATACCGCGACGCTGGATTGCCTGACGTTCCTGGCGCGGACGGTCCGCCGGGGTGTGGTGACGCTGGTGGTGACGTGCCGTGGTGATGAGGCTCCGCTGGCGGCGCCCGTGGCGGGCTGGCTGGCGCATGTGCGGGGCAGCGCCGGGGTGGAGGAGATCCGGCTAGGCCCGCTGTCGCGGCGGAGGCAGCGGAGCAGGTCGCGGCGCTGGCGGGCGGGCCTGTGCCGCCGCCGGTGGTCGATGAGCTGTACGCGCGAGCAGCTGGTGGCCGCGGCGCTGGCCAGCGAGCCGGGTGGTGACTTGCGGGTCCCGGCGGGGCTGCCGGCCCGGCTGGCCGAGTTGCTGGCGGCGCGGGCGGGCCGGTGCGCGGGGGATGCCCGGGTGGTGCTGGCGGCGCTGGCGGTGGCGGGTCGGCCGCTGCCCGAGGACCTGCTCGGTGAGGTTAGCGGGCTGGGCGGCGAGGCGGTGCGCGGCGGGTTGCGGGAACTGGCGGCGGCCCGGCTGCTGGCCGAGGACACCGCTGGCGGGGCGCACCGGCCGCGGCATGCGCTGCTGGCCGAGGCGGTGGCCGCGGGGCTGCTGCCCTGCGAGCGGGCGGCCTTGCATGAGCGGACCGACGATGACGCGGCGATGTTCGTACTGGCGGCGGACCTTGTTCCCCGCTGGCGTGTGTCCCGGCACCCGCACCCGAGTGGCAGAGCCATCCAGCTCAGGCAAGCGCCCCCGCGCGCCGCGGGCGCGTGACTGCCCGCCGGGGCGCGGCGATGGGTAACCGGGCCGGCGGGTGGCTGCGGGCGCTGCCCGGGGGAACCGCGATTTGCCGGGCTGGTGCGGGTGGGACAGGCTGGTGGGGTGCCGCCGACGGTCGAGGAGCTGCTGGAGCGCCTCGGAGTCGATGCGGGCGGCGTCACTGCCGGTGAGCTGCCGCACAATCGATGGCTGAGTTCCGCGGTCTGGCAGGTCCGCACCAGCGCAGGCCAGCCAGCGGTGCTGAAGTACACCAGGTCGGACCGGAGCCCGGGCGTCACGCCGTGGGACGCTCACTGGACGGCCCGAGATCACGACCCGCACCGGTGGACGTACTGGCGCCGGGAGCCGCTCGCCTACCAGCACCATCTCGCCGGCGCCTACGCCGGAAGCGGTATCGTGGCGCCGGCCTGCCTGGGGGCGCATATCGACGACCGGGAAGCGCTGCTGCTGCTGGAATGGGCCGACGGCGAACCCGGCGAGTCCTGGCCCGTGGCATCCTACGGCCCGGCCGCGGAGGCACTCGGCCGCGCCCAGGCTCCCTTCCTGCGCGGCCGGCCGCTTCCGCCGGTCTCGTGGCTGAGCAGGGACTTCCTGCGCGAGTACAGCTCGGAGAAGCCGGCGGAATGGGAGCTGCTCGACGATGACGACGCGTGGCAGCACCCGGTCGTGCGCGAGACCTTCCCGGCCGGGCTGCGCGACGGCGTCGTGTTCGTCCACGCCCACCGGGAGCGGCTGTATGCCATCAGCGAGTCCCTGCCCCGCACGCTCTGCCACCTCGACTTCTGGCCCAAGAACCTCATCCGCCAGCCCGGAGGCCAGGTCGCCCTCATCGACTGGAGCTTCGCCGGCTTCGGGGCTGTTGGTGAAGACGCCGGAAACCTCGTGCCCGATGCGGCCTTTGACCACTTCATCGCGGCCGGGGACCTGCCCCGCCTGGAGCAGGTCGTCTTCGAGGGCTACCTTCGCGGCCTGCGGGCAGCCGGCTGGGATGATGACCCCCGGCTCGTCCAGCTCGGCATGTGGTCTTCGGCCGTGAAGTACGACTGGCTGGCGGCGCTCACCCTGGCGCAGGTCCGGCACGCCCGGCAGTACCGCTACGGGGGAGGCGGCGAGATCGATCCCGCCTTCAAGTTCCGGGAACGCAGCCGCGTTCTCCTGTTCAACGCCCGCTGGGCACGGCAGGCGCTTGAACTCGCCGAACGGCTTGGTCTCTAGCATGGCGCCGGCCGGAAACCTTCGCCGGCTAGATCCGAAGCCACCACGTTCACCGAGCTGACGCCACCAACAAGAGAATTCCGGTCCCGGTCCTGTTCGAAACGACTGTCGCAGCGTCTCCATCAGGAGTGACGCACATCGCAGCCGCCGGCCGCGGTCACGCCCAGCGTCCTGCGGCGCCTGTCAGCAATCACAGTCCGTAACCGGGACCCGCCGGCCACCAAGCCCCGCCGACGGCAAGCCCGCGACCGCGAACACGCTCTTCTACACGGCATTGGGGGCGGCGCGCACTGGCGTGACGGCGCCCTCAGACCAGTGCCGATGCATAGAGTCGGCGGTCGGGATCGGCAGATGGCGTCACGCTAAGCGATGGAGAAGTCCTACGAGAACGCGCGCAATCCCGCCGTTCGGGGCGGAATGAGGGTGGTCTGCCTGTCTCATCTGTCCGCGCAGATCGCGAGGATCTGAGCGCGGCGTTCAGCCCTGCGGACGTTCCGCCCCGGCCATGGGTGACGCGAGTGAGCAGTGAAACGCCCTGAACGGAGCACGCTTAGGACCGGGCGCGTCATCGCGTGGTGAGGGCGTGGATGGCGTCGTTGAGGTAGGCGCGCCGCCCGGCCCTGGTCGCAGGCAGGGCGCCGGGGGTGGAGTGGGCGAGCTGGCCGTGGCCGAGGTAGGCGCTATAGGCCAGGAGCGCGCGCCGGCGGGCTTCGGCCGGGGGGAAACCGAGGCGCCGGAACACTGTGGCGATCAAGCCGAGCCGGGCGGCGGTGACCCGCTCCAGTGCCGGTGCGACCGCAGGATGAGTGGCGCTGGCGAGCAGTGCCGGGCCTACCCGGTCCTGCTCGGCGCGCTCGATGACGCCGACCACAAGGCGCCGGAACTGGCTGGCCGGGGCGTCGTGGGCGGCGGTGATCTCCGCGACCACGTCGGTGGTTGTCTCCTTCTCCCAGCGCCTGATCGCGGCCTCGAGCAGCGCGTCCCGGTTCTTGAAGTGCCAGTAGAAGCTGCCCTTGGTGGCGCCCAGGCGGGCGGCGAGCGGTTCGACGCCCACCGCCGCCAGGCCGCCGTCCGCGATCGCGCCCAGGGCGGCGGTGATCCAGTCGTCGCGGGTGAGCCGCCGCTGGCTGCTTGCTTTCTGCCCCGCCATGACTGTACGGTACCGTATGGAGTTTCCATACGGTAGCGTATGGAAGTTGAACAGTGGGAGGCAGCGATGGGTGCTGGCCGGTACGACGTGATCGTGGTGGGGGCGCGAGTGGCCGGCGCGGCCACCGCGATGCTGCTCGCCCGGCAAGGGCTGCGGGTGCTGGCGGTGGACCGGGTCTCGTTTCCCAGTGACACCATCTCCTCCCATCAGCTCCAGGTCCCGGGCGCGGCGCTGCTGCACCGGTGGGGCCTGCTGGGCAAGCTGACGGCGGCGGGCACGCCGCCGACCCGCCGGGTGCGTTTCGACGCCGGCGCCGGCCTGGTCATGGACGGGCAGTTCCCCGCGTATGAGGGCGTGGAGGCCCTGTACAGCCCGCGACGGACCCTGCTCGATTCAATCTTGGTCGAGGCGGCGCGCGAGGCCGGGGCGGAGGTCCGCGAGAACTTCCGGGTGACGCGAGTGACGGCCTCGGGCGGCCGGGTCACTGGGATACGGGGCAGCGCCCGCGGCCGCCCGGAGGTGACCGAGACCGCGAGCCTGGTGATCGGGGCCGACGGGAAGCGGTCGCTGGTGGCCGGCGCGGTCGGCGCGCGCCGGTACCGCGAGCGGCCAGTGCGGTCGTTTGCCAGCTATTCCTACTGGGCCGGGGTTCCGGTCTCGGGTGGTGAGCTGTATCAGCGGCCGGGCCGCGCGGTGGCGGTCTTCCCCACCAACGACGAGCTCACCATGGTCTATGCGGCGGCGCCGATGACGCAGTTCGCGTCGGCGCGCGGTGACCTGGAGGGTCATTACCTGCGCACGCTCGGCATGTGCGGCGACCTGGGCGAGCGTGTCCGCAGCGGCAAGAGGGCGGAGCGGCTGCGCACCACGCCCGACCAGCCCAACACGTTCCGGTGTTCGCACGGGCCCGGGTGGGCGCTGGCCGGGGACGCCGGCGTCGTCATGGACTCGGTCTCGGCGCAGGGCATGACCAACGCGCTGCGCGATGCCAGCTACCTGTCCGCCGCCGTCGTTGCGGGGCTGGGCGGCAGCCGGCCACTGGCCGGCGCGCTCCGCGACCATCAGCGCCGACGCGACTGGGCCATCCGCGGCATGTACGACTTCACCCTCGGCCTCGCCGCCTTTCCCCCGGTCACGCCCGGCCAGCGCTACTTCCTCGCCGCCGTCGCCGCCGACCAGCAGGAGACCGACCGGTTCCTCGGCGCCTTCGCCGGCATCGTGCCGCCGGAGCAGTATTTCACCCCTGGCAGGGTGGTGCGCATCCTCGGCTCACGGGGTATCCGTGAGTTCACCGCAGCCACGGCGAACCATCTGTGCTCCGGCCTGCGACAACGTGACCCCGCCCGCCAGGCCGGTGCCGGGGCATCAAGGGTGCCCGGCTGGCTGCTGGGTGACGGCCGATGCGGAAGATAACAGCCACCGCCGGCAGCGCGGTCTTCCTCGTGATCGCACCCGGGGTAGTGGCCGGGCTGGTGCCCTGGTGGCTGACCGGATGGCGAATGGGCGCCGCTTATCCGGCGCCGGCGCGGATCACCGGGGCGGTGCTGACCGGTGTGGGCGCTGCGGCGCTCCTCGCCGCGTTCGCGCAGTTCGCGATCCAGGGCCAGGGCACCCCCGCACCACCGGCGCCCACGCAGCAGCTGGTGGTACGCGGGCTGTACCGCTACGTCCGCAATCCCATGTACCTGGCGGTGCTGGCGGTCATCACCGGCCAGGCCCTGCTACTGAGCCGCCCGGTCCTGCTGGGCTACGCCACCGTCGTGGCCGCCGCCGTCGTCGCGTTCGTCTACGGGTATGAACAGCCCACGCTGGCCCGGCGGTACGGCGCCCAGTACCAGGCCTACCGGCGGGCCGTGCCCGGCTGGTGGCCCCGCCTGCCACCCGCCCGCAAGGACCGCCAGCCCTGACCTGGCACCCTGCCAGCGACGCCACCACACCCCGCCAGGTGCCCTGCGGGCAGCGGAGGGCAAACGCGACCTCTCCGATGAGATCCTCGTCCTTACCGAACATGATCGGCGCTCCGGTGGCAACCGCGCCAAGAGCCGCCCTCAGCCGACGGATCCCGCACCGCCTTGCCACACTGTGGATGGCGGGCAGGTAATGCCGGGCCCTGGTCGCGCACAGGCCGTGGCGGTCGCGACCAGGCGCGGGTCACCGCCCACGGCGCCCGGGATTGGTTAGCTCGAGGCTCGATTACAAATCGCCGAAGTCGCCAGATCAGGGCGATATGCACAGCCGCCCAACGAACTCATCGGCCTTTTTGACAAACACATAGTCGGCGTGATGCGCGTTGGGGCGATCGTCCGCCGCCGCCGCTCGTCACGCTGAGCGAGGGACCGGTCGGGCCGTAGGTGCCAGCGCGGCGCGGGGGGACACCATTGGACCATGGACCTTGGGCACCTGAACGCTGAGCTCGAGTGGCTGGCCGGCGCAATCGAGCACGCGGGCGGCCGCGTGACGGAGCGGGACCTCAACTACGTCGAAGATAGCGCTGAACTGTTCTACGAGCGGGACGGCGAGCGCTACGAGATCCACCTCAAGAGGCGGCCGGATCCGCTACCTGGGTAGCGCCGCGGCCCAGCCCCGCGGCAGGGCGGGCCCGGCAGCAGCCTGACAATAGGCGGGGTTGCCAACGGCGGGCGCCCGGCTAAAACACGTCGCGCGTGTCCCCCGTTGGGGCGGTTCCCGTTCGCCGTCAGGCTGGTGAGCGCCGCAATCCCGGCCAAGGGCGGCGGCATGAATCTTCTGTCTCCCGTGCGAGCTGGTCAAGGGGCCAGGCGCACCGCGAGCGCGGGACGGGGCAGGGCCGATCTTGGCCTGCACGCCGGGCCGGTCACCGCGCCTCGGAAAGGTCGCGCCCAGGCGCCTGACCTTGACAGGCACGTTCGCCGGCACGGCTGACCGACTGCCAACCACACTGGCCCACCCGCGGACGAGCGTCCGCCTTCAACGCCGACTGAGTGGGCGGGCCGTGGACCACCATGACATGAGGCATGCTCAGGGCCAGGTTGTGGTCATCCTCGACCCGCGCGCGGCGCGACCTGCGGCCCCGGAGACTATCCGTAACCCGGCCCGTTGATATCAGCTAGGCAGGGCGCTGGGCGGTAGGTCGAACCAGCGCAGGTGTTCAAACCCCCTGCTGACCCGCGCGGGGTGGTTCCCCAGATCGGGTCTGGCCGCGTTGGCGAAGATCTTCTCGGCGTCAGCGAGGTGCTGGGCTAGCAGCTCCTCACCACCGGTGGGCGTGCTGGCTGGCATCGACACCGAGCCGGTCGCGCTGTAAGCGACGTCGTACAGGCTGATGGGCGGTTCGACGACGCCGTCCCGGTGCCGCCACCGCCCCGTCAACGGGTCGAACAGGTAGTCGCCGAGAAGCTTCCACCCGTCGCGTGCCACCATCCGGACGGCCCGGATGAGATAATCGGCCGCGGTGTCGGAGATGAAGTAGTTGAAGTTCACCCGGACCCAGCCCGGCTTGATCCCCTCGCAGCCACGCGCGATCTCGCGCTCGAACTCGTGCGACCGCTCCATGTCGATACCCAGCAGCCGGTGGCCATACGGGCCAGCACACGAGCAGCCTCCGCGAGACTGAATGCCGAACAGGTCGTTGAGCAGGGCCACGACGTAGTTGTGGTGCAGATATTTCCCTGATGGGGACCGGACAACGAATGAGACGATCGACAGCCGCTTGGCGTCAAGGTTGCCAAGCAATTCGATAGCCGGCTCGGCTTGCCAGGCGGCCACCGCCCGGGTCAGGAATTGCTCCTCGCGGGCCCGGATGGCCGGCATGCCGACGGCCTGCTTGAGCTGGAACACCAATCCGGCGCGGATCGCCTCGATGATCGCTGGGGTGCCGCCTTCTTCGCGCTGCACGGGATCGTCGAGATAGCGGTGCTCGTCGGGGTTGACGTACAGAACGGTGCCGCCGCCGGGCACGTCCGGTACCCGGTTCGCGAACAGCTCGCGGCGCGCGACCAGCACGCCGGGCGTCGCAGGCCCGCCGATCATCTTGTGCGGAGACAGGAAGATCGCGTCCAGGTAGGCCAGCGGCTGTTCCGGGCTGGGCGGAGCCATACTGATGTCGACGTATGGCGCGGCGGCTGCGAAGTCCCAGAAGCTCAGTGCTTGGTGTTCGTGCAGCAGCGTCGAGACGCCAACGACATCGGCGAGGATTCCGGTGACGTTGGACGCAGCCGAGAAGGACCCGATCTTCAGCGGGCGGTCTGCGTACTCCTGGAGCCGCTCCCGCAGGTCGTCGATACTGATGCCCCCGGTGACGTTTTCGCGGATCGTGACGACGTCGGCGATCGACTCCCGCCAGGGGAGCTCGTTGGAATGGTGCTCGAATGGGCCGATAAAGATCACTGGCCGATCGCCAGCCGGAATGCGCTCACCGAGGCGGTGCCGATCCTCCAGGACTGAGGGGACCCGCAGACCCAGGATCCCTATCAGCTTGTCAATGGCGGCCGTACTGCCCGAGCCGGTGAACAGCACGACTGTACGGTCATCACCACCCACCGCATGGCGGATGATGTCGCGGGCTTGTTCGCGCAGCCGGGTGGTCTGCAGTCCGGTGCCGCTGGACTCGGTATGAGTGTTGGCGTAGCCCGGCAGAACCATGTCACGGATGAAGTCCTCGATGAAGCTAAGCGCCCGCCCGGAAGCGGTGTAGTCGGCGTAGGTGACCCGGCGGACCCCGTAGGGCGCGGTCATCAAGTGGTCCTCGCCTATCACCGATCGCCGGATCAGCTCCAGCAGCGGCAGATCAGCGGCCATGGGATTCACGATGCCCCACCAAACGCACCAACGCCACCACTGGCGTGCAAAGCCAGCCAACGGACGCCCTCGCTGGTCACACGTCGCGGGCCAGGTCCTGAAACGGGCTCGTTGAGGCCATCGGCGTGAAAGCATGGGTAACCGAAGCGTCCCGCTGTAATGGGCTGAACGCGGTCGCCGCCAACGAAGATCCGCTCGTTGGTCGGCCGTGCGTCATCCCG
The DNA here is from genome assembly GCA_036497045.1 of Streptosporangiaceae bacterium. GTDB lineage: Bacteria > Actinomycetota > Actinomycetes > Streptosporangiales > Streptosporangiaceae > DASXKD01. The sequence continues at coordinate 12,690 of DASXKD010000502.1, read as the reverse complement.
GCCAGGTGGCTGCTCAGCGGTCCGAAGCGGACGCCCGCTCATGTTTGATATGGAGGTGATCTTGAGGCGCCAGGACATTCACGCTGCGCCTCGATCACCTGCATGATCAGGCATTATGTGGCCAGAAGGGCGCAGGTGATCGAAGATCACCCACACAACGCCGCATACAGGGCGCCCGGTTGTCTGCATGCAGTAGGGGGCTGCGGCACCTCGGCCTACGAGCGACGGCGATCTCCGGGTGGCCGGTGACGCCCGGCACAGCCTGAACCTGATCTTCCGCCGCTATCCGTCAACTTGCTCCGGACGGCAAGGCAACCAAACGGGGCGCCGGGTGCTTCAAAGCAGTGTTATGACTACTTCCTGCCGACTCCGGTTATGACTGCGGCGTACGGCGATGAGTTCGCCGAATACGCGGCTGCCAGCATCCCGTCTTTGCGGCGGCTGGCCCTGCTGCTGTGCCGGAACTGGCACGACGCCGACGACCTCGTCCAGGCAACGCTGTCCAAGCTGTGTCAGCACTGGTACCGGGCCGCTGCGGCGGACAGCACCGATGCTTACGTTCGCGCCATCCTCGTCCGGGAGTTTGTCCGGGGGCGACGAACGGGCTGGGCAAGGCGGGTGAGCGTTACCGGCCAGCCGCCTGAGATCCGGGCTCCGGCGGCCGACCTGGACGCCCTGCTGGACCTGCAAGCTGCCATGACGGCCCTCGCACCGCGCCAGCGTGCCGTGCTGGTGCTCCGGTATTACTGCGACCTGGACGTAACCCAGACGGCTCAGGCGCTCGGCTGCGCTCCCGGCACGGTCAAGAGTCAGACGGCCAAAGCGCTTGCCACCCTCCGGCGCACTCTGGCGCACAGCTCAGAGTCCGCTACTACTAGCCTGCCCGCCACAACGCAGCCAGCGGGCCGGACCGACTGCCCGGACGAGGTGCCTCGCCATGCTTGAGGACAACCTGAGAACGCTCTTCACTGTTGAAGCCGAGGCGGACCAGCCGCCGTCGCATATCAGCGTGCCTGCGGCTGGCCGCAGCGCCCGCGTGCGGCAGCGCCTGCAGCGCGCACTCACTATTGGCAGCCCGGTACTTGCGGCCGCCGCGGTCATCGCGGTGATCGTCACCTCGGTCGCCCTCGGCGGCGGTGGCGAGAGGATTGCGCGCACGACGGGGCCGGGGACGTCACTGGCTGTGCCAGGCGCTGCCGGTTGGACGCGCCTTCCGAGAGCTCCGATCGCTCCCCGGAGCGAATATGCGGCCGTCTGGACCGGCAAGGAGATGATCGTCTGGGGCGGCTACTCGGGGAACACTCAGTACGGCGACGGCGCCGCCTACGACCCCGCGACCCGGACCTGGACCAAGCTCGCCGCCGGCCCCCTGGCCGGCCAGGACCTCCCCGTGACCGTATGGACCGGCAAGGACATGCTCATCTTCGGTGGCTCAGGGACCTCCGGCGCCTCCTCCGACGGCGCCGCCTACGACCCTGCCACCAACACCTGGCGCAAGCTGGCGCCGATCCCAGCCTCTCTCGGCGGCAACCTCACAGGCAGTGGCAGCTATGCCGTCTGGACTGGGAAAGTCATGGTGGCGTGGGGTTTCTTCGGCAACGGCGGCGGGGCGCATGGTGGCGGATCGCTAGCCGCTGCGACCTACAATCCGGCGGCGAACTCGTGGACGATCGGGACGGTGGCGCCAGCGCAGGCTCCGTTGTTCGGTGACGCCTTCTGGACCGGCAAGCAGATGATCGTCTGGGGTTCGGTGGGTTCCCCTGAACATCCTGGGGGCTTCGCCTACGACCCGACCACCCGGATATGGTCGACGCTGCCAGCCTCACCCCTCGGGCAGGCCGGGCGCGATTCGATGCTCGCCGTATGGACCGGTAGGTACCTGGTCGTTGGCGGGGGTGACAACCGAACAGGCCGCCAGAAGGACGCCGCCGCCTACGATCCCGTGACCAACAGCTGGTTGCGCCTCCCCGATTCACCCGTGGGGTTCGAAGGGAACGGAACCGCTCCGGACATCTGGACCGGAGCCTCCGTCATCACGATCGAAGACGCAGTCCCGGGTGGCCGCCCGCTCGGCCTGGACCTCACCACCCGAAGGTGGTCCCTTGGGGCGAAGGCGCCGGTACCCGGACGCCAAGAAGCCCACGAATTCTGGACGGGCTCGAAAGTGCTCGTCTGGGGCGGCGGGGTTTCCGTCGGCAACTCATGCTGCAAGGCGGTCAAGCCGGGATACAGCTACAGGCCATAGGCCCTCGCCGGTCGCCCGTCCAGAACCCCACAAACCGCGGGCCGCAGCTGTGCGTAACACCTCCCGACCATCAAAGGCGACAGAACAGGCCGTTCTGGGCGGCCCCGTCACAGGCAGCATCCATCAACCAGGTAGCGCCTACACGCGTCGCGGTGGCTTACCAGCCGCTGGCCGGATCTCAGCCGGACTAAGCGACGCCCGCGTCGACGAACAGTTCCACCCCAGTGATGAAGCTGGACTGGTCGCTGGAGAGGAAGACGGCGGCTTTGCCGATCTCACGGGGATCACCGAGCCGGCCCAGGGGGGCTGCCCTCTCCCATCCGCTTGACGTTGGCGTCGACGTTCTCCGGGCCGGAGGCCTCGGCGAACGCCCTGCGGAGCGAGGAGGTGTCGATAGCCCTGGGGCTCACACGCCGGCATTCGCGATCACCGCGTCCAGGCGCCCGTGCCGCCTCATCACCTCGGCGTACATCGCCTCCATGGAATCAAGCTGGGTCACGTCCGCCGTAAGGCCTTCAGCGCCGGAACCGATCTGCCCGGCGGCGGCATCGACGTCCTCCGGCTCAGGTCGGTCACCACGACACAGGCTCCCGCGGCGGCCATCTCCTGGGCAATACCGAAACCGAGCCAATGCACCGCGCCCCGGCGGACAGCCTGGACAAGACATGATCACACTATTCAACTCGGTTGGCTTCCCGTCCGCACGGTAAGCGTTCATTGACGGTAACGGGGTCGCAAGGTCGGCCAGGGAGTCGCTGGCGTGCTCCCAAACGCCGCGCTAGGACTACAGATTCACCCTAGGCCGATCATTACGAGCCCAGCGATGATCAAGGTGACCCCGAGCAGTTGCCGCCGTCCCAGCCGCTCGCCGAACATGACCAGCCCAGCGACCAGCGGAATGGCGGGAAAGACGCTGGACACGGCCGCAGTCAGCGCCACCTGGCCGGACTGGCCGCCGCGGGAGAACGCGAGCAGCCCCACAGCATCGGTCAGGCCCGCGGCGGTGGCCCAGATCATGCCGGACGTGCTTGCGCGCCAGGTCTTCCTGCGGCCGAGCAGGGGCAGGGCCAGCAGCAGGACGGTGACCGAGGAGCCGTGCGCCACCAGAGCCGACCCAAGCGCCCCTTCTCTGGCGGAATAATCTCCCAGTAGGAAGGCGCCGATGCCGTAGGTCAACGCCGATGCTAGCGCCAGCGGGACACCGGCGCGGGACAGGCCACGGGTGGAAGAGGGCCCTGGCGCGGTGCCAACGATGGGCTCGGCGACCGCGATCGGCGGCGTTTCTGTCGTGCCCGGGGCGCGGGCGGCGGCCATAGCCACGCCGGCGACCGCGAGCACGACACCGGCCGAACCGAAGCCGCTGAGGTGCTCGCCGAGCACGATGACAGCCAGCAGCGTGGTGATTCCCCCGTAGGTCGCGCTGATCGCGCTCACCAGGCCGACGGCCCCGCCATTCTCAAGAGCCCGGTAGAACGTCAGGTAGCCAATCAGCCCCAGCAGGCCCGCGCCGACGAGCCCGAGGGCTGTGGGCGCGTTGATGGCGCCAAGCGGCGGATGCAGGAAGACAGCCAGCAGCACAAGCACCACAACGCCTGTGCCCTGGCTGCTCAAGACGGCGATATAGGTTCCCGCCCGCCTGGCCGCGTTCGTCGCCGCGATGGCAGAGACACCCCACCCCAACGCCGCGATCAACCCATAAGCCATGCCCCCGCGCCTCGCTCCGGCAACACATTCGCCACGCTCCAAGCCGCTTGTCGACAGGCGCCCAGCTCACGATCCTCGCATCACAGGTCAGGATGTAGGTCACTCCCCGCTGGCGGTGCCTCTTCCCCTGCAATGTGATCTTGACGCTGATTCCCCGTTTGACGATGGCAGGCGTCTGACGTGTGGGTGGTGCCAGCGCACGACGTACGCTGACCGGATGGTTGTCCCGGCGGCTGAGGCGCAGGCGGCAATGCTCCGGCCGTTGCTGGAGGCGCGGTCCGTGGCGATTGTGGGCGCGAGCACGCGGCCGGGTTCGTTCGGGAACGCTCTGGTGCGGCAGGTGCTGGATGGCGGGTTCGTCGGCTCGGTGCACCCGGTGAATCCCCGCTACCGGGAGGTCGAGGGGCTGCAGTGTGTGTCGTCCCTGGCTGACCTGCCGCATCCGGCGGAGCTGGCGCTTCTGGCGGTGGGCCCGGACCGTGTCGAGGCTCAGCTGCAGGCAGCGGCAGATGCCGGTACCCGGGCTGCGGTCGTGTACACCAGCCTGCCCGGCGCCGACTTGGACGCCCGGCTGCAGGCAGTCGCCTCTGCCGCAGGGATGGCCGTGTGCGGGGCAAACTGCATGGGGTTTGTTAACCTCGAACGTTCGCTGCGGGCGTGCGCCTATACGCAGCCGCACGATCTGCGGCCAGGACCGGTCACGTTCATCAGCCACTCTGGTTCGGCCTTCTCCACCTTGCTGCACAGCCACCGTGGAGTGCGGTACAACCTCGTGGTCTCCGCTGGCACCGAGTTCAGCGTTAGCATGGACGGCTATCTCGACTACGCACTTGGCCTGTCATCGACCCGCGCCATCGCGCTGTTCATGGAAACCAGCCGTAACCCGGCGGGCCTGCGCCGCGCGCTACACCGCGCCGCAGAACAGGACGTGCCGGTGGTCTGTCTGAAGGTCGGCCGTGGCGCGCGGTCGCGTCAGCTCGTCGCCACTCACACCGGCGCGCTGGCTGGCGAGGACGCCGCCTACGACGCGGTATTCGCCGCTTACGGGGTGCTGCGCGTCGCCGGCCTGGACGAGATGATGGACACCCTGGAGCTGCTGGCCGCGGCCCGGCGCCCAGGGACAGGCGGCCTCGCCGCCGTGACGGACTCCGGCGGGGAACGGGCGCTGCTGGCCGACGTGGCCGCCGACCTCGGTGTCCCGTTCGCCCAGATCGGTGGGGACACGCTCGGGCGGCTGCGCCGGGTCCTGTCCCCCGCGCTGGTGCCCGACAACCCGCTGGATGCCTGGGACGCGCTGGAGGGGGCGGACCAGGTCTTCACCGAATCGCTGCTCACGCTGCATGACGACCCTGCTGTGGCGGCGGTGGCGCTGGCGGTCGATCTCATCGCCGAGGAATCCTCCGACGTGGGATACGTGGGCGTGGTCCAGCAGGTGCAGGCCGTGACTAGCAAGCCGCTTCTTGTGCTGAGCCACGTCTCTAGCGCGGTCGACCCTTCCGATGCGCAGCGGCTTCGGGACGCGGGGGTGCCGGTGCTCGAAGGCACCCGGACCGGCCTGGCGGCCGTGCGCAACGTGTTCGCCTACCGGGACGCCCGCGCTCGCCCGCCCGTGGAGCGGCCGGACGTAGCGCCAGCGGTCACGCGGCGGTGGCGGCAGAGGCTCGCCAGCCCCGCGCCGCTGGCCGCGAGCGAGTCGTTCCAGTTGCTCGCCGACTACGGGATTCCGGTGGCGCGCACCCTGCCAGCGGCCAGCCTGCCGGAGGCCATCACGGCCGCCGAGCGGATCGGCTGGCCGGTCGTGCTGAAGACCGCCGCCGTCGGCGTCGCGCACAAGACAGACGCTGGCGGCGTCCGGCTTGGGATTGCCGATGCGGGCATGCTGGCAGCGGCCTATGCGGAGATGTCGCGGTCGCTCGGCCCGGAGGTGACGGTGTCGGCCATGGTGCCGCCGGGTGCCGAGCTGGCGCTCGGCATTGTGCGCGACCCGCAGTTCGGGCCGCTGGTCATGGCCGGGGCCGGAGGAGTGCTGGTTGAGGTCCTCGCCGACCGGGTCTTTGGGTTGCCGCCGCTGGATGAGACCCGGGCCCAGGACATGCTGGGCAGGCTGAAGGCGCGGCGGCTGCTGGACGGATTCCGCGGTACACCGGCCAGCAACGTGGCCACGGTGGCGAGCGCGATTGTGCGGCTGTCGGCGCTGGCGGCCGACGCAGGCGACCTGATCAGCGGCCTTGACATCAATCCGCTGATCGCCGGGCCGTCCGGCGGCGTCGCCGTGGACGTGCTCGTCGCCCAAGAGCACCACGGTTAGCCGACGGTTCTCCCCAGTTATGCTGCACCTGTGTCACACCAGCCTGCCAGCGCGCCGCACAACCCAGCCCTCGCCGAGATTCAGGCTGCCGACGGCGGTGGCGCACAGCGAATCCAGGCGGTAGACAGGGCCATGGCGCTGCTGAAGTCGGTCGCTGCCAGGACCACGCCGCCCACTGTGCTGGAACTCGCCCAGGCGTCCGGCATCAACCGCAGTACCGCCTGGCGGCTGCTGCGCACCCTGGAGCATCACGGCCTGGTTGACCGCGATCCGATAACCCAGCGGTACACGATTGGGTACGGCGCGATCTCGGTCGCCTCGGCGGTGACCGACGACGCGCTCGTCCGCAGGGTCCGGCCGCTACTGGAAGACCTCGCCGTCCGCACCGGAGAGTCGGTCATGCTGGCGGTCGCTAAACGGTTCAACCTTGTCTACGTCGACCAGGTCGACCCGCCGAGCGTCATGGCCCCGAGCTGGCTCCACAAGCCGCTGCCGCTGCACGCCACCTCCGGCGGCAAGGTCTTCCTGGCCTGGCTGCGGCGCGACGAGCGGGACGCCATCCTGCCCAGGGACCTGCCGCGTTATACCGGCCGCACGATCACCGACCGGGAGCAGCTGGAACGAGAGCTCGACGCGGTCCGCCGGACCGGCTACGCGCTCTGCACGCGCGAGTACGAGGAGTTTTCTTCTGGTGCCTCGGCCGCGGCACTGAACTCGCGGCAGTATCCCATCGCGGTGGTCAACGTCTGGGGGCCGGCGCCCAGGAATCCGGCGAAGCGGCTCCACGAGATCGGGCGGGAAACCGTCAAGACCGCTGACGAAGTGCGCAACCTGCTGGGCTGAACGGCTGCCGCTGCGTTACCCGCCCTGCCACGGCCGGCCTGCGCAACGGCCACGGGCCGCCAGCCCCGTCAGGCGAAGGGCGCACGTCACTCGGGCGGCGGGTAGCGGGCCATCTTCTCAAGATCAGCAAGATCCATGTGGTTGCGGATGTAGCGCCGCGATGCGTCGTACGTCGGAGTGAAATCCCACGAGGCCTGTGTGCCAGCGCGGAGCGCGGCGCTAACGGCGATCCGCCGCTGCTGGCTCTGGCGGACCTCGCGGTCCAGTGTCGTGAGATCCCACCGCGCGGCGACCTCTCGCCGGAACTGCCCGGCCAGCCCCGCTGACGCTGGATCGCCGGCCAGGTTGGCCCGCTCGTGCGGATCGGACGCGAGGTCGAAGAGCTGATCTGGGTCGGCTGGTGAGTGGATGAACTTATACCGTCCCCGGCGGATCATGACGATCGGTGCGATCGCCCCTTCGGCGAGGTATTCCGCCGCCACCTCGTCGTGGTCGGGGGCGCCCGAGAGGTGCGGCAACAGGCTCCGGCCGTCCAGCGGGCCGACGATGCCCGACAGGTCACCGTCGTGGGCCAGGCCGACCAGGGTCGGCAGCAGGTCCATCGTGGAGACCGCGGCCTGCACTCTTCCTGGCGGGAAGAGCGCGGGCGCACGGACGATCAGCGGCACGCGTGCCGCACCTTCGTAGAAGCTCATCTTGTACCATGCCCCGCGCTCACCGAGCATTTCGCCGTGGTCACTGGTGACGATGACGACGGTGCTCTCGAGCCGGCCGGTGTCCTGGAGCAGGCCGATGAGCCGGGACGTGTGGTCGTCTACATAGGAGATCGCGCCGTAGTAGGCTCGCCGCGCCGCGCGGAGGTGGCCTTCCGTGATCTCCGCGGCGTTCATCGCGCAGACCTCACGCAGCCGACGCTCGTGCGGGTGCAGCGAGGCCTCGTTCAGCCCGGTGGCGGGCATCGGGATGTCTTCGTCGCGGTAGAGGTCCCACCATTTCCGGGGGATGGTGAACGGGTCGTGTGGATGGCTGAACGAGACCACGTAGCAGAACGGGCGCTCGTCGCCCGAGCGGATGTGCCCGAACAGTGAGCGCTCGGCGGCGAATGCCACCTCGTCGTCGAAGTCCAGCTGGTTGGACCGTACGCACGGCCCGGCGTCGATGACCGACGACGTGTCGTGGTACCAGCTGGGGCGCTCGTGCGGGCGGTCCCAGTCCGGCGTCCAGCCGTAGTCCGCGGGATAGATGTCGGTGGTGAGCCGCTCCTCGAATCCGTGCAGCTGATCAGGGCCGCAGAAGTGCATCTTGCCGGCCAGCACGGTGCGGTAGCCGGCCCGCCGCAGGTAGTGAGCGAAGGTAGGGATCTCCGAGCTGAACTGCGCCGCGTTGTCGTAGGCGCGGGTGCGTGAGGGCAGCAGGCCGGTCATCAACGACGCCCGGGCGGGGGCGCACAGCGGGCTGGCCGTGTACGCCGCGTCAAAAACCACCCCGGACTCGGCGAGCCGCGACAGCGCCGGGGCCTGTGTCACCGGGTTGCCGTGAAAGGGCAGCGCGGACGGCACGAGTTGGTCGGCCATGATGATCAGGATGTCCGGGCGCCGGCCAGCGGGCATCTGGCTAAGCCTCGACGACGTCCGCCGGCGGCTCGCCCGCACCGGCTCCGGAAGTGGCTGTTTCCAGCGAGGGGGTGTCGGAGAGCAGCTGACGCGTGTAGGGCTGCTGGGGGTCGGTGAGCACCTGCTCGGTATCGCCGAGCTCGACGATGCTGCCGTGGCTCAGCACGGCGACGCGCTGCGCGATGGACCGCACCAGCGGCAGGTTGTGGGTGATAAAGAGCATCGCGAGCCCAAGGTCGCGCTGGAGGCTGGCGAGCAGCTCCACGATCGCGGCCTGGACACTGACGTCCAGCGCCGAGGTCACCTCGTCGCAGATCAGCACGGCGGGGTCGCAGACCAGGGCCCGGGCGATCGCCGCCCGCTGGCGCTCCCCGCCGGAGAGCTGATCCGGGTAGCGGCGCGCGTACGCGGCGGTCAGCGATACGCGCTCGAGCGTCTCCGCGATCAGCCGGTCGGCCTCCCGGCCGCTCGCGGTGCCGAAGACCCTAAGTGGCTGACCGATGATCTGGCCGATTGTCTGCCGGGGGTTCAGCGAGCCGTACGGATTCTGGAAGATGTACTGGATCCGCCGCCGCGCTTCGCCGCTGCGCTGGCGCGCGGCGGGCGGCAGCTCGGCGCCGCCCAGCGCGATGCTGCCGGTCCAGTCGCGGTGCAGGCCGACGATCGCCCGGGCAACCGTCGTCTTGCCCGAGCCCGACTCACCGACCAGCGCCAGGCACTCATGCGCTGCAAGGTTCAGGCTCACCGAGTGGAGGACCTCGTGCCGCCCGTACAAGGCGACCACGTCCGTGAGGCGCAACGCGGGCACCTCGGCCTGATCGGCCGTCGGCATCTCGATCGGGTCGCCGACCCGGCTCTGCTCCCCGGAGATCACGACCTCGGCCCGGATGCAGCGGACCGCGTGGTCCGGCCCGATTGGCAGCAGCGGCGGCATTGCCGCCTCGCACTGGTCGATGCGCAAGGTGCAGCGCGGCGCGAAGCTGCAGCCAGGGGGGCGGCGGCCGGGGGACACCGCATGCCCGGGAATGCCGACCAGGGACCGACCGCCGGTCAGGCGGGGGATCGCGCCGACCAGCCGCCGGGTGTAGGGATGGCCCGCGGACCTGAAAAGCTCGTCCGCGCCGCCGATCTCGACCACGCGCCCGGCGTACATGACCGCGACCTCCCGGGCCAGGGTCGCCACCACCGCCAGGTCGTGGCTCACATACAGGGCGGCGACGTCATGCAGCGTCGCGAGTTCGCGGACCGTCGACAGCACGTGCGCCTGCGTCGTGACGTCCAGGCCGGTGGTCGGCTCGTCGAGGACGATCAGGCGGGGCCGGTTCGCGAAGGCCATCGCGAGCCCGACCCGCTGCTGCTGGCCGCCGGACAACTCGTGCGGGTAACGCTTCAGGAAGGCGCGGTCATCGGGGAGCGCGACCTCCTGCATCATCTCCGCGACACGCTCGGAGACGGCGCTGCCCGGCTGATTCCCGTGCGCCTCGATGACCTCCCGGAGCTGGGTGCCGATCCGGAGCGCCGGGTTCAGCGACGAAGCCGGGTCTTGCGGGACATAGGAGACAAGCGACCCCCGCAGCCGCCGGAGCTGCTCCTCACCGAGCGTGAGGATGTCCCGGTCACCGAGCAGCACCGACCCGCCCGCGATCCGCAGGCCGCGCCGGGCATGGCCAAGCAACGCCAGGCCGACCGTGGTCTTGCCGGACCCGGACTCGCCCACCACCCCGAGAATCTTGCCGCGTGCGATCTCGAACGACACGTCGCTGATGACCGGTGTGCCGGTGGCTTCGATCTCGACCCGCAGGTCCCGGACGGCGACCGCGGATACGGCTGGTTCGGCCGTCTGCCCCGCCAGCTCAGCCGTGCTCATTCTTCACCCTGGGCCCGGTCGATGCCGGCCGCGGTCCGCGCGATGCCGTCTCCGATCAGGCCGGTTCCAATGGTCAGCAGCGCGATGGCGATGATCGGCGCGACCGCTCCCCAGGGCTGTAGCGACAGCACGAGCTGGTTCTGCTGGATCATGGTGCCCCAGTTCGCGCCGTTCGGATCGGTGGCGAGCCCGAGGAACGCCAGCGCGGCGATCAGGCCGATGGAGTAGGTCAGCCGCAGGCTGGCCTCCACCATGAGCGGCCCCAGGGTATTCGGCAGCAGCTCGCCGGAGATGATGCGCCAGCGCGGCACGCCCATCGCCTCGGAGCAAGCGATGAAGTCGCGCTCGACGATGGGCTGCGCGGCGCCGCGGGCTACCCGTGCTATTCGTGGTGCGGTGGTGAGAGCGATGGCGGCCACGATGACCCAGGTGTGCGGGCCGACGATGGCCACGGCGACCAGCGCCAGCAGGATCTGCGGCAGCGCCATGATCACGTCCATGCCGCGCATCAGGGTGTCGTCGAGCGCGTTGCGGGAGTACGCCGCCACCAGGCCGATCGCCGCCCCGGCGACCAGCCCGAGCGCGGTCGCGATGACGGCCATCACGAGGATGCTGCGGCCGCCATAAAGAACACGGCTCAGCACGTCCTGCCCGAGGTAGTCCGTCCCGAGCACCGCCTTGCCACTGGGGTTGGCGTTGGGCACGCCGACCGGGGTGCTCGGGCCGTAGGGTGCGACGTACGGCCCGACGATCGCCAGCAGCACGATGAAGCCGACCAGCGCGACGCCGATGCGCGTCCGCCACAGCCGCAGCGAACGGCGCAGCAGGGACGTGCCGCGAACCGGGGACGGCGCCACCTCGGCGTCGGGGATGGCGACGCCGGTCACCTGGCTCACAGCCGGGTCCTTAGTCTCGGCGTGACGAGGATGGTGGCCACGTCAGCCAGCAGGTTGAGTATCACGTACACCGCCGCGATCAGCATGGCAAGCGCCTGGACAACGGGCAAGTCATGGTTGATCACTGCCTCCTGCACCGCGCTTCCGATGCCGGCATAGTTGAATACGTATTCGATGACGATGATGCCACCGGCGAGGTAGGCCAGGTTCAAGGCGATCACCTGGAACACCGGCCCAAGCGCGTTCGGCAGCGCGTGCCGGACCAGGACGGTGCGCTCCGGCAGGCCCTTGAGCCGGGCCATCTCGACATAGTCGCTCTCCAGGACCTCAATCATCGAGGCCCGCATGATCCGGGCGACGTACGGCGCCACCGCGATCACCAGGGTGATCGTCGGCAGAACCAACGCCACCCAGTTATTCCACGGCCGGGAGCCTGGCGGGACCGTGCTGATGGCGGGCAGAACGTGGAATACGGTCGTCGCGAGCAGGATGACGAGCACCAGGGCGACGACGAACTCCGGCAGCGCCGCCAGGGCCAGCAGCAGGTTCGAGCTCGTCTGGTCGAAGACCTTCTCCCGCTTGAGCGCCGCCCACGCGCCGATCGCGATCGACAGCGGTATCGACAGCACCGCCGCGAGCGCCACCAGCACGGCGGAGTTCACCAGCTTGGGGCTCAGCAACGTGGTCACCGGCTCCTGGGCGGCCAGCGAAGTCCCGAGGTTGCCGTGCAGCAGGCCGGTCACCCAGGTCCAGTACTGATCGATCACCGGCCGGTCGAGATGCAGCTGGCGGCGCAGCGCCGCCAGGCTCGCCGGAGTGGCCGACCGGCCGAGGATGGCGCGGGCGGGGTCACCGGGCAGCGCCTGGGTCGCCAGGAACACCAGGATCGAGACCAGGATCAGGACGACAACCCCCAGCAGCAGCCGCCGGAGGATGAACCCCCACACTCCGCTGGGTCGGAACCTGTTCACGACGGCCCTGCCCCGTCGGCGCTAGCCGAACCAGATCGTGCGGTAGCCGTGGCCGAAGCTATCCAGGTTGAGGGTGCCCTTGCTCGGCTTGAGCCCTTTCACCTTGGCCGCGTAGCCGTCGATGAGGCCACCGAAGAACGGGATGATGTACCCGCCGATGTTGTACTCGATCTGCTGCATCTCGTGCTCGATCTGGGTGCGCTGGGCCGAACTGGTGGAGGCCAGCGCCTGGTTGTACAGCGA
>DASXKD010000501.1:0-3880 GCA_036497045.1 Streptosporangiaceae bacterium | reverse complement strand
GCACCAGCAATGCCTTGAGGACTGAGATCCGGCACCTGGCTGAGCAGACCGCTCACGTCGTAGCCGGCCTGCTGCGCGGCGCTCAGCAGGTTCTGCCAGCCGCTGGTGCCACCCTGGGCAGCTTGCTGGACGATCTGCGCGGCCTGGTCGGGCGCTTGCTGGATGAGTGTGCTCAGGTCCTGGCCGGAGGACTGGGCGGTCAGGACGAGGTCCTGTGCCTTGCTGCGGACATCCGGCACCTGATTGCGTAGACCGCTCGTGTCGTAGCCCGCTTGCTGGGCGGCGTCGAGCAGGCTCTGGATGTCACCCCCGCCGGCCTGCTGTGCCTGACTGAGCACGTCCTGAGCACCACCGGTCACGTCGGTCAGGCCTGAGGACAGCTTGGCCTTCTGCGAGTCAAGCCAGTTGCTGGCGCCCGAGACGGTGTCCTGCGCGGTCTGGGAGCCCGTGTCGAGTACCGCGCTCATCGTGTCCTGTGCCTGCTGGCTGAGGCCACCAGCGGTCTGCTGTGCGCTGCTGAGGGCCTGCTGGGCACTTGAGGCCACGCCGGCACCACTGAGCGGGTGGTCGGCGAAGATCGCCGCTCGAGGATCGCCCATGCCCAGACCGGGGATCTGGCTGGGCGTGAACCACTCCTTGCCCCCGCTGGCCTTCAGGTCGGTGGCGCTTGTGCCGAGGTGGAACTGGCCGGTGTCGCTGTTGTAGCCATCGACGTAGAAATAGTGGCCCGGCGTGTCGATGATGACCGGATTGCCCGAGCTCGCGTCGCCGGCGACCTGCGACCAGTCGACGCCCTGGCTCATGTGGGTAGCGATGCCGAGCTTGTTCAGCAGCGACACCTCGCTCGAGGGACCGGCCATGCCCTGGTCAGGGTTCCAGCCCACCTGTTGCGCGAGCTGCTTGGCTTCGTCCACGGTCGGGTTGCGACCGAACGTCTCGGCGAAGGCCATCGCCGCGGCCGGGCCGCAGTTCCCGCACCAGGTGATACGGCCGTTCCGTTCGACCAGCAACGTGTGGTTAGGCACCGTGGCGCAGTACACATCGCCTTCCCAGTCGTCGATAACACGGAGGTGCTTCGATAGGCGCAGGTTGTAGGTCTCGTGCGCTTTCAGACAGACGGTGTACTGCGGATTCCTCATCGGGGGCGTGATCTTTGTGCGTCCGATTGAGGCGCCGAAGCCGAGCTTGATGGCCAACTCGGCCACGTCGTCGGCCAGTTGGCGGCTACTGGTCGTGTACACCGCGAAGTGCCGTCGGTCCTTGCCGCCGTCGCCTAACCACAAACCGGCCAGGATGGCGGCCAGGACTTCGGGCGAGGCCTGGAGCAGCTCACGCGGGATGCGTTGGTCGACCGACGTGCGGATGGGCTCCAACCAGTCGTGGAGCGGCCCGTATCGCAGTGAGTAGCGCATGCGATCGGGACGATCCATGCTCGTCGCACGGAGCGGCGCGCCGGCCGCCAGGGCGATCGGGGCAAGAAGCCTGCGGCTGGGCTCGGCCAGCGCCCCGCCGGCGCGCACGGACACGCGCTGGCTGCTACGGTCGGCCGAGCCCTGAGCCGTCCACAGGCCTACGAAGGCCGCCCACTGCTCGGGCGTACATCGCACGGGGGCCTCAGTGACGGTGGTCTCGCCGCCCCAATGCGCCAATGCCGGGATATGCCAGAACTCAGCCCGGTCGCGCATCGCCTGGGCCGGTACGAGATCGGGTTCTGCGCCCTCGCGGCGGACATACCCGCGGCGATCAGGCAGACGCCGAAAGTAGCGGTGGTGTGGTAGGCCGAGCATCTGATGGTCCGGGGTGACCAGAAGATCGATCGTGCCACTCTTGAAGTGGTACATCGGACCGCCGTAGCGATAGTGCTGGCGGGCAATGGGACTGTGGTACTCGATCAGCCCGTCGGGCGTACGCGTTGCCAGTTCGTCGTCATCGGCCAGGTCGCGGAAGAACAGAAAACCACGTCGCGTCAAAACGCGGGTCTCAGCGTCGTAGCAGAACGCCATCGCATCGCCCGATGACAGCCCCATGGCGAATTGCGAGGTCCGCGCCGCAGCGGCCTGCGCGGTGTCGCTCGCGGTATTGACCGCGGTCTGGCCGGTGGTGGCCACGTTCTGGACTGCGTTCTGGCCGCTGCTGAGTGCATCCTGCACCGTCCCACCGATGCGGTTGTTGATCCCCGAGAGGATGCCCAGGTACTCCGGTTCGGCCGCCGTGAAGTAGCCGCCCTGCTTGAGACCATGGACAAACGTACTCAGATCCTGCGCCCCGACGGCGCCGGGGTAGTGGTTCTGGAGCAGGTTGACGAAGGCGTTGACCGAGTCCTGGGGCGTGTCGTAACTGGCAAACGTGGCGTTCTGTGTCGTGCCGCCGTACTCGCCCTCGTGGGTCTGCATCGACGTGCCAGGCTGGCCCGGTAGCGCTTTGATCCCGAACAACTCGTTGCCGCCCGCCTTGCCATAGTTCGACTCGGACGCGGCCATCGCAGCGACCCACGACGGGTCGATGCCGAGAGCCTGGCCGGCTGCCTGGGCGTACGGGGCGATGGTCTGCGCAAAGGTGGTCGGGCTGGTGCTGTCGATCGCGCCACCCAGTTTCTGCTGCACGGCGCCCGCACCCTGCTGTACGGCCTGGACGCCCTGCTGCGCCAGATCCTGGGGTGAAGGCTGGGCGCTGGACCAGTTGTCCAGCCACTGCTGGGCGTCGCCGCCGGCGCTGGTCGCGGCGTTCAGGCCAGCCGCGACCAGGTCGCCACCGGTGGACCTCATCTGCTGCTGGAAGTTGTCGGCGAACTGGCCGACGTCAGCGCCCGCGCTGTTGGCAGCATTGAGCGCCGCCGCGAACGGGTCGTAGCTGCTGGGCGCCGGTGTCGGCGGGGGCGCGGTGGTGTCGGCGGGAGCCGGTGGTGGTGGCGGCCCCGTGTCCGTCGGAGCCGGCGCGGGTGGCGGAACTTGATCTGGCGGTGGCGCGGTGATGTCCGCTGGACCCGGCGTGGGCGTGCTCAGGTCCGGGGTCGGGGGTGGGGGTGGAGGTGGAGCTATGTCAGGCGGTGGTGGCGGCGGCGGGGCCGTGTCCATGGGTGCCGGAGCAGGAGCTGGCTCGGGTGGTGGTGGTGGAGCGGGTGCTGGCTCCTCCGGCTGAGTTGGCACTGGAGCCGGTGGAGCCAGCGCGTCCTGCACGCCCTGGCTGATGTCGCCGCCGATACTGGCGATCTTCTCGCCCGCGGCGTCGGCGAACTGACCCGCCGAGAAGTTGTTCCAGAGGTCCGCAGGAACGTCGGGCAGCAGGTCTGCCACAGCTCAGACCAGGCGGAAGTTCCCGCTCGAGGAGCCCGCAGCATATTTTGGTAGCGAGGACTGATACAACTTGTTGATGTCGCCGGGGGCCCACCCCAAGTTTCCGTACATTGAACCTAACACCTGCTGTTGCGATGGAGCCATCGCATTGAAGCTCTGTGGCGCGATCTGGCTAGGCGGCGGCAGCCCTTGGGCGGTCGCCAGAAAGTCCTGATAGTTCTGCCCACCGGGCGACGCGGTGCCGCCCGTGCCGGTGCCCTGTTGTTGACTCTGGCCGGTGGTCGCGGCATTCGCGCCAGCGCCACCACCCGCGTAGCCGGTCGCGGCGCCCACGAGGTTCTGCAAGGTCTGGGCTTGAGGTGCCTGTCCGGTTACACCGCCGCCTGGTACGTACTGTCCAGCCGCAGCACCGACGAGACCTTGGATGCCTGATGGGGTTGCCCCAAGCGTGCGGAGATACTGCCCATAATCCTGGGGTCCCTGGAGTTGGCTGAGCAAGCCCAGATACGACTGGGCGGCTTGCTGCTGGAACTGCTGGTAGGACTGCGTCGTCTGACCGGCCTGGGGTGCGTTCACGCCGGGCTGAG
>DASXKD010000500.1:0-3151 GCA_036497045.1 Streptosporangiaceae bacterium | reverse complement strand
TCACCGGCAGGCCGTCGGTCCAGCCGCGCTCGAACATCTCCTCCAGTTCGTCGGCGCCGCCCTGGCCGGACATCGCCGCCGCCAGGTCCGGGTCGATCGCGGCCTTGGACGAGCAGCCCGGCTTGGTCCGCGGCTCGGCCTCGGGCGGCACCGCCAGCCCGGCGCCGAGCCGCGCGCCCGCCTCGGCGAGCAGGCCGGCCATGGCCAGCTGATCCCAGCCGGTCACGGTGCCGGCGACCAGCCTGTCCCGGCCGACGAGGACCGCCGTCGGCACGGTGCTCAGCCGGTAGGCCAGGGACGCCGGATAGGGCGGCTCCTGTGCGGCCACCTGGCCGGTCCAGCCGAGGCGGCGGGCCGTCCGGATCGCCAGGTCCAGGGGATCCTCGAAGATGGCGACCGCGGTCAGCCTGGCCTGCGCCCAGGCCTGGCACAGCGGGCCGAGGCGGCGCAGCGCCAGTTGTGAGGTCGGGCAGTGCTCGGAGACGAAAACCAGCAGGGCGCAACCGCCCGCGGTGAGGCTGGCGATGGTGACCGGGGCCAGGCCGGTCCCGTGCACGGACAGCTCCGGGGCGGGGCTGCCGCCCCGGCCACCGGTGCCGTCCGCCTGCAGTGCCGACTCCATCGCCCATGGTCAACCGCGCGCGGTGCCGTGCCGATTCCCGCTCCGGTTCCAGGATGCGCCGGCGGGCGCCGGCTCCGGCGACGGCGGGCAGGCACGGCGGGCCGCAGGCTCAGCGGGCGCCGACCCGCCGCGCCACCCGTAGCAGGTATTCCTCGCGGTTGAGCGGGTTGTTGTCGGTCCGCGGCCGCTCCGGGATGTCACCACGGACCGGCTGGTAGTGGCCGAAGACGGCCTCCAGCACACCCTCGCCGCGGGTCAGCGCCGGAAGCTGCTCCTCCAGCGCACGCACCTGGCCTGCGGGGATGTCCCCGTCAAGCAGACACAGCGAGCCGCGCATGGCCGGGGCCCCGGGAACCGCGCGCAGCCGGGCAAGCACCGGCAGCACCGGCCCGTAGGTGTCGGCCGGGATCTCCAGGTGGAAGCGGTGCACCGGCTCGTACACACCGGTGCCGGCCCGGCTCAGCGCGCTCATCAGGATCAGCCGCGTCAGGTTGCGGAAGTCGCCCGCCGTGCTCGACATGCTCTTGTCGAAGTGGGCGTGGGCGTGGCTCTGCCGCGGCCAGTAGCCGGAATGCGTCATGGTGACCACGCAGTCGGTCACCTGCCAGCCGTGGATCCCCTGCTGCAGGGTCTGCGTCACGGTCTCCTCGACCGCCTTGAAGAACGCGAACGGCATCGAGCCAAGCTCAACCTCCAGCCGGAACCGGACCCCGGAGTCCACCGGTGCCGGATCGACCCGCAGCCCGACCGTGGCCAGGAACGGGTTTCCCGGCGTGCCGATGATCTCGAAGGCCGCGCCGGTCCCTGCGGGCCGCTCGATGCAGATCGTCGTGGAGGCGCTGAAGCCAGCCTCGACGCCGTACTCGCTGGCCAGCGTGGCCTGGATGACCTCCTTCTGCACCTCGCCGTAGAGCGAGAGGAGCAGCTCACCGCGGATGTCGTCACGGCGCAGGCCGATCAGCGGGTCCTGCTCGGCGAGCTGGGTCAGCGCGGTGTGCAGCGCGCCGGAATCCGCGGGGCGGCCGGGCGTCACCACGGTTTCCAGCGTGGGCGGGGCGAACCGGTGCCGGGGGCGCCCCGCGGGCGGCACGCCGAGCGTGTCGCCGATCTGGATGTCGCGCAGCCCCCAGAGCTTGCCGATCTGCCCGGCGCGGACCTCCTCGCGCCGGACCGCCGGGCCGCGCTCGAAGACGCTGATCGCGGTGATCCTCTGGTCGGCAAGGGGTGGCAGCCTGTCTCGCACGTGCAGCGCGCCGGAGAACATCCGCACGTACGCGATCTTCTCCCCCGCCGGGCCGCGCTCCACCTTGAACACCGTGCCGGAGACCGGGCCTGCCGGGTCGCCGTGGGTGGCGGGCAGGAACCTGGTGAGCCCGGCGGTCAGCTCCGCGACCCCGGCCCCGGTGATCGCCGAGCCGAAGAACACCGGGTGCACCAGGCCCCTCCTGGCCTGGGCGGCCAGTGCCCGGCTCAGCCGCCGGAAGGACAGCCCGGTCTCGTCGCGCACGTAGTCGGCCAGCAACTCCTCGTCGTGCTCGGCGAGCACCTCGCCCAGCCGGGCGGTGAACGCGGCGTCGCCAGGGCCGTAGCGGCGGAACGCGCAGCCCGCGGTGCCCGGCCCGGACACCGAGCCCATCGCCACGATCGACGGGGTCAGCCGCTCGGCGATGCCCGCAAGCACGCCCGCGGTGTGCGCGCCCGCCCGGTCGGTCTTGTTCACGAAGATGACCGTGGGAATCCGCAGCCGCCGCAGCGCCCGCATCAGCACCCGGGTCTGCGCCTGGACGCCCTCGACCGCGGAGATGACGAGCACGGTGCCATCAAGGACGCCGAGCACCCGCTCCACCTCGGCGATGAAATCCGGGTGCCCGGGCGTGTCGATCAGGTTGACCGTGACGTCGCCGACGACGAATGACACCACGGCGGACTTGATCGTGATGCCGCGCTGCCGCTCCAGGGCCAGCGAATCTGTCTGGGTGCTGCCCGCATCGACGCTGCCGATCTGATCGATGACACCGGCCGAATGCAGCAGCCGCTCGGTCAGGCTGGTCTTGCCGGCGTCAACATGGGCCAGGATCCCCAAATTGAGCGTTCTCACAAAGCGTCATGTCCTTACGCATGGGCGTGAATTCCTTTCCGGATGGACATGAACGCTGCACGCATGCTGCTCTCCAAAGTGGGGGTCGGCCGACAGTACCGGAACCAGTACAGCATGCGGTGCTTCGCGAGGGCAAAGCCTTTATCAGGCGCTACGACGCCCCGGGGTGCCCTGGCCCCGGGGCGCCGCTGCGGTCCTTACAGGTTGAAGGCCGAGGTCATGGTCGGGAAAGAGGCCGCCTTCCCCAGCGCGGGCAGGCCGAGCAACCGCTCGGCGGTGCCGAGGAGGGAGTAGTGGTTGAACAGCGTCGCCGACCGCGTGCCGGGCTTGGTGCTGGGGCTGAGCACGATGGTGGCGACGTGGCAGCCCACGTCGGTCTTGTTGGTGGCGCACCTGGTAGCGGTGCCGCCTTCGCCCTCGTCCCAGGTGAT
>DASXKD010000499.1:0-13802 GCA_036497045.1 Streptosporangiaceae bacterium | reverse complement strand
CTTGGGCGCCTTGAAGTCGCCGTATAGCGCCTTCGCCTTCTCGTCGGACACCATGAGGGCGATCATCACGTCCTCGCCCGGCTGCCAGCTTGCTGGCGTCGCGACCGGGTGCTTGGTCGTGAGCTGGATCGAGTCGACTGCCCGCAGCATCTCGGTGAAGTTGCGGCCGGTCTGCATCGGATACATCGTGATAAGCCTGACTCTTTTGTGGGGGTCTATCACGAAGGTGCTGCGAACGGTCCGGTTGTCCATCGCGCAGCGCGACGCGGCGTCACCCTCAGCGTCGGCTTCCAGCATCCCGTAGAGCTTGGACACATTCAGGTCGGTGTCGGCGATGATCGGGTAGTTGGGCCGTGCGCCCTGGGTCTCCTCGATGTCGTCAAGCCACGGGTAGTGGTCCTCGACGGAGTCCACCGACAGGCCGATGAGCTTCACGTTCCGGCGTTGGAACTCAGGGCTCAGCTTCGTCACAGAGCCGAGCTCGGTGGTGCATATCGGGGTGAAGTCCTTGGGGTGCGAGAACAACACCGCCCACGAATCACCGATCCACTCGTGGAACCGGATCGTTCCTTCCGTCGTCTGTGCCACAAAGTCAGGCGCCGTGGCGCCGAGCTGGAGACCCATCGTTCTTTCCTCCTTGCAGTAGGTTGCCCACGCTCTCTAGTGGTACAAGCCACTGCAGCGTTGTCGCTTCGCCCGGAAGGGCCATTTCGCCGCGTCGCGCGCGAGTGGCCCGATTGGGCCATGCGCGGAGGAGCACCGGCGGCGCGTGCCCGCGCCTCCGCCTAATATGACGGTGAGCCCAGTCGGAGAGATCACGATCGTCGGACCCAGGGCTCGGCTGCAGTTCGCGGGCAGGAGGTGCTCAGCGGCATCATTGCGCTGGCCAAAAGCCAAGCATGGCAGTAGTCCGTAAGCCCCCCGCCAGCCCACTAGCAGGTAGACACCGCATGACTGGACGTTGCGCCTGCCCCGAGCCCCGCCCGCGCCACGCCGAACGGTCATACTGCGTGAGTGCCTACGTCCCGCTCCTGGCCAGGGTGAGGCCCAGTCCAAAAGGGGGAGTGTTGCGTGATCAGCAGCGTAGTCGTCAGTTACCAGGTCCGGCCCGAGGCCGTCGCCGATCACGTACGCCTGATCGAGGCGGTGTTCGCGCAACTGCATGCCGAGCAGCCGGGCAACGTCGAGTACAAGGTCGTGCGCCTCGACGACGGGGTCTCGTTCGTGCATATATCGTCAGCGGACACGCCAGACGGATCGAACCCGCTGCCGGAGCTGGCGGCCTTCAAGGAATTCGGCCGTGATTCCGCAGCCCGGGTCGCCACTCCACCGGTGCCCACAGCTGCAGACATCATCGGGTCTTACTACCCTGCGGTACCCGTGACGGACCGCTGAACGGTACGGCCTGAACAACGACCGGCTGCCGCGTGGCCGGGCATGAGCAAACACGGCATGGCCAGGCTGCCAGTACGCGGCAAATCATGCGTCGCCGGTGCCGGTGTCTCCCGAGCCCGGCGGAACGTCTGACAGCGCATAGCGCCAGCCCGCTTTGGGTGGCTTTACGCTCGTGTGGTGCGCGGTTCGGTGACGGTCCACATCGCGGCGCCCGTTGACCGGGTCTGGGATCTGGTCAGTGACATCACCCGAATCGGGGAGTTCAGCCCGGAGACCTTCGAGGCGGAGTGGCTCAGCGGCACTCGCAGGCCTGAGGTCGGGGCACGTTTCCGCGGTCATGTCCGGCGTAACGGCCGGGGGCCGGTCTACTGGACCGTCTGCACGGTGGTGGCGAGCGATCCTGGCCGCGAGTTCGCCTTCACCGTGGCCGGGCCAGGCGGCGCCACGGTGAACACTTGGCACCAACTGGCATCCAGCGCGGGCGGCACGGATGTCACCGAGTCGTTTGAGCTGGCAGACTCGCTGCCGGTACGCCTGTACTGGATGTTCGCCGGGCCCACGCGCCGTCGGACCAACCTGGACGGCATGCGGGTCACCCTGGAAAGGATCAAGGCGGTCACCGAATCCGCCGATCCTTCTCATTAGGCCCACGCCGAAGCTTCCGGCCGCCGAGAGGCAACTCGTTGACGGACTGCGATCCACGAACGCGCGCACGGCGGCAAGACCCGGACGATCCCTGGGTGAAGAGCGCCGCTGCTCAAACGCCTCGGCTGGCCCGATCCGATCAGGAATCGAGAAGCGCCACGGTGTGGTCGGGCCTAGCCTTTCGGTGGAAGGCCCGCATGACACCGGGCCCCTGAGCGTCAAGAAAGGAAGCCCGGGAATGCCCCCGAAGAGTACCAAGACCGAGTCCGGCGGCTTCAGCGCCGAGGAGCGTGCCGCGATGAAGAAGCGCGCCGCCGAGCTGCGCGCCGAAGGCAAGAAGGGCGCCAAGAAGGCCGACGGCCTGCAGGCGGTCCTCGACAGTATCGCCGAGATGGCACCAGAGGACCGGGCGCTCGCCGAGCGCGTGCATGTGACGGTCACCGCCGCCGCCCCCGAGTTGTCGCCAAAGACCTGGTACGGGATGCCCTCCTACGCAACCGCGGACGGCAAGATCGTCCTGTTCTTCCAGAACGCGGGCAAGTTCAACTACCGCTACTCGACCCTGGGATTCCAGGACGCGGCCAACCTCGACGACGGCGACCTGTGGCCGGTGTCGTACGCGCTTCAGAAGTGGAGCGCCGCGGTAGAGAAGAAGATCGTCGAGCTTGTGAAGGCTGCGGTCTCCTGACCGTTGCCGCGACCGCCGCGGGAGGGTTCGTTGCCGTCTGCAGGTTCCGCTGGGCGGCACGGCTGCAATGAAATCCTCAACGGCGGCCGGGGGAAAGGTAGGAGCCGAGTTGGTCGAGAAGTCCTATGGTGCCTTCTTCGCGGCCTTCGGGGCTGTCCAGGCCGTCGAAGTGGACGCCCTGCTCGGTGTAGGTCAGGTGGGTCTGGCCGCCGTAGGGCTCTAGCGCGATCGTGGTCAGGGAGGTGGACATGTGCCGCCCGTCGGCCCACATGTCGTAGGTGAACACGATGCGCCGCTGGTCGATGATGTCGGTGTAGGTGGAGTGGAACCGTGACCGAGGGCCGCCGTGCCACTGGCCGTCCTCGATGCCGTGCCCGCCGACGCGGAACTCGTGGGACTTCTCGGAGGCCTGGAACACCTCACCGGCGGTGAACCACTGGTCGCGCGCGTCGTTATCTGACAACGCCTGCCAGACCGCGGTGACGGGCACCGGGTAGGTGCGCTCGATCACGAAGGTGGCGTGGATCTGGCTGCGCTCGGTGTCGTCCACGTCAGTCACTCCTTGCATTGGTGCTTGGGTCGTTGTCTGTGCTGGTGGGAGGCCTGGTCAAGAACGAGCCGAGGCGGTCCAGGCGGCGTTCAGCGGGCAGCTTCTGTCGGCTGATCCAGTTCGCGGCCGACGTCAGGGCTCCCGGAATCAGCTGGTAGGTACGGACCCGCCCCTCTTTGTGCGAGGTGACCACGCCGGCCTTTTCCAGCACGCCGAGGTGCTGGGTGACCGTGGGGAGCGCCATCGCAAACGGCTTGGCGAGCTCGCTCACCGAGGCAGGGCCGCGGGACAGCCGCTCCACCATGGCGCGCCGGCTGCTGTCGCCGAGCGCATGGAATACCTCGTCGAGGCCCACATGTTTAGGCATTTACCTGAAAATTGCGGATGCCGCTCACCCTGTCAAGGGTGCGGTGCCGGTGAGGCTCCGGACAGGCCGGCCAGATACTGGTCGGCCTGTCCGGGCCGACGGCGGCGGCCGGCGGCGAAGCTGCCGGTACTGGACGCGCCGGAGGGCTAGACGTGGCCTGGGGGCTAGACGACCTGGTAGCGGACATACACGGCGCCGCTGTTGAAGGTTTTGGATTCCAGAAGCTCCAGGTCGAGCTTTGCTTTGTCGTGGAAGAGTGGCGTACCATGCCCGAGCGTCATGGGGTGCACGACGATGCGGAACTCGTCGATCAACCGTAGGTCGATGAATGCGTGGACCAGCTTCGGGCTGGCATAGATCGCCATCGTGCCGCCGGGCTTCGCCTTGAGTTTCTCCACCTCCTCAGCGACGTTGCCGCTGAGGAGGTGCGAGTTCGCCCAGCCCGCCGATTCCAGCGTTGTCGAGAAGACGATCTTCTCGACGTTGTGCACCCACTCGGCGTGTGCCCGTTCGCTTGGTGTGCCTTCGGGATTGTCGAGCATGTTCGACCAGAACCCTTGCATGCCCAAGTAGGTTGCGCGTCCGTACATGGCCGTATCGACATCCGCCCGGACGTGCTCGTTGCCGTACCGGTCGACCTCCTCGTCGTAGGCGCGAGCGGTCCACTCGAAGCCCAGCCCCTCCTGCGAGTCAGCAAAGCCGTCCAACGTCGCGTTCTCGATTGCCACGACCTTCCTCATTTCGATCCTCCCTTTGTGGATGATTGCGATCCGTCTGGACCCCCGCCCAGGCATCGGACGAGCAGCCCCGGAATCGAGTCCAGTCCGCTGACTGATGCGTGCATGCGGGACAGCCACTCCGCCACGGCAGCTGCTGTCGACGGGTGCGCGGGATCCCTGGTAGATCGCCATATATTTAGGTAGTTACCTAAGTATGTGGCATGCTGCTCAGGTTGTCAAAGGCCTAACGCCTTCGTGCCCGCAGAGGAGGAACGGCCATGTCCGCGCCCAGCGAGATGGTCAGAGCCGCTGTTAAGGGCAAGACCTGGATCAGTGCACGCTGATCGGCGCCGTCGGCCGCATCGTCTTGCAGACCACCGACACCGGCCTGCGCTTCACAGTCTCCGATGACGGCCGCGGCTACGACGCCAGCCACGTCCCTGCGGGCTCCGGGCTTCGGAACATGGCCGACCGGCTCGCCGCCCTAGGCGGCACCATCGAAGTCAGGTCCGCGCCTGGCCAGGGCACCACGGTAACGGGGCGTCTGCCGTGCCACGCGCAGCAAACTCCACAAACGCCGGATCGGTCACCCGCACCGCAGCAGGCATGATCAATGACTGCCGTGAGCTGCAGCGACATAACCAGGCGTTGCCGCCCATAAGTAGGGGTTTCGTAGGCGGCCTAGCGCCGCAACGCCCAGCGACCCAGGCATCGCCTGCTCGCCCCCTGCCAGACCCGCTGAGAGCGGATCTTATGCACGAGGACGCCCACTTCGAATCGTATTAGCGACGCAGTAAATAATCGTTATACGGGTGATCGAAGATCACCCAAGCCCTTCGGGCCTATAACGCAAGATACACGGGTGATCCTCGCTAGATTTTCGATCCGATATGCGGAGACGATCACCCGTGTATCAGTCGATGGGAATTTGCAGGGAGGCGTATCGGTCTCACGGAGTGTGATCGGTCCAGGACTTCGCAGGCGCACGCAGTGCCGCCCTTATGGGGCCGACGTGCGCTGGAGTTCCATCCGGCGCCGGGGCCCGCTTTGGGTTAGCTCCGCGGCGGGCATAGCGGTAATGATGCGGTTATGACCGCCTGCACCCCGCATGGGGGCGGCGTGCAGTTCGGTGGCACAGTGGAGGCGCGGCGTGCGCGTCGGAGAAGCGCTGGCAGAAGCGCGCGGGCAGGCTGGCCTCACCGTCGCTGAGGTCAGCCAGCGGACCCGCATCAGGGAAGTGATCATCAGAGGGATCGAGGGCGACGACTACTCGGCGTGTGGTGGCGACTTTTACGCCCGGGGGAACATCCGTAGCATCGCCAAGGCTGTTGGCGCTGACCCCGAACCGCTGATCTGCGAGTATGACGCGGTCCACCGTGCGCCGGGCGTGCTGTCGGCGGTCAGCCTGGACGAGCTGGTCACGCCGGCCCGGACGCCGGGGCGGCGCCGCCTGAACGGGACCGCGGTGCTGGGGCTGGCGCTCATAGCGGCGCTTGGTTTCGTGGGGTACACGTTCCTCGCAGGCTCGCCGCACGCCGCGAGCAGCCCGCCAGCGGCCGCGAACCATGCAGTCGCCCGCACCGGGCGGAGCAGGACACTCCCGGGACCCGGGCCCAGCCGGGCCGGTCCCTCCCCCCATCCCACCGCCCCGGCGCGGACGCCGATGCGCCCAACAGCCACCGTGCGCGCGTACGTCGCTGCCATCAACGGCCACCACTACGCCCGGGCCTGGCGCCTCGGCGGCCGGAACACCGGCGGGTCCTACCCCAGCTTCGTCAGCGGATTCACCGGCACCGCCAAAGACACGCTGACCATCGTGTCGGTCTCCGGTGACGTTGTCACCGCCCGCCTCAGCGCCCAGCAGACCGACGGCAGCGTCAACACCTATCAGGGCACCTATACGGTTCATCACGGTGTCATCACCGGCTTCGATGTCGTTCAACTGAGCTGAGCCCGGCGGCCCCGCGGGGGGAGCCGTGGGATCGACGGTCACCTACGGCGCACCTTCAGAACCACATGTTCTGTGCGCGGGTGACCTTCTGGGAGGACGCACGGCCCAATCAGCCGGGTCGGCGTTCGGAATGTCCGGACAGGGGTGCCGGAATGACCGGCTTGGCCCGGGAGTACCGTCCCGTCATAGCGATGCCATCACGGTCTCCCAGCGCAAGGAGCCTGCCCATGCCAGGAACGGAGCAATTCACCATCGGGGCCGAGGTCAGTTGTACCGATGGGGCGTGCGGCAAGCTGAGCCGTGTGGTCGTTGACCCGGTCGCACGGGTGGTCACCCATCTCATCGTGGCACCGCGCCGCGGACACGAGCCCGCCCGGCTCGTTCCCCTCGGCCTGGTCGACTCCGCCGCGGCCGAGATCCAGCTGAACTGCACCTCGGCGGAGTTCGGCGTGCTCGACCCCGCCGAAGAGACGCGGTTTATCACGGGCGACGTGGACGTCCCGAACTACCGCCCGACCGATGTCGTCGCCTGGCCTCACTACGGGTACCGCGGCGCACGAGGCGCCCTGGCCACCTCGGACACGATCCCTGTCGGCGAGGTGGAGGTAAAGCGCGGCGAGCACGTTCATGCCAGCGACGGACATATTGGCCAGGTAGAGGGGCTGGTCATCGATCCTGGCAGCCATCGCGTAACGCACGTGCTCCTGCAGGAGGGTCACCTGTGGGGCCGTAAGGACGTAGCCATCCCGGTCAGCACCGTGACCCGGGTCACCGACGGCATCGAGGTCAGCCTCAGCAAGCAGCAGGTACAGGACCTGCCGGCGGTGGACATCGATCGCCCCCAAAGCTAGCCCGCCGCCAGGGCTGCCGATCATGACATAGATGGTCTTGCCTGGGCCGGCAGCCAGGCAACGCCCGTGCCGGTGCACCCGCCCGGTTGTGGGCTACAGCTTGCTGCGGACGGCGACCTGGCAGAGTTCAGGCAGTTTCTGCTCGGCCGCCCGAGCCGCGATCCGCACCCCGATCCAGGCCAGCACGAGGCCGTACCCGGCGGCGCCGAGCACAAGTACCGGCATCCGTACCGCCGCCGGAGCGTGGCCGGTGAGTACGATGGCGATGATCACTGGGACGACTGCCAGCCCGACGCCGAAGAGGTTGCCGAAGGTGCCCGCGATCCCGTAGGACGTGTAACCGGCCGCGGTCGTGCGTATTGGACTGCCTGCCCTTTTTTCAATCGGAAAGGGCATCGTGACCGTGAACAGGTTGCCCAGCGCAAGCGCCGCGCCGATCCGTGGCCGCCCACCCGAACCGGTGCGGGCAGGGCGGTAGACCCGCACCGGAATGTCCCCGGCCGGCCCGGTAATGGCCCTGTTGGTTACCTCGGTGCCAGGCACGACCGTCCCGAGGATGCGGTTGGTGACACCGTTGGCCGGGGTGTGCCTGGACTGCATGGCGATGACCTCGGCCTCGGTCTTCGTGCCTACCGAGCTCTGCTGCCGCACCAGCCACGCCCACAGCTTTACCCGGCGATCGACCGCCGCCATTCGCGCTCCATTTCTGCCTCGCGACGCGGTTCCTGCCTCGCGGCACGCGTGCACTGCGATGGGCTCTTACCCGCCCTGGCAAAGAATGCTAATTCTCCGTGTCCCGGACCTCCAGGGACGCCAGGTGAGCAGGAGGCGCGGCGGCCCGCGGGTGACCGAGGTGGATGATGGGTCTCTGTCCCGCCATGGTTCGGTCGTACAGTCCTGATGACCGGAGCTTTCCGACCCGCATCGAGGTGCCATGATCATGAACCAGCGCGTGTTGACGCCGCTGCGCCCTGCCGCCCGCGCTCTCACCGGATCCACCTACATGCTGCTTGGCTTCGACGCTCTGCGGGCGCCGGGCGGACGTGTCGATCAGGCGAGCCCGGTGCTGGCCGCGATGCGCAAGTGGGTTCCGCTGCCCGACGACGACGAGCTGGTGGTGCGTGGCAACGCCGCGGTGATGGTGGCCGCCGGTGCGCTGCTGATGCTGGGCAAGGCCCCGCGCCTGTCCGCCCTGGCCCTGGCCGGCTCGCTGATCCCGACCACCCTGGCCGGGCACTCCTACTGGCAAGTCGAGGATCCGGCCACCCGCAAGGTGCAGCGGATCCAGTTCCACAAGAACCTCGCCATGATCGGCGGGCTGCTGTTCGCCGCGCTCGACCAGCCGCACGGGCGCGCGTAGCCGTTCCGGCGCGGATTGGTCCCGAATAGGTAAGGTGCGCGGGTGGACGCAGGCGCCGGGGAGATCGTGATCCGTGGATCGCGGCTGCTGCTGCGTGCGCTCCGGCCCGCGGAGATCAACGACCAGTGGCGGGCTATGGTCAACTCCGACCCGATAGCCATTGTCCGTCTTCCGGATGAGGCCAGTTTCAAGGCCCGGCTGCGGCGCTCTGGCCAGCTGGAGGATGGCTGGCTGGACCTGGCCATCGACCTGGACGACGCGGTGATCGGGCGGATCCAGACGTTCGTGCCCGAAGGCCGCCGCCTGGCGCCTGGGACCTTCGACATCGGGATCGGCCTGGATGAGGCCGTGCGCGGCAAGGGCTACGGGCGCGAAGCGCTGGCCCTGTTCACCGGCTGGCTATTCGAGCACGCGGCGGCGCAGGTCGTCGAGGCGCCGACCGATCCCGGCAACGCGCCGATGCGCGCGGTCTTCGGCCACGTCGGCTGGTCGCTGGCCGGAACGGTGACCGGACACGGGCGCGAGTGGGTGATGTACCGGATCACCCGGCAGGAGTGGCAGGCCCGGTGAGGATCTTCGTCGCCGGCGACCGCGTGTCCCTGGTCAGCGTCCGGCGCTGACTCCCACGAGGCGCTCAGCAGGAGGATCATCGATGGCGACCGCGACCCGCGTGCTGACCTATCAGGACCAGGAGACTGCCCTGACCGGCGTTCTCGCATGGGACGACGCTGCCCGTCAGCCACTGCCAGGGCTGCTGCTCGTGCACGGCGGGGCTGGTCTCGATGACCACGCCAAGGGACAGGCGCGGCGGTACGCCGAGCACGGTTACGTGGTCCTGGCCTGTGACATGTTCGGGGACGGTGTGGCCGGCGACCGGGAGCGCATGATCGCCTGCCTTACCGGGCTGCGCGACAATCCGGATCGCCTGGTCCGGCGGGCGCAGGCCGGGCTGACGGCGCTAACCGCGTGCCCGGAGGCCGATGGCCGGTTTGCCGCGGTCGGCTTCTGCTTCGGCGGGCTGACAGCCCTCACGCTCGCCCGCGCGGGGGCCGCCCTGATGGGTGTGGTGAGCATGCACGGCAGCCTGGCCACGGTGAGGCCCGCGGAGCCGGGCGCGGTCCGGGCCAGGGTGCTGGCCTGTCACGGTGCACTGGACCCGCATGTGCCGATGGCAGATGTGGCGAGCTTCGCGGCGGAGATGAACCACGCCGGGGCCGACTGGCAGCTCATCATGTACGGCGGCGCCATGCACGGGTTCACTCATGAGCATGCCGTACCCGGCGCGATCCCGGGAGTTGCCTATGACGAGCCAACCGACCGGCGATCGTTCCTGGCCGCACGGACCTTCCTCGCGGAGGCCCTGACCGCGGGGCCGCGCTAGCGCCGACCTGGGTCTCGCAGAGCCGCTGGCCGGTTTCGTTGCGCACCACCAGGGGCGCGTCCACGAAGATGACCGCGTCCCTGTCACCGACCACCGCATCGGCCCAGGCGACCACCTCGTCCACGCCACGCCGCCAGCCGGCGTCCAGGATCTGCCCGCGCGGATCGATCGCCGCCACGCCCGTCTCATTGCCCGGCAGATGGCTGGCCGACTTACCGGGGGGTGACGACTGGCGGACCTCCGGGTTAGGGTTTGGGTGCGTTGAGCTGGCGGGAGGTGCCAGTGGTGGCAGGCCCATTCGACCCCCGGGCGAGGTCCCATGGCCACATGCTTGCCTCGGACGCCGACCGCGAGCAGGTGGTCGAGATCCTCACGGCCGCGTTCGTCCAGGGCCGGCTGACCATCGACGAGCTTCGCCTGCGGGCAGGCCTGGCACTCGCCTCGCGTACCTACGCCGAGCTGGCCGTTACGATCGCGGACATCCCCGCGCCGCCGCTCAAAGCCCCGCCGGCGCCAAGGCCCGTCCGGCCCGCTGCCCAGGCCCTGGCCAAGCCGTTGCCCCCGCCCGCCGGCCGGATGCCGGCGGGCGCGAAGGCCGCGGTGTGGGCCGCCTGCGTGATCGTCGCCCTGCCCGCGGTGTGGGCCGCATTCCTCACCTACTACGGCGGGTTCCTCGTCATTTTCCTGCTCGCATTTACCGGGCTGACGGTGACCATCGGGACCACGGCGGACAAGAAGGCCGCAGGCTGAATCTGGCAGCGCGGCGACAGCGGTTTCGGCCTGCGCGCGGGCAGCCGCGCCAGGTCACGTCGCCGGAGTGCCGCCGGAACCTGGTGTGCCGCCGGAACCCGGCGTGCCGCCGGAACCCGGTGCCTGCTGGTTCTGGTACGCCTGCTGGGACAGCGGATGATCCGGGCCGAGGATCAGCGGGGCACCGGTGCTTTCCACTTCGTGTTTCTGCTGGGCAAGCTGTGAGCCTGGCGTCGCGTAGAGCACGTGGACGCTGGCGTTGCCGCTGCCCCGCTGGTCTACGGGCGCGACCGCGGCGGGGTTGCCCTGCTGGTCGGTGACCCACAGCTGGAAATCGTCATACTTGAACAACTGGATGTCGGCGATCGGCGTCGGGTAATGGTGCACTCCGGCAGGCTGTGGGCTCTGCGGCGCGGGCGCATTCTGTGCCCCGCCCGCGGGCAGCACGCCGGTGTGGAAATTCGGGTGCAACGGCACGCCGGCGTTGAATATCGAGTCGGTCCACGTGGCCACGCCTGCGGCATCCGTGATGGGGGTGTCCAGCAGGCCACCGGGGTCAAGCTCCTTCTTGACCTGCGGCGAGACAAGGTTATAGAGCCTTTGGGCGTTTTGTCGCAAAAGGTCGATTTTGGCCGGGTCTGCGCAGAATTGAGCGGACCATTCGACCCCCGCCTGGTTGCGGACCAGGAACCAGCCCTGGCTGTCCTGCAGCCACAGGGCGCCACCGTGATGGTCCTGATAGGGCCCCTGCCCGTAGATCATCCCGGCTGCCTGCCCGGCGATCTGGTTCATCTTGTCCCTGGCTGCCACGTATTCGGGGGAATCCGCGCGAGTCGGATGGTTGGGCACATTGATCCCCCACCCATGCGTTTCGGTTTCGGGGTGAACTGGTTCTGGATTTGTCATGACAATCTCCCCTCCCTGGTGGAACCGAACGTTACCGCTGGCAGCCCGCAAAGGCATGACGCGCGGCGGGTGATTTCGGAGGATTCCGCGCAGGAGCGTGGCAGCAGCTTGTGGTTGCGCAGAGGGCGCAGGGACCTGGCGGGCGGCCCACAGGGCCTGGTGTCCGCCGCCGGTCAGCCGTGCGGGGTGATGCTGACCACGTCGTCGCGTTGCTGGCGCAGGTAATTGTCCCGGGTGTCGGCCAGGTCGATGGTGAGTGCCAGGGTCGCGGCGGCGGTGCCTACCGGAGCCTCGGCCAGTACCTGGCCGCGCGGGGACACGATCATGGTGGGGCAGTGCTGGGCGCCGTGGACCACGTTCGCAGCCAGCACGAAGCGCTGTGTCTCGGCCGCCCGGCTGATCAGGTGCGCCCGCCATACCCCCGGTGGCTCCGCGGCGCTGGCGGCGTAGGTCAGGTAGATGAGCACCTGAGCCCCCTGGCGGGCCAGGCAGTGCCACTGCTCGGGGAACCGGATCTCGCGGCACAGCTGGACGCCTGCCCGGACCTCACCGCCCGGCAACGTCATCCGCAGCGTCGGCAGCGCCGCGCCGGCCGCGAGCCGCCCACGCTCGTGCATGGCCAGGTTGACCTTGCGGTAGACCCAGGACGGGCCGGCCGGGGAGCAGTACACCGCCGCGTTCCACCACTGCCCGTGCTCGGGAAGCAAGGTGCCGAAGAAGACGTGGACACCGGTGTCGCGGGCCGTCGCGGCGATGACCTCCCGGGCCTCCGCCAGCTCGCCAGGGCTGAGACCGCCAAGGCCGGAGAGTTGGTCGTCGTAGCCGGACAGCGCGGCCTCGGGCAGCACCAGCACCGTGCCGGCGCCCGCCCCGCCGATGGCCGCCAGGATGGTCTCCAGATTGCGCGGCACCGACCAGCACACCGGAACCTGCGCGACCGCCACCGGCATCTGCATCGGACCAGTATCCAGCCCGCCGCCCATCAGGGGCACGGGCTTGGTGAGGAGCCGCGTTTGTGGGCGGTTACGCCAACGACCACATTCTTCTGTGGGCGTTGGCGCCAACGGCCACAAACGGCCCGAAGCGGGCGGGTCAGGCCAGCGCGGGAAGCAGGCTGAGGATGGGCCCGCCGAGAGTCCCCAGCCAGCCGGCCAGCGCGTGCAGCGGGCCGAGGAGCGCCGCACCCGAGGTGGCCAGCGACCCGGCCGCGGCGAGCAGCCGGGTCAGCCGCTCCAGTGCCCAGGCGAACCGAGGCCGGTCCGGCTGGCCGGCCTGCAGTGTCGCGTCCATCTCGGCGACTTGGGCATGCGCGTCAGCGGCCGCGCCCTCGCCGAGCCCGGCGGTGGTCACCGCGTGGCGCAGTTCGCCCAGAGCCCGGCGCGCGTCCTCGGCGGTGACGAGCGTGCCGTACTGCTGCCCGGTGATGTTCTGGTCGCCGGCGACGTTGTTGATTACGCCGCCACTCTGGCTGCCGATGTTGAAGGTCATCTCGCCGTCCCCGGGGGCATGTTGGGCGGCCACGGCATCGGCAGCGGGTAGTCGCGCTCGACCCTCCTGCGCCGCGAGGTGGCCACGATGTGCAGCACGATCCCGATGACGAGCATCAGCGAGCCGGCCGCTGCTACGGCCCAGCCCAGCAGCCCGGAGGGGATTCCGAGGATAGGGCGGCCGAACGGATCGGACGGCGGGGCCGTGTTGTTGCCCTGCACGTCGCTGGCTATCTGCTTGAGAAAGTTCAGGTCCGCGGCGGCGAACATGGCAAAGCCTGCCACGAACAGCAGCAGGCCAAGCCAGACCAGCCAGCGCGCCTTGGTCTTGGTGCCGGCGATCTCGCGCATGAAACTGTCCCGCTGCTGGATGACCTGCTGGACGTGCGCGTTGTACTGATCCCGGCCGACGTTGCTGATCACTTCCGCTTCCTGCTGGCCGATGTCGTACCGGACCGACCCGGCCTGCTGGAAGTCGGTCGGGTTCGGTTCTGGCCGCTCCGCCCTGCCAGGCGCCACCATCCGCGGCATGGCCTGGGTTTCCGCGGCGGCCGGCGCCGCCGCCTCGAACCGTGCCCGCACGGTGGCGAACGTGATGACGTCTCCCTGGCGCAGTTCCGCGCTCTTGGCCGGGTTGCCGTTGACGAACGTGCCACCCGAGGAACCGAGATCCTGGACGTACACGGTGCCGTCGCGCCGCTCCAGCGCCGCATGGGTCCGGCTCACGTGCGGGTCGTCCAGGCGCACGTCAC
>DASXKD010000498.1:0-12306 GCA_036497045.1 Streptosporangiaceae bacterium | reverse complement strand
GCCCGTGGGCCGGCCGCTCACCCATGACCTCTTCCGCGATGTGCTCGAGGCTCTCGGCGTGCAGCTGACCACCGTGAACATCACGGCGCTGCGGGACGGGATCTTCTTCGCAGACCTCATCTTCTCCAACGGCAAGGAGGTGAGCGCCCGGCCCTCGGACTCGATCGCCCTCGCACTGCGTACCGGCGCTTCGATCTTCGCCGCCGAGGAAATCCTGGACGAGGCCGGGGTTGCGATCCCGGACGAGCAGGAGGACGAGGTCGAGAAGTTCCGCGAGTTCCTGGACACCATCACCCCTGAGGACTTTGGCAGGGCTACCTAAGCCTGGCGGGCGAGCTGAACGGGCGCCCGACGCGCCGTCCAGGGTCGTTGACGAGCACAGTCGCCTGCGCTTAGCGTGCAAATCGGGTACCCAGGGTGGTGACTTCCCGGGTCGGAGGCAGGTGTGGCGGTAACCAGGAGTGACGACGGCGAATCGCGGGCACGCGGCGCCGCCATGCAGCACGCCGGGGAGCAGGGCCTGCTCTTCGGTGACGAAACCCTTACCGTCCATTCCGACGATGTCGGCTACCGGGGCCCCACGGCCTGCGCCGCCGCCGGGATCACGTACCGCCAACTCGACTACTGGGCCAGGACCGGCCTGGTGGAGCCCGGCGTGCGCGCGGCGCACGGATCCGGCTCCCAGCGCCTCTACAGCTTTCGCGACATCTGCGTGCTCAAGGTGGTCAAGCGCCTGCTCGACACCGGCATCTCGCTGCAGCAGATCCGCACCGCCGTGACCCATCTGAGGGACCGCGGCACCGACGACCTCGCCCGGCTCACCCTCATGAGCGACGGGGTCACGGTGTACGAGTGCACCTCCACCGACGAGGTGGTGGACCTGCTGGCCGGCGGCCAGGGCGTGTTCGGCATCGCGCTCGGGCGCATCTGGAAGGAAGTTGACGGCACCCTCGCCGAGCTTCCCGCCGAACGGGCGGAGAAGGGCACCAGTGTCGACGGATTGCCGGGCTCCGGCGACGAACTGTCCGTCCGCCGGGCCCTGAGGACCAGCGGGTAAGCCCCGGAGCCCCCTGGATTGCCGCGGCGGTCAAGGCTGCTTGCTGGCCTCTGGCCATCCGCGCCACAGCCCGCGGTTTTAGCCCGGGGGATGACCCCCGGAACCCCCGATGTGGCTGACGCCGCGGCTGTGGCTCCGGAGCCCACCGGAAAGGGTCAGGCTCCCGACGGCTAGGCTCTCGGCGCATGGCCTCCCCCTCACCCAGGATGGGTTTCGCCGCGTTCCGCAGCCTGTCGCGGGCCATGCTTCGCGGATTCCTCAGGGACCGGACGGCCCTGGCCTTCTCGATCCTGCTGCCCGTGGTGTTCCTTGCGCTGCTCGGCTCGCTCTACCGGAACAACGTGACGCCCAAGCTCAGCGTCATCGAGATCGGCAACGTCGGCCTGCTCAGCCATACCGCGGGCCAGCCGGGCCTGTCCAGATTGCTCACCGTGACCCACAACAGCGACAAGAAGGCCGCCGTCCGCGAGGTGCGCCGCGGCGACGCCGATGTGGCGGTCCAGCAGATCGGCAACCAGTTGATCGTGCACTACTCGATCGCCAACCCGACCACGGCGGGCATCGTGCAGACGGTCTTCTCCTCGATCGTGGAGCAGGCGGACCAGGCGCGGGCCGGGCCGAGGGGCAGTTACCAGTTGCTCAGCAAGCAGGTGGAGAGCACCACGCTCAAGCCCATTCAGTTCCTCGCGCCCGGCCTGCTTGCCTGGGCCATCGCCTCGGGAGCCACCTTCGGCGCGGCTATCACGCTGGTGAACTGGCGGCACAACAAGCTGCTGCGGCGGCTGCGGCTGGCCCCGGTGAACACGGGTTCTGTGGTGCTGGCCCGGGTCGGGGTGAGCCTGCTCGTGGCGCTGGTCCAGATGGCCCTGTTCCTGCTGATCGCCACCACGCCGTACTTCGGCCTGAAGCTGACCCCGGGCTGGTGGATGGCCATTCCCATACTGATCTGCGGGACCCTGGCCTTCATGTCCATCGGCCTGCTGGTCGGCTCGTTCGCCAAGACCCAGCAGGCAGCCACGGCCATCGCGAACCTGATCATCCTGCCGATGGCGTTTCTCGGCGGTGCCTTCATCCCGCTCGACTTCGCACCGGCCTGGCTGCAGGACGCTTCCTACGTCATGCCGCTGCGCTACCTGGTCACCGGGATGCAGGACGTGATGGCCCGGGGCGAAGGCCCCGGCGCCGCGCTGCCCGCGATCGGCATCCTGGCCGCCCTGACCGTGGTCCTGACGACCATCGCGGTCCGGGTGTTCCGCTGGGACGAGATCTAAAAGTGCTGGTCTGGGGGAGCGACCCCCTGGAACCCCGCGGCGTGCTGCAAGGCGCGGCGCCGGTGGCCGGGTGCCGGCTCGGGTAGGATCGCACCTGCTGGTGACACCGTCCGGGAGAGACCACGGGCTTGCGCCCGGGGCGCCGAAGGGGCAACCTCCCCGGAACCTCTCAGGCATCAGGGACCGGACGGGACAGGCGTCTCTGAAGTTGGCGCGGCGAGCGTGGCGACAGAGGGGGAGACCGCAATACGTGGCTCCCACCCTGGAGGCTCGCAATGGAGTTCGCGTCACGGCATATCGGGCCGTCACCCGCCGAGCAGGCGCACATGCTTGCCACGCTCGGCTACGCCTCGCTCGATGAGCTGACCACGGCCGCGTTGCCGCCCGGGCTGGGCGGCGAACACCGCCTGGCCGGCCTGCCGCCCGCCGTTTCCGAGCCGGAGGCGCTGCAGCGGCTGCGCGCCCTGGCGGACCAGAACCAGGTGCTGACCTCCATGATCGGCCTCGGCTACTACGGGACCGTGACGCCGGCCGTCATCCGCCGCAACATTCTGGAGAACCCCGGCTGGTACACCGCCTACACGCCGTATCAGCCGGAGATCTCCCAGGGCCGGCTGGAAGCGCTGCTGAACTTCCAGACCATGGTCGAGGACCTGACCGGGCTGGCGGTGGCCGGGGCCTCCCTGCTCGACGAGGCCACCGCGGCCGCGGAGGCGATGACCCTGGCCCGCCGCGCCGCGCGCACCGGCACCGTGTTCCTGGCCGACGCCCGCTGCCTGCCGCAGACGCTCGCGGTGCTGGCCACCCGGGCGGCACCGCTTGGCATCGACCTGGTGGTGGCCGAGGTGACCGAGCAGGAGGTGGCGGCGCAGCCCGCCGGGGAACTGTTCGGGGTGCTGCTGCCCTACCCCGACGCTACCGGGGAGATCCGCGACCTGCGGCCGGTGATCGCCGCCGCCAGGGAGCGGGGCGCGCTCACCGCGGTCTCCGCCGACCTGCTGGCCCTCACCCTGCTGATGCCACCGGGCGAACTCGGTGCCGACATCGCGGTCGGCAGCACCCAGCGGTTCGGCGTCCCGATGGGATACGGCGGCCCGCACGCCGCCTACATCGCGGTCCGTGACGGCCTGGCGCGCCAGCTGCCAGGGCGGCTCGTCGGGGTGTCCCTGGACGCCGCCGGGCAGCCGGCCTACCGGCTCGCGCTGCAGGCCAGGGAGCAGCACATCCGCCGGGAAAGGGCGACAAGCAACATCTGCACCGCGCAGGTGCTGCTCGCGGTCATCGCCGGGATGTACGGGGTCTACCACGGCCCGGACGGGCTGGCGGCCATCGCCGGCGGCGTGCACCGCAAGGCCGCCGTGCTGGCCGCCTCGCTCCGAGCGGCGGGCTGCGCCGTCGCCCACGAGAGGTTCTTCGACACGGTCGCTGTGACCGGCATCCCCGGCGGCGCCGCGGCGGGTGTCGCACGGGCCCGCCGCCTGGGCTACAACCTCTACCTGGCCGGCCAGGACACCGTGCAGGCCGCCTGCGACGAGACGACCACAGACCAGCACCTGCGCGATGTGGTGGCCGCCCTGGCCGATGCGGATCCCGCCGGGGTGAGCCTGGTGGAGGCGGGTGACGCGCTCCCGGACGGGCTGCGGCGCAGCACCGAGTTCCTCACCCACCCGGTGTTCCACGAGCACCGCAGCGAGACGTCCCTGATGCGGTACCTGCGGCGGCTGGCTGACTTCGACCTGGCGCTTGACCGGTCGATGATCCCACTCGGGTCTTGCACGATGAAGCTGAACGCGGCGGCGGAGATGGAGCCCATTACCTGGCCGCAGTTCGCCGAACTGCACCCCTTTGCCCCGGCCGGCCAGGCCAAGGGCTACGCCACGCTGATCGCCGAACTCGGCTCATGGCTGGCCGAGATCACCGGGTACGCGGCGGTGTCGCTGCAGCCGAACGCCGGCTCCCAGGGCGAACTGGCCGGCCTGCTGGCCATCCGCGCCTACCACGCCGCCCGCGGCGAGCAGGGCCGGGACATCTGCCTGATCCCGGAGTCCGCGCACGGCACCAACGCGGCCAGCGCGGTGCTGGCCGGGCTGCGGGTCGTGGTGGTCAAGTGCGGTACGGACGGTGCCATCGACGTCACGGACCTGCACGGGAAGCTGTCCGCGCACCCAGGCACGGTCGCGGCGATCATGCTGACGTACCCGTCCACCAACGGGGTGTTCGAGGAGACCGTGACCGAGGTCTGCGCCGCGGTGCACGACGCGGGCGGCCAGGTCTATGTGGACGGCGCCAACCTGAACGCGCTGATGGGGCTGGCCAAGCCCGGGCGGTTCGGCGCCGACGTGTCACACCTCAACCTGCACAAGACGTTCTGTATCCCGCACGGCGGCGGCGGTCCCGGGGTCGGCCCGGTCGCGGTCGGCGCCCACCTTGTCCCGTTCCTGCCCGGCAACCCCGCGCCAGGCGCGGACACCGGCGCCACCGGGCATGACGGGGTAGGCCCGGTCGCCGCGGCGCCTTACGGCTCCGCCGGCATCCTCCCGATCTCCTGGGCGTACATCGCGATGATGGGCGGCGACGGGCTGCGCCGGGCCAGCCAGGTGGCCATCCTGGCGGCCAACTACATCGCCCGGCGGCTGGACGGGCACTTCCCTGTGCTCTACACCGGCCGGGCCGGCCTGGTGGCACACGAATGCATCGTCGACCTGCGGCCGCTGACCAAGCAGACGGGGATCACCGTGGACGACGTGGCCAAGCGGCTCATCGACTACGGGTTCCACGCGCCGACCATGTCGTTCCCGGTAGCCGGGACGCTCATGATCGAGCCGACCGAGAGCGAGGACCTGGCCGAGATCGACCGGTTCTGCACCGCGATGATCGCGATCCGGCAGGAG
This sequence comes from Streptosporangiaceae bacterium, assembly GCA_036497045.1. GTDB lineage: Bacteria > Actinomycetota > Actinomycetes > Streptosporangiales > Streptosporangiaceae > DASXKD01. Next base: position 7,087 of record DASXKD010000498.1, on the reverse strand, counting down.
ATCGCCAGGGTCGCCAGCGGTGACTACGACCGCGAGGACAACCCGCTGGCCAATGCGCCGCACACGGCGCCGATGCTGCTCGCCACCGACTGGAAGCACCCGTACTCGCGGGAGGAGGCCGGCTACCCGCTGGCCGGTGACCACCGAGGCAAGTACTGGCCCCCGGTGCGCCGCATCGACCAGGCCTACGGCGACCGGAACCTGGTCTGCGCCTGCCCGCCCGTGGCGGCCTTCCAGGACTGACCTGCCCCGGCGGGAGGCCCAGGCCGCGTGACGAAGGAATGCGGCCTGAGGCCAGCGGGGGTTCCAGGGGTCGTCCCCAGGCCAGCGCGCGCGATGGGGCCTGGCGGCTTGCCGGCCAGGCGCCATCGGCGCCCGGGGGGGGTCCAGGGGGTCGTCCCCCAGGTCAGCACCGTCGGAGCCGCCTGCCATGGTGGCGGTCATGACCGACAGGAGGCACCATGAGTGTCATGCGCGCGCCCGAGGTCCCGGAGATCTGGGCACAAGACCGGATATTCACCGTCGAGGACCTGGAAGACATGCCCGACGACGAGTTTCGTTACGAACTCGATGACGGGATGCTGATCGTGTCTCCCGCCCCGTCTTGCCGCATCAGATCGCTGTCATGCGACTCGCCGTCATCCTGAACGCCGCCTGCCCGCCTGGCCTGCTAGTGGTGCCGGGACCGGGCGTCAACATCAACAAGTTCCAGCACCGTGTGGCTGACATCGCGGTCATCCGCACCGAATCGGTGACACTGATGTTCTTGGCCGAGCCACCGGTCCTGGCGGTAGAAGTCGCTTCACCCCGGACACGCGTATATGACCGGGGCAGGAAACGAGGTGTCTATGAGGAGTTCGGCATCCCCTCGTACTGGATCATCGACGTGGGCCAGGAGAAACCGAGCCTGACAGCGCTCGACCTGCGGCGGGGCAGGTACAGCGAGACGGCGCGGGTTGCCGGGGACGAGGCGTTCCACGCGGCCCGGCCGTTCCCGGTCACGATCGTGCCGGCCGACCTTGTGGCAACGGGTTCCGGGTGACGCCTGAGGGCGCCGGACGCGCATAGAGTTGCTGCCGTGGCTGATCCGCACGGCTACCGGCCGGCCCCGGGCTCGATCCCGGAGTCGCCTGGCGTGTACCGGTTCCGTGACAGGCATGGCCGGGTCATCTACGTGGGCAAGGCCAAGAACCTGCGGTCCCGGCTGAACTCCTACTTCGCCGACTTCGCCAGCCTGCACCCGCGCACCCAGGCGATGCTGTCCACCGCGGCGGGCGTGGACTGGACCGTGGTCGGCACCGAGGTGGAGTCCCTGCAGCTCGAGTATTCCTGGATCAAGGAATTCAGCCCCAGGTTCAACATCAGGTACCGCGACGACAAGAGCTACCCCTACCTGGCGGTCACGCTGGGCGAGGACTACCCGCGGGTCATGGTGATGCGAGGTGCCAAGCGGCGCGGCACCCGCTACTTCGGGCCCTACTCGCACGCGTGGGCGATCCGGGAGACCGTGGACACGCTGCTGCGGGTGTTCCCGGTCCGCACCTGCTCGGCAGGCGTGTTCAAGCGGGCCGGGCAGATCGGCAGGCCGTGCCTGCTCGGCTACATCGACAAGTGCTCGGCGCCGTGCGTAGGCCACATCAGCGAGGCAGATCACCGGCAGCTCGCCGAGGATTTCTGCGACTTCATGGCCGGGCAGACGGCCCGGTTCACCAAGCGGCTCGAAGCGCAGATGCGCCAGGCGGCGCAGGCGGAGGAGTACGAGCGGGCCGCGCGGCTGCGGGACGACATCCAGGCACTGAACCGGGCGCTGGAGCGGCAGGCCGTGGTGCTCGGCGACGGCACCGACTGCGATGTGATCGCCCTGACCGAGGACCAGCTGGAAGCCGCCGTGCAGGTGTTCTACGTGCGCGACGGCCGGGTCCGCGGCCAGCGCGGCTGGGTGGTGGACAAGGTCGAGGACGTCACCGCGGGCGAACTGGTGGAACAGTTCCTCGGCCAGGTCTACGGCGAGGACGCGGTCGCGGCGGGCGGCGCACCCCGCGATGCCGGCGACGGCACGGCCGGTCCCGCGCCGGCCAGGGGCAGCATTCCGCGCGAGGTGCTTGTCCCGGTCCTGCCGCCGGCGGCCACGGCCGTGGAGGAATGGCTGTGCCGCCGCCGCGGCAGCCGGGTCAGCCTGCGGGTACCGCAGCGCGGGGACAAGAAGGCGCTGCTTGAGACCGTGGCGCGCAACGCGAAGGAATCGCTGGCACAGCACAAGATGCGCCGGGCCAGCGACCTGACCACGCGCAGCCGGGCCCTGCACGAGATCCAGGAGGCGCTCGGGCTGGAGCAGGCGCCGCTCCGGATCGAGTGCTACGACGTGTCCAACCTGCAGGGAACCAACGTCGTCGCGTCCGCCGTGGTGTTCGAGGACGGGCTGGCCCGCAAGAGCGAGTACCGCAGGTTCAGCATCAAGGGCGCCGGCGGCGAGGGCGACGTCGCCTCGATCCACGAGGTCATCACCCGGCGGTTCCGGCGGTACCTGGAGGAACGGGAGACCACCGGCGAGCTGGACACGCTGGGCGACCCGGCCGGCCAGTTCGCTGCCCGGGATCCGGCCGGCGGCGACCCGGCGGCAGGGCGGCCGGGGCCCCTGGACGAGGACGGCCGGCCGCGCAAGTTCGCCTACCCGCCGAACCTGGTGGTCATCGATGGCGGGCCGGCCCAGGTCGATGCCGCCGTCCGGGCACTGGGCGAACTGGGCATCGACGACATCGCCGTCTGCGGGCTGGCCAAGCGGCTGGAGGAGGTGTGGCTGCCCGGCGAGGATGCGCCGGTCATCATGCCGCGCAGCAGCGAGGGCCTGTACCTGCTGCAGCGGGTGCGGGACGAAGCACACCGGTTCGCCATCACCTACCACCGGGCAAAGCGGTCAAAGGCCCTGGCGGTGAGCGAGCTTGACGGGGTACCGGGACTCGGCCCCGCGCGCCGGGCAACGCTGCTACGGCACTTCGGCTCGGTGCGCAAGATCGCGGGCGCGACCGAAGAGGAGATTGCGGAAGTACCCGGGATTGGCCCTCGCCTGGCCAGCGCGGTGCTGACCGCACTGTCGCCCGGGCGGGGAAATGGCGAAACCAGCGACAGGGGGTCGTCGTGAGAGGCATGCATCGGCCGGGGCGGGCAGGGTGAGCGGGCCGGACAAGGGAGCCATCGTGGGGCCGCCGACCGACATCGTGATCATCACGGGAATGTCGGGCGCGGGGCGGAGCACGACGGCCAAGTCCATGGAGGACCTGGACTGGTATGTCATCGACAACCTGCCACCGGGCCTGCTGCCGACCATGGCCGACCTGGCCATGCGATCCGACCGGACCCTGACGAGAATCGCCGCGGTCATGGACGTGCGCAGCCGGGCGTTCTCCACCGACCTGGCGTCCAGCATCCGCGAACTAGGCTCGCGCGGCATCCGCCCGCGCGTACTGTTCCTCGAGGCCAGCGACGAGACGCTGGTGCGGCGCTTCGAGAACGTGCGCCGGCCGCACCCGCTGCAGGAGGACGGGCGGGTGGTGGACGGGATCGCCGCGGAGCGGCAGCTGCTCAGCGGGATCCGGGAGGAGGCCGACCTGGTGCTGGACACCTCCGCGCTGAACGTCCACGAACTGCGGGCCACGGTGCGGGATTTCTTCGGCACCGGGGCCACCCTCGCGCTGCGGGTGAGCGTGGTCTCTTTCGGCTACAAGTACGGTCTTCCGGTGGACGCCGACCTGGTCGCTGATTGCCGGTTCCTGCCCAACCCGCGCTGGGTCGACTCGCTCGCGCCGCTTACCGGGCAGGACGAGAGAGTCAGGGACTACGTGCTCAAGCAGCCAGGCGCCGAGGAGTTCCTGAAGGCCTACACCGAGACCCTGCGGATCACCTTCGACGGGTACGGCCGACAGGGCAAGCAGTACGTGACGCTGGCGGTGGGCTGCACCGGCGGCAAGCACCGCAGCGTGACCATGGCCGAGCAGCTCGGCCTCCGGCTGGAGGAAGCCGGCCTGGGAACCCAGGTGGTGCACCGCGATCTGGGGCGTGAATGACGGCCGACGGCCACGTTCCTGTCGTCCCCGCCGTCCGGCCACTCAACCCGAAGGTCGTGGCGCTCGGCGGCGGCCACGGCCTGTTCGCCTCCCTGTCCGCGCTGCGCCGGGTCACCCGGCAGCTCACCGCGATCGTGACGGTCGCCGACGACGGCGGCTCCTCCGGCGTGCTCCGCCGTGATTTCGGCGTGCTGCCGCCGGGGGACCTGCGCATGGCGCTGGCCGCGCTGTGCGGCGACGACGCCTGGGGCACCACCTGGAGCAAGGTGGTGCAGCACCGGTTCGAGGGACGGGGCGCTCTCGGCGGTCACGCTGTCGGCAACGTGCTGATCGTCGCCCTGTGGGAGCTTCTCGGGGACACCGTCCAGGGGCTGGACTGGGTCGGCAGGCTGCTCGGTGCGCACGGGCGGGTGCTCCCGATGACGTCGGTCCCGCTGGACCTGGTCGCCGAGGTGGAAGGCGCCGACCCGGCGCGACCGGGGGAGATCACCCTGGTCCGCGGGCAGGTCGCCTGCGCGTCCACTACCGGCCGGGTGCGCTCGGTGTCGCTGGTCCCCGTGGACCCGCCCGCCTGTCCGCAGGCCATTGCCGCGGTCGCCACCGCGGACTGGGCCGTGTTCGGCCCCGGTTCCTGGTTCACCAGCATCCTGCCCCACCTGATGGTGCCCGAACTGGCGGAAGCGCTGATCACCACCCCGGCCCGCCGCGTGGTCGCGCTGAACCTGGTGCCGCAGGCAGGGGAGACCGGCGGGTTCTCGCCGCACACCCACCTGGAGGTGCTCGCCGAGCACGCGCCCGGGCTGACCGTGGACGTGGTGCTCGCCGACCGCCGGGCGGCCGGGGGGTACGCCGCCGAATTGGAGAAGGCCGCCGGGCTACTCGGTGGCAGGCTGGTGATGACCGACCTGGCGATGCGTGACGGGTCGCCGCACCATGATCCGCGGCGACTGGCGGGGGCGTTCGCGGAAATCTTCGAGGGGGAGTGAGCAATGGCCATGACCGGCCTGGTCAAGGATGAGCTGAGCCGTGTTGAGGTCCTGAAGCCGTGCTGCCGCAAGGCCGAGGTGTCGACCCTGCTGCGCTTCGCAGGCGGCCTGCACATCGCCGGCGGGCGCATCGTCGTCGAGGCCGAGCTTGACACCGGCGCCGCCGCCCGGCGGCTGCGCAAGGACATTGCTGAGGTGTTCGGCCACGCGAGCGACCTGATCGTGGTCGCGCCCGGCGGGCTGCGCAAGGGCAACAGGTACGTGGTCCGGGTGCGCAAGGACGGCGACAGCCTGGCCCGCCAGACCGGCCTTGTGGACAACCACGGGCGGCCGGTGCGCGGCCTGCCCCGGCATGTGGTGTCGGGCCCGGCCTGCGACTGTGAGGCAGCCTGGCGCGGAGCCTTCCTGGCACACGGCAGCCTCACCGGCCCGGGCAGGTCGATGGCGCTCGAGGTGACCTGCCCAGGCCCCGAGGCGGCGCTGGCACTGGCCGGGGCCGCCAGGCGGCTGAAGATCCATGCGAAGGCACGCGAGGTGCGCGGCGTGGACCGGGTCGTGGTCAGGGACGGGGACGCGATCAGTGCGCTGCTGACCCGGCTGGGTGCGCACGACAGCATGCTCGCCTGGGAAGAGCGCCGGATGCGGCGGGAGGTCCGGGCAGCGGCGAACCGGCTGGCCAACTTCGACGACGCCAACCTGCGCCGCAGTGCCCGCGCGGCGGTCGCGGCCGGGGCCCGGGTGGAACGGGCACTGGAGATCCTGGGCAGCGACGCGCCCGAGCACCTGACCGTGGCCGGGCTGCTGCGCATCGAGCACCGTCAGGCCAGCCTGGAGGAACTCGGCCAGCTCGCCGACCCGCAGCTCACCAAGGACGCCATCGCCGGCCGGATCCGCCGCCTGCTTGCCATGGCCGACAAGCGCGCCCGTGACCTGGGCATCCCCGGCACCGAGGCACAGCTTCCCCCGGACATGCTGTCCTGACCTGGGCAAGGGAATGGCCAGCCGCGCGTGGGGCGTTCCGCCCGGGGAAGGGCCGTTCGATAGGCTCGACATGCCGCCCAAGTCCGCCGCCAGAGCACCAAGGAGAACAACGCCGTGACTATCCGCGTGGGCATCAACGGGTTCGGCCGCATCGGCCGGAACTTCTGGCGCGCCGTCCATGCCGCGCAGGCAAGCGGGCAGGCCAGCGGCCTCGAGATCGTCGCGGCCAACGACCTGACCGACCCGGCCACCAACGCGTACCTGCTCAAGTACGACACGGTGCTGGGCAAGCTGGACGTGGACGTGACCGCCGACGGCAACATCATCCGGGTCGGTGACCAGGAGATCCGGATCTTCGCGGAGCGCGATCCGGCCACCCTGCCCTGGGGTGAGCTGGGCGTCGACGTGGTCATCGAGTCCACCGGCCGTTTCACCTCCCGGGATGCCGCGGCGGCACACCTGACCGCGGGCGCGCGAAAGGTGATCATCTCCGCCCCGGCCAAGGGCGAGGACATCACGATCGTGATGGGCGTCAACGACGACTCCTACGACCCCCGGCAGCACGACGTGATCTCCAACGCCTCGTGCACGACGAACTGCGTCGCGCCGATGGCCAAGGTGCTGGCCGACAGCTTCGGCATCGTCAAGGGCCTGATGACCACCATCCACGCCTACACCTCCGACCAGGTGCTGCAGGACTTCCAGCACAAGGACCTGCGCCGGGCCCGCGCGGCCGCGCAGAACATCATCCCCACAACCACCGGTGCCGCGAAGGCCACCTCGCTCGTACTCCCCGAGCTCAAGGGCAAGATGGACGGCATCTCGATGCGGGTGCCTGTCATCGACGGGTCCGTTACCGACCTGGTGGCGCAACTCGAGCGCGAGGTCACCGTGGCCGAGGTCAACGCGGCGTTCCAGGCGGCCGCCGACGGGCCGCTGAAGAACTACCTGTACTACTCCACCGACCCGATCGTGTCCTCCGACATCGTCGGCACACCGTGGTCGTGCACGTTCGACTCCCCGCTCACAATGGCCAACGGCGACCAGGTCAAGATCATC
>DASXKD010000497.1:0-2671 GCA_036497045.1 Streptosporangiaceae bacterium | reverse complement strand
TTCACCACCGCGCCGCCGGCCAGGAAGTTAGCCACCATCTGCACGGTGACCTCCTGCGGCCAGGGCGTGACCCCCTGGGCGTGCACGCCGTGATCGGCGGCAAACACCGCGACGGCCGCGGGCTCGGGCACCGGGGGCGGGCAGTCCCCGGCCAGGCCGGCCAGCCGCACCGAGAGGTCCTCAAGCACGCCGAGCGAGCCGCTTGGCTTGGTGAGCCGTTCCTGGCGCTCCCTGGCCTGGGCCATCGCGCCTGCGTCCGCGGGGGCGACGGCGGCCAGGGTGTCGGCCAGCAGGCTCGCCGCCTGCCTGCCGGGCAGCCCGCGCTGGCCCCACCGTTCCTCGTGCACGGCCCAGGCCAGCGGCCGCCGCCGTGCCCAGCCGGACAGCGCCAGTTCCGGACCTGGCGGGAACTCGGTCACGTGCCCCACGCACAGGTACGCCACGACGTCCAGATACGGCGGCAGGCCCATGGCGGCCGCCAGTTCCCGCTCGTCGAAGAAGCTGACCCAGCCCACCCCGAGCCCCTCGGCCCGGGCCGCCAGCCACAGGTTCTGCACCGCGCACACGCTGGAGTACGCGGCGACCTGCGGCTGGGCGTGCCGGCCAAGGACATGCCTGCCGCCCCGGGTGGGGTCGCAGGTCACCACGATGTTGACCGGAGCGTCCAGAATGGCCTCGACCTTGAGGTCGCCGAACCGCAGCGCCCGGGACCGGGGCAGCGACCCGGCGAACACGTCCTGCTGCCGCCGCGCCAGGGCGCGGATCTGCTCGCGTACCGCCCGGTCCCGCACGATGAGGAAATCCCACGGCTGGCTGAGCCCCACGCTGGGCGCCTGGTGCGCCGCGGTGAGCACCCGGGTCAGCACCTCATCGGCCACCGGGTCGGGCAGGAACCCGTTGCGCATGTCCCGGCGCGAGGCAGCGAGCCGGTAGAAAGCGTCGATGTCCTGCTGGGGCATGGGCTCGCCGGGCATGGCCGCGCCGGTGCCGGTCACGACAGCACCTCGTGCGCGGCGCGGGTGTGCTGCTGCCCCGCCTCGTCGTCCGGGTGGAAGTGCGGGACCTGCGGGCGCCCGGCCTTGTCCGCGAAGCCGGGCAGCGCCACCCGGTAGGCGCAGGTGTCGCAGTTCATCCTGATGTCGCCCCCGAGCGCCTCGTCGTAGCGTTCCAGCACCAGCCCGGCTAGTTCGTCGCACGCCCCGATCAGCCCCGCGATCGTGACCGTCAGCCCGGGGTGCCCGGCGGCGAACTCGCGCGACTGGGCTGCCACCCGGTCCGGCAGCACTCCGGGGAACAGGAAGTACGGCGCCACCACGATGCGCCGCGCGCCCAGCAGTACGGCCCGCTCCAGCGCGGCGGGCACCGAGGGCCCGGCCAGCGAGATGAAGCAGTACTCCACCCCCGCGTAACCCCGGCCCTCCCAGAGCAGCCGGGCCACCTTGGCGATCTCGGCGTTGGCGTCCGGGTCGGTGGACCCGCGCCCGGCCAGCACCACCAGGGTGTCCTCCCGGGGCGCAGCAGCCAGCGCGGCGTCGATCCGCGCCGCCAGGATGTCCTGGAGCACCGGATGCGGGCCGAGTGGGCGGCCGTAGGAGTAAGAAAGGCCCGGGTGCCGCACCACCTCCCTGGCCAGCGCGGCAGGAATGTCTCCCTTGCCGTGCCCGGCCGCGGTGAGCACCAGCGGCACCGCGACTATCGGGCCAGGGCCACCGGTCCCGGACGGGACCAGCCGGGCGATGGCGTCCGTCACGGACGGGCGGGACAACTCGATGAAGCCGCCGTCGACCACGGGCACCCGGCCCGCGGTCCGGGTGCGCACCTGCCCGACAAGCCGGCCGAACTCGGCCACGCCCGCGTCGCTGCGGGTGCCGTGGCCGACGATGAGCATGGGTGGCGCGGTCATGATGGCTGCTCCTTGGGCGGGGCGGCGGGGTCAGGGCTAGCACTGTCGTCGAGCGGGTCACCGTAGAGCAGGGCGTTGAGCGCGGCCGCGGCGACCGCGGCGCCTCCCTTCTCGCTCCGGTTGGTCACCACGGGCAGGCCGCTGTCGCGCAGCGCCTGCTTGGCTTCGACGGCGCCGACGAAACCCACCGGCAGGCCGATGACCAGCGCCGGGGCCGGGCCGCGCGAAAGGAGATCTGCCACCGCGGTCGGCGCTGTGCCGATGACCCACACCGCGCCGGGACCGACCTCGCCACCGGCCACCCGGATGCCGGCCGCCGCGCGGGTGATGCCGAGCACCCGGGTCAGTGCCGCGGCCCGCCGGTCGTCTATCCGGCACACCGCCGCGCGGGCGGTGATTCCCGCGGCCGTCATCGCCGAGTCCGCCACGACCGGCGCGCCGTCGCGGAGCGCCTGCGCGCCCGCGGCCAGGTCCGCCTCCGCGCAGACCAGGTCGTCGAGGTAGCCGAGGTCGGCGCTGGCGTGGATGACCCGCTCCACGACGGCCCGGGTCCACGGCGGCAGCGCCGAGGTGTCCGCCCGCGCGCGCAGGATCTCATACGACTGCTGCTCTATCGGGTGCACTACGCGGGCCATCGTGCCGTCCTCCCCGCCGGAACCGTTGCGCCTGCCGCGTGCGGACCACCTGACAGATACCACGATTTCGTATCATACGAAATCGTAGTAGTTGGCTGTGTTGCCGGTGCGGCGGCCACCTCGGTGATCGCGT
>DASXKD010000496.1:0-7992 GCA_036497045.1 Streptosporangiaceae bacterium | reverse complement strand
AGCAGCCGGAGGATCTGGTCCTGGATGGTGACGTCCAGGGCGGTGGTCGGCTCGTCGCACAGGATGACCTCGGGGTCGCAGGACAGCGCGATCGCGATCATCACCCGCTGGCGCATGCCGCCGGAGAACTCGTGCGGGTAGGCGCGGAACCGGCGCTCCGGGTCGGGGATGCCCACCCGGCGCATCAGCTCCAGCGCCCGCTCGGTGGCCTTGGCCCGGCTGAAGCCCAGGTTCACCTGGGGCCCCTCGGCGATCTGCCGGCCCACCCGCATCACCGGGTTGAGCGCGCTCATCGGCTCCTGGAAGATCATCGACATCTTCGTGCCGCGGATCCGGTTCAGCTCGGCCTGGGTCCGGGTCACCAGGTTCACGCCGTCCAGCAGGATCTCGCCCGAGGTGACCCGGGCCTCGGGGGGCAGGACACCGAGCACGGCGCGCAGCGTCATGCTCTTGCCGGACCCCGACTCCCCCACCAGGCCGAGCGCCTCGCCCGCGCTGACGTCGAACGACACGCCGTCCACGGCCCGCACGGTGCCCTGCCGGCTGGCGATCCGCACGTGCAGGTCGCGGACCTCCAGCACGGTCCCTCCGGGCGCGGCCCCCTGGGGCGCGGTCCCCACTGGCGCGGTCATGCCTGGCCCGGCCGGAGAATGTCGGCGAGGCCGTCGCCGATGAGGGACAGCCCCAGGCCCACGAGCACCACCACGAGGCCAGGGAACGTGGTGAGCTGCCAGTGCGTGGACAGGAAGTTCTGGCCGCCGTTGATCATGGAGCCAAGATCCGCGGTCGGCGGCGGCACGCCCAGGCCGAAGTAGCCGAGCGTCACGATCGCCACGATGTCCTGGACGATGTCGGACATGGAGTAGATGATCGCCTGGGTGATGACGTTCGGCAGCAGATGGCGGCGCATGATGCGGACGCTGCCCAGGCCGCCCGACTGCGCGGCGAGGATATAGTCCTGCCGTTTGGCCACCAGGATCTCGCCGCGGATGATCCGCGCGTAGGAGACCCAGCCCACCAGCGTGATCGCGATGTAGATGCTGCGCTCGCCGGGGCCGAGCACGAACACCAGGGCGATGAGCAGTACGTAGAACGGGAACGCCACCACGACGTCCACCACGCGCATGACCACGGTGTCGATCCACCCGCCGAAGTAGCCGGCCACGCTGCCGAGGAAGATGCCGAGGGTGAACGGGAACAGCACCGCGATGAACGCGATCCGCAGGTCCAGCTGCGTGCCGTAGAGCAGCCGGGTAAAGACGTCCCGGCCGAGCTGGTCGGTGCCAAGTAGGTGGTGGGCGCTCGGCCCGAGCAGCGTCGCGTTGAGGTTCTGCGCATTCGGGTGGTAGGGGACGATCAGCGGCGCGGCGATGGCCATCGCCAGGATGACGGCCATGATCCCGATCCCGATCATCAGCGCGGGCTGGGTGTACCAGTGCCGGGCGCGCCTGGCCTCGCCCCGTTCGGCCCGTGCACCCGGCGCGGCGGCCGGCGAGGGCGCTGCCCCGGGCAGCCCCGGCTCGGGGCTCAGCGGGATGGCGCTCACCGGGAGAACCGCACTCTCGGGTCGAGGGCCGCATACGCCACGTCGGCCGCCAGGTTGAGCAGGATGACCATGATGGCGAAGACCAGTGTGATCCCCTGGACCACTGTGAAGTCCCGCGCGAAGATCGAGTTGAGCATCAGCTGGCCCAGGCCCGGGATGGCGAAGACGTTCTCGATGATCACCGTGCCGCCGATCAGGAACCCGATGTTGATGCCGAGCACCGTGACCGCCGGGATGACCGCGTTGCGCAGCACATGCCGCAGGAACAGCCGCTTTCCCGCGATCCCCTTGGATCTGGCGGTGGTGATGAACTCGGCGCCGAGCACGTTGAGCATGCTGGCGCGCAGGCTGCGGATGACCACCGGCGCGAGCGCCAGCGCCACGGTCAGGCTGGGCAGGAACATCGACCGCAGGTGGCCGAAGAACCCGGTGCCCCACCCGCTGACCGGGAAAAAGTGGAACTTGATCGCGAACGCGTAGATCAGCAGGAACGCCAGCCAGAACTGAGGCATGCCGAGGCCAAGCAGCGGGACCGCGCGAACCACGTGGTCGCGGGCGCCGTCCTTGCGGCTGGCCGCGATTATCGCCAGCGGCACGCTGATCAGCACGGCGAGGACGGACGAGTAGGCGATCAGCCACAGCGTCGGCGGCAGGTGCGTCAGGATCAGGCTGGCCGCCGAGCCGCCGTAGTACAGGCTCACGCCCAGGTTCCCGTGCAGCAGCCGGTCGAGGAACAGCCAGTACTGGCTGAGCAGCGGCCGGTCCAGGCCCCACTGCTTGTGCAGCAAGGCCACCGTGCGAGGAGTCGCGTGGATCCCCAGGATGGTCCGCGCCGGGTCACCGGGGATCAGGTGGATCATGAAGAAGACGACGATTGTGCATCCGATGGCCACCGGCACCAGTTGCAGCAGGCGCCGCAGCACGAACGTCATCCGCCCCATGGGCGCCGCTCACCTCCCTCGCGCACCGAACCGCCAGGTTCCGGATTGCCGGCCGGCCGTGCGCCGGGGCCCGGGCGGCATCCCGCCCGGGGCCCCGGCCGGACCTACTTGCTCATCCAGACGTTCTCCAGGTGGTAGTTGCCGAGCGGAGTGACGAAGAAACCATGCACGTTGGAGGTGGTGGCGTAGGCGTAGGGCGAGTAGTAGAGGAACGACATGAACGCGTCGGCGGCCGAGTCGGACTGGACGGTGTTGTACAGGGCCTGCCGGGTCGCGGTGGTCAGCGTCTGCTCCGCCTGGTGGGTGGCCTTGACCACCGTGGGGTTGTTGTAAGCGGTGAAGAAGGACTTGGCGCCCGAGTTCGGGTCCACCGCGAACGTGGCCAGCTCGTCCGGGTCGGGGATGTCCATGGTCCAGTAGGTCAGCGTCATGTCGTACTTGAGGCTCTGCTGGTCGAGGTTGGCCGTGTTCGGGTCCAGCGTCTGGATCTTCAGGGTGATGCCGAGCGGCTTCAGCTCGGACTGCAGGATCGTGGCGATGGTGAGTGTGTCGGAGAAGCCGGAGGACACCAGGATCGTGGTGGTGAACCCGTGCGGGACCGAGGACTTGGCCATCTCGGCCTTGGCGGCGGCCAGGTTGTACTGGAGCCCCTTGGTGGCCGGCTGGTAGTAGGGCACCTGCGGCGGGAACAGCGAGTTGGCCGGCTTGCCGTTGCCGAACAGCACGGCCTTGACCAGCGCGGGCCGGTTGACCGCGTAGGAGATGGCCCGGCGCACGTGCACGTCCTGGAACGGCTTGACCTTCTCGTTGAAGGCCAGGTAGTCGGTCCTGGTCGAGTTGAACAGGTTCATCGTGATGCCCGAGGTGGCCTTCAGGCTACTCACCGTGGACCAGGCCGGGAACTCGTCCACCTGAGCCTGCCCGCCCTTGAGCTGCAGTTCCCTGGTGTTGTCGCTGGGCACGTCGGTCCACGTGACGCTGTCCAGGTAGGGCTTGCCCTTCTGCCAGAAGTACGGGTTGCGGACCAGCTTGAGCGCCGAGCCCTTGTGCCAGTAGTCCCACTTGAACGGGCCGGTCCCGATCGGGTGCTGGTAGAACTGCGTCTCGGTCTGGCCGCCGTAGTTGGCCGGGACGATCGCGTTGGAGAACAGCGACAAGTCGGCGAGCAGCGGCGCCCACGGGTACTTGAGGTTGACCACCACGGTCTGCGGCGAGGGCGCGGAGACCGACTTGATGGCCGTGTTGATGTAGCCCCAGCCCTTGGCCGCGGCGCTCGCCTGGTCGATGGAGAACTTCACGTCCGCCGACGTCATCGGCTTGCCGTTGGAGAACTTCACGCCCTTTCGCAGGGTGAACGTGTAGGCCTTCTTGTTCGGCGAGACGGTGTAGCCGGTGGCCAGCCACGGCATGACGCCCTTGCCGTTCGGCGTCACCGTGTACATCGGCTGCATGATCTGCTCGAAGATCCAGATCGACTCGTTGTCGAACACGGTCGTGTTGTTCATCGACTGCGAGTCGGCGGTGCGGGCGATCACAAGGTTGCCGCCGTGCACCGGCCCCCCGGCGGTGCCGCCGGAACTTGACCCGCTGGAGCTTGAGCCGCCACAGGCGGCCACGAGCGTCATGGCGCCGGCCGCGATCAGGGCCAGCGCTGCGGTGGTTCGGTATGTCACGGTCACTCCCGGTGGAATCAACGGGGCAGGTCAGGCACCCTCAGGAGAACAAACCTTTGTTCTTAGCCAAGATGCCGGCAAAAGACGCAGTTGTAAATAGCGGCGGAACCTCTGGAGGAGAGGCTTTATTACGTTGTAACCTCATCGGCCGTGCGCTACGTGGTGTTTGGCTGCGGCGCGGTGGGTGGCACCGTGGCCGCCGGACTGGTGCGGGACGGCCATGAGGTGCTGGCCTGCGACGCCGATCCGGCCGTCGTCGAGGCGATCGGTGCGCGCGGGCTGCGGATCGAGGGGCCGGTGGAGAACTTCACCGCAGCGTTGCCCGCGGTGACGCCTCGTGACCTCCCGGGCCGGCTCGACTGCCCGGTGCTGGTGGCGGTCAAGGCGCACCACACGGCGGCGGCCGCCGCGCTCCTGGCGGGCCGGTTGCACGGCGGCGGGTTCGCCGTCAGCCTGCAGAACGGCCTGACCACCCCGATCCTGGCGTCCGCTGTCGGGCCGGACCGGGTCGTGGAAGCGGTGGTCAACTTCGGCGCCGACGTGACCGAACCCGGCGTCGTGCTGCGCGGCAACCGGGCCACATTCATGGTCGGGGAACCAGACGGGCGGCTGTCCGAACGGGTCCGCGCGCTCGCGGCCGACATCCCCGATGCCGTGGCCACCGGCGACATCCTCGGCTACGCGTGGGCGAAGCTGGCCTACGGAGCGGTGCTTGCCGCCACCGCGGTCAGCGACCTGCCGATCGCCGAGGTGCTCGCCGAGCCGGCCTACCGGCCACTGCTGACCGAACTGGCCCGCCAGGTGGTCGCACAGGCACCGGTGCCCCTGATGCCACTGGACGGGTTCGACGCCAGCGACCTGCCCGGCTCGCTGGACCGGCTGGCGCTGTTCAACCGGGCCTCGGCCAAGACGCACACCGGGATCTACCGGGACCTGGCGATCCTGCACCGCCCTACCGAGGTGCCGGCGATCCTCGGCGATCTCACCGGCTCGCTGCCGCCCCTGGTGGTGGACCTGATCCGCGCCATCGAGCAGGGCCTGCGCTCCTGCTCGCGGGAGAACCTCGGCCTGCTTGCTGCGTGCGAGCGGGCCGAGCGGCTGGGACGCCCGCTGAACGCCGTGGTCCGCGTGATCGGCGCGCCGGAGCGGGCGGCGAGCGGACGGCTGGCCGGGCGCCCCGTCGCGGTCAAGGACATCATCGAGGTCGCCGGCGTGCCCACCCGGTGCGGCAGCCCCGCGAGCAGCCCGGAGCCCGCCGGGGCCGATGCGGCGGTGGTGGCCCGGCTGCGGGCCGCGGGCGCGGAGGTCTTCGCCATCAGCCAATGCCTGGAGTACGCGGCGGGCTTCGCGCACCCGCAGGTCGGCGACACCCGCAACCCCAGGGATCCCGCGCGCACCTCGGGCGGGTCCTCCGGCGGCTCGGCCGCGCTGGTCGCGGCGGGCGCTTGTGCGCTGGCACTGGGCACCGACACCGGCGGCTCGATCCGGATCCCGGCCGCGTACTGCGGCATCGCCGGGCTCAAGCCGAGCTACAGGCTGCTGCCGGTCGCCGGGGTCTTCCCGCTGTCAGCGGCCTGCGACCATGTGGGCACGCTCACCGCCACGGTGGCTGGTGCCGCGGACCTGCTCGCGGCCCTGGCGGACCCGGGCGCGCTGGCACCGCCGCCGGCCGGCGGCGACGGCAGGTTCACCGCCGGGGTCCTGGCCGCCCAGCTCACCGATCCCTCGGTCACGCCGCAGGTGCACCTGGCGGTCACCGAGGCGCTGGCCGTGCTGGCGGCGGCCGGCTGGCGGCTGCGGGAGATCACGGCCCCCTGGCTGGAGGAGCTGCCGCGGTGGGAGGACACGCTCGCCGTCATCGTCTGCGCGGAGGCGGCGACGGTGCACCGCGGCCGGCGCTGGGATGCCTACGCCGACGGCACCCGCGCCCTGCTCGAGTACGGTGCGTCCATCACCAGCGATCAGTACAACGCTGCAATACGACAGCGCGCGGAACTGTCCGCCGCGATCGAGGCGAGCCTGTCCGGGGTGGATGTGCTGGCCGGCCCCACGGTCGGCTATCAGGCGCCGGAGCAGGACCCGCCGTTCGGGGCCGGCGCGGACTCGGCGGAGTCCCGCTTCACCGGCCCGTACAATCTCACCGGCCACCCGGCGATCTCCATCCCGGTGCCCGGCACCGGGCTGCCGATCGGCCTGCAACTGGCCGGCCGGTGTGGAGCCGACCTGGTCTTGCTTCAGGCCGCGGCGGCTGCCGAGGAACTGTTTCCGCGCGTGAGAGAGGACTGACCCATGCCACCCACGGTGCAACGGCGCACGCTCAGCCTGGCCGGCTTGGACATCCCCGTGGTCGAGCTGACCGGCGCGGGGGACGGCCCGCGGCTCACGGTCCTGGCCGGCGTGCACGGATGCGAGTACGCCCCGATGGCCGCCGTGCGCCGCTGGACCCTTGCGCTGGCCGAGCGGGAACTGCGGGGCAGCGTGCGCGCGGTCCCCGTGCTGAACCTGCCCGCGTTCCGTGCCCGCACCCCGTTCCTGGTTCCCGACGATGGCAAGAACCTCAACAGGTGCTTCCCTGGCAACCCGGACGGAACCGTGGCCGACCGGCTCGCTCACGCGGCGTTCACGCAGCTCATCAAGGGCAGCGATGCGCTGATCGACGTGCATGCCGGGGACATGGTGGAGGCGCTTGAGCCGTTCGCGCTGTATGACACGGGTCCCGCGGAGGCCAGGGCGCTGGAACTGGCCACCGCCTACGGGCTTGGCTATGTGATCCGCCAGGAGCCCGGCCCCGGCCGCGCCGTCGGGGGCACGACAAGCACGGCGGCCGCGGAGATCGGCATTCCGGCGATCATCGCGGAGGCCGGCGGATGCGGCCTGGTCGAGGCGGCCGCGGTGGATACCCACGTCCGCGGCCTTGACCAGGTACTCGCGGTGCTCGGCATGACCGATGGCCAGGCTCCCGGGGCAGCTCCCGCCGCGGCACCGGTCCGCCTGGGGCGTTTCCTCTGGCTGCGGTCCATCAGCGAAGGCTGGTGGGAGCCGGCCGTCCGTCCGGGCGAGCAGGTCGCCGCGGGACAGGTGCTGGGAACCGTGAGCAGCCTGGATGGCGCGCAGGTGCTCCAGTCGGTGACCGCGCCCGCGCCCGGGGTGCCCATGTTCATCACCAGTTCGCCCGCGGTCGCCGTGGATGGCCTGCTGCTCGGCCTGGGCGCGCAATAGCCGTGGTAGCCGCACTGCCTCCCCGTTGCTAGCGTCGGGAGGGCATGGATTACACAGGAGAGGGGCCGCGGCCGGCCCGGTGGGCCACGCTGACCCTACGCTGGCTGGCTGGGCTGGCGCTAATGGTGGTGCTGGCGTGCGGCGCGATCGCGGTGGCGCTGCAGGTGACCCCGATGCAGACGGTCACCGTGGCCGGGCAGGTGATCCAGGTGGGCGCGACCGCGCCGAGCCTGAGCCTGTCGGGGCCGGGCGAGATCGACCTGTTCGGCCAGAGCCTGCCGACCAACATCCAGTTCACCGGCCCGGTGCGGCCCAGGCTGCAGCTCTCCCAGATCTCCATCAACAGCGAACTGACCACGTTCGTGGAGGGCACCAAGGCGGCCGGTGCGGAGCGCATACTCGGCGCCAAGCTCGCCGATGGGTGGAAGCGCTACTTCGCCTGGGAGACCGCGATCACCTGGGCGGGCATGCTGATCTTGGTGGGAGCGCTCGCGGGCTGGCGCCGGGTGCCGCACCGCACCACGATCAAGCTGCTGGCCGCCGGGCTGCTGATCGCCGAGGCACTGAACGTGGGCGCCATCATGGCCACCACCTACACCGCGCCGGCCCGGCT
>DASXKD010000495.1:0-11300 GCA_036497045.1 Streptosporangiaceae bacterium | reverse complement strand
AGGTAAGGATCTTGGCCTTTTCGCGGGTGAACTCCTCCGCCGTGATAACTCCCCGATCCCGCAGGTCTGCGAGCTTGGCCAGCTGGTCCGCCGGGGTCTGCGGGCTTGCGGCCTCCTGGACATACTCACGGAACGCCTCGTCCTGCTGGCGCGCGTCCTGCGCGGCCCGCTCATGCATCTTGCCGCCGCGGGCGATGAGGTAGACCAAGACCCCGATGAGCGGGATGAACAGCACGAACACGAACCACAGCGCCTTGGCCCAGCCGGACAGGTCATGGCTGCGGAAGATGTCGATGAAAACCGTGATCAGAATCCAGAACCAGATCACCCACAGGAAGATCTCAAAGATCGTCCAGAACACTCCCAGCAGCGGATAGGAGTAGGAACCCGAAGCGAGCAACATGGACATCTCCTTGGCACGAGGTCCTTACCAGTGGCCGCCTGCGCAGGCGCTGGTGAGACCGATTGATGCAGGCGCTGGTGAGAGCGATTGATCTGACTGGACTCGCAGGCGCCTGACACCGACGGACGATCATCATAAACGATCATCATCCAAGCGTGCATGCGGGCGGGCTGAATCACCCTGCCGGGGTGGTCTGGATCCGTGACCACGCGAGCGGGGCAGCGAGAGCGCGGCCAGTCCAGCCTGGATGTCGGCAGTGACGGATTCGGGTGGCTGATCGGCGTCCACCGCGATGAGAATGCCCCGTTCGGTGTAGTAGGGGACGAGCGGGCCCGTCGTCCCGGCGAACACCTCGAGCCGGTGCCGGATGACGTCGGCCTTGTCGTCGGCGCGCCCGTCCTGGCTGGCGCGGTCCAGCAGTCGCCGCGTCAGCACCTTCTCGGGCGCATGCAGGTAAACCACGGCCTGCAGCGTCACGCCGAGCCGGGCCGCGAGTTCTGCCGCGACGGTGGCCTGCGGGAGGGTCCGCGGGAAGCCGTCCAGAATATAACCACCATGGGCGGCCGCCTCGACGACGGCCGGGGTCAGCACGTCGAGCACGATCTGGTCGGGGACGAGATCACCGCGGGCCTGGTGGGCCGCGATCTCGCCGCCAAGCCGACCCCCGGCCTGGGCTTCGGCCCGCAGCAGGTCGCCTGCGGCGATGTGCCGCACCCGGAAGCTGGCTGCCAGCCGCTGGCCTTGCGTGCCTTTGCCGGCGCCCGGGGGAGCGAGCAGCAGCAGCCTCACGGGACGGCTAGGCCGGGCGGGATGACGATGTCCCGCTTTTGGATCTTGCCGGTCGTGCCCTTAGGCAGCGCGTCGGCGATCCACACGTGGCGCGGGTACTTGTAGGCCGCCACCTGGACCTTGACGTAGTCTCGCAGTTCCTCGGCACTGATGACGGCACCCGGCTTGAGGACCACCGCGGCACCGACCTCCTCGCCCAGAGCCTGATGCGGCAGGCCGATCACGGCGGCCTCCGCGACCGCGGGATGCTCGTAGAGCACCTCCTCGATCTCCCGCGGGTAGACGTTGTAGCCGCCGCGAATGATCAGGTCTTTCTTCCGGTCCACGATGTAGAAGTAGCCGTCCTCGTCGACGCGGGCCAGGTCACCGCTGTGGAACCAGCCGTCACTAATCGCCTCGGCGGTGGCTTCGGGGCGACGCCAGTAGCCCTTCATCACGTTCGGCCCGCGGATGACGATCTCGCCCACCTCACCCAGCGGGACGTCGTGGTCTTCGCGGTCCACGACACGCATCTGGACGTCCCGGATGGGCGTGCCGATCGAGCCGGGCTTGCGCTCGCGGCCGGGGTGGTTGAACGAGGCGACCGGCGAGGTTTCCGACAGGCCGTATCCCTCCAGCACCGGTACACCGAACGCCTCCTCGAACCCGCGCAGCACCTGGACCGGCAGGGCCGCGCCGCCGGAGATGCACATCCGCAGTGCGGACACGTCGTAGTCCGTACGGTCAGGCTGGTGCAGCAGCGCCACGTACATGGTCGGCACGCCTTCGAAGACGGTAACCCGGTGATCGGCGATGATCCGCAGGGCGTGCTCGGCGCTGAATCGTGGCAGCAGGGTCAGGCACGCCCCGGACGCCACCGCCACGTTGAGCGCGACAGTCTGCCCGAACACGTGGAACAGCGGGAGCCCGCCGAATATGACATCGTCCGGGCGCGCGCGGACGATGTCGGCGCGCGCCACCTCGGTATTGCTGATGAGGTTGCCGTGGGTGAGTTCGGCGCCCTTCGGGTGACCGGTTGTGCCGGATGTGTAGAGGATCACCGCGGTGTCCTCGTTGTCCCGGTCCGCGACCTGGTCGTCCGGGGTGGCCGAGGCCAGCAGATCGGGAAAGCTGACCCCGTCCACGACGATCAGCTCGGCTTCGGCCTGCTCCGCGCCGCCGCGTGCCTGGTCGGCGAACGCATGCCAGGCGAAGATCAGCCCGGCCCCGGAGTCGCCGAGGTAGTAGGCGACCTCCCGCGCCTTGAGCAGGGGGTTCATCGGGACGACCACGCCGCCGGCCCGGAGCACGCCGTAGTAAGCCACGGGGACCTCGGCGACGTTGGGCATCATGATGCCGACCCGGTCGCCGGGCTTGAGGCCGCGCTCGTGCAGCAGCCCGGCGACCCGGGCGCTCGCCTCGTCCAGCGCCCGGTACGTCATCGCCGCGTTGTCCACCCGCACGGCCACCTGTCCGGCGTAGGCGCGGGTCGTGTCTGTCAGGTTCCTGGCCAGGTTCGTCACGCTGCTATTGTCCGGCCTGCAGCCTCAGGCGGTCGTCGGTCTCCGGTATCAATCCTGTCCTCAGGCGTTGGTACGGCGGAACAACCGTTGTGCCGGTGGCCTGAGGAAACGGCCCATCCTCGTGTTGCCAGCACGTTATCGGCGGGCGCCTCGCGGCCTAGCGTCGTGGATCACACCGCGAAAAAAGGGGCCGACATGGAGTTCGATGTCCTGATCGAGATCCCGCGGGGCAGCCGGAACAAGTACGAGGTCGACCACGCCAGCGGCCTGATCCGCCTGGACCGGACGCTGTTCACCGCGACCCAGTACCCGGCCGACTACGGGTTCGTGCCGGGCACGCTAGGCGAGGACGGCGATCCGCTCGACGCGCTGGTGCTGGTGCTGGAACCCACGTTTCCCGGCTGCCTGATCCGCAGCCGCCCGATCGGCATGTTCCGGATGACCGATGAGAAAGGCGGCGACGACAAGATCCTGTGCGTGCCCGCCGGCGACCCGCGCCAGGAACACCTGCGCGATCTCCACCACCTGCCTAGCTTCGACCGGCTGGAGATCGAGCACTTTTTCTTGATCTATAAGGAACTGGAGCCGGGCAAGAGCGTCGAGGGCGCGTCCTGGGCCGACCGCGTCGCCGCCGAAGCCGAGGTGGAAGCTTCCCGGCGCCGCCTGCGGGAGACCCAGGAGCCAGGGCCACGCTGACGCGGAAGTGACGACGTTCGACCGGGGCAACGCCGCCTGTCGGGGCATCAGGTACTGCGGTATCAGGTACCTATGTGAAGGCGCCGATGCCGGTGATAGCGCGGCCGACGATGAGCGTCTGCATGGTCTCGGTGCCCTCGAAGGTGTGGATGGCCTCCAGGTCCACCATGTGCCGCATGACCTGGTAGTCGAGCAGGATGCCATTGCCGCCGAGCATGTCGCGCGCGTCGGCGGCTATCACACGGGCCTTGCGGGTGTTGTGCATCTTGGCCAGCCCGGCCACGGTGGGGGTCAGCCGGCCGGCTTCGGCGAGGCGGCCGATCTGCAGGCAGTAGAGCTGCATCGCGGTGAGGTCCGCCAGCATCGATACCAGCCGCTGCTGGATGATCTGGAAGCTGGCCAGCGGCTCGCCGAACTGGCGCCGCTGCAGCGCGTACCGCAAGGCGGTGTCGTAGACGGAGGTGGCATGGCCCAGCGCCGCCCAGGCGCAGGTGCTGCGGGTGGTGGCCAGGACCCGGGTGGTGTCCTTGAACGAGCGCGCCCCCGGCAGCCGGTTCCCGGCCGGCACCCGCACCTCGTCCAGGGTGATGTCGGCCTGCCAGACCGAGCGCAGCGACACCTTCCCCTCGATGACCTGCGCCTGGTAGCCAGACGATCCCTTCTCCACGACGAACGCGTTGACCTGGCCGTCGTCGGTGTTGCGGGCCCAGACCACGACCAGGTCGGCGACGGTGCCCAGGCCGATCCACCGTTTGCGGCCGTTCAGCACCCAGCCGTCGCCGTCGGGGCGGGCCGAGGTTTCCAGGGCGACCGAGTCCGAGCCGTGCTCCGGCTCGGTCAGCGCGAAGGCGCCGAGCTTGTCCATCCGCGCCATGTCAGGCAGCCAGCGCGCCTTCTGCTCCTCCGAACCGCACATCGCGATGGACTGCATGGCCAGGCCCGCGTGCACACCGAGGAACACGCCGAGGCTGCCGTCACCGCGGTGCAGTTCCATCGTGACCAGCCCGCACGCCATCGGGCTCAGCCCGGCGCAGCCGTATCCCTTGATGTCCTCCCCGACGATGCCCAGCTCGGGCAGCCGCCTGACCAGCGGCCAGCAGATCTCGGCCCGTTCCCAGTACGGGCCGACGACCGGCACGACCTCCTCGTCGACGAACCGCCGTACGGTCACGAAGTGCGACCATTGCTCGTCGGTGAACTGCTCGCGGACGGAGAAGAAGTCCGTCCCGAGGGATTCCCCGAGATGCGCGCTCGTCACCTGAGTCATCGCTGGCTTCCTTTCATGGCCTGGCTCTCCGGTGTGGTGGGGTCGGCATCGAGGAACGCCTCCACGACCGGAGCGATGCGTTCGGCGTCTGCGACCAGTTCGAGGTGGCCGCCGTGGTAGATGTGCAGCTCACTTCGTGGTATCAGCCGGTGCATGATCCGCGCGTTGACCAGCGGGATGATCGGGTCGTCGTCACCGGCCAGGATCAAGGTGGGCGGCCGCAGCCTCGGCAGCCGCGGGAGGCTGGTCCAGCCGGTGCTGGAGATCAGCTGGTAGTAGTAGCCCCTGGCCGGGCCCAGGCGGGTGGCCGCGTGCAGCAGGTCACGGGCCACGGCCGGGTTCTTCCTCGCGCTTCCCCCGTACAGCTCGCTGGCGATGCGGGCCGCGTATCCCGGGTCCCGGTGACGCCGCGGCGTGAGCATCCGCAGCAGGATGCGCGGATGCGCGGGGACCATCAGCGCGCCTGGCCCGGTCGCCACCAGCACCAGCCGGCGCACCCGGTCCGGGCGGCTGAGCGCGAACTGCTGCGCCAGCCCGCCTCCCCAGGAGATGCCCAGAACGTCGGCCCGCTGGTAGCCGAGCTGGTCGAGCAGTCCTGCCAGCAGCGGCGCCGACGTGCCGAGGTGATAGGGGAGCACCGGGGCGGGTGAGCCGCCAATGCCCGGCATGTCGAACCGGATGACTCCCCGCCGCGGATCGAGCGCGTCGACGAACGGCTGGAGCAGCTCCAGGCTCGCGCCGATGCCGTTGCACAGCAGCAGCGGCCAGCCCGAGGTCCCCTCGCGCACCGCGACCCGCAGGGCACGGCCGCCGATCCTCAGGATCCTCATCCGCCCGGCCGGCCCTGGCCGGCGCGGCCGGCTTTTGATGGCCCGGTCAAGGCCAGATCCCGGGCGGTCTTCCCCGGCCGGTTCGGGACGGGACGGGTCAATGGTCATAGACGTAGGTTCCCGGCGCGTCGCAGATGGGCGCCAGACCGCTACCGCCGGGCTCATCCGGGGCGGCCTTCTCCTCCCCGCAGCGCTCGGCCAGCCAGCCCGCGTAGTCCGGCCACCAGGAGCCGTCGCAGGTCTCCGCGCGCCGCAGCCACTCCTGCGGATCCTCCGGGTGGTCCTTGGCCACCTGGTATCTCGCCTTGTCGTTTCCTGGCGGGTTCACCATCGCGGCGACGTGCCCGCTGGTGGACAGCACGAACCGGTTGCGGCCGGCGAGCAACTGGGTGGACCGGTAGCAGCTCTGCCAGGGGCAGATGTGGTCGGTGATTCCGGCGACCATGTAGCTGTCACGGTCGATCAGCGCCAGGTCGACCGGTGAGCCGAGCATGGTCACCCCGCCGGGCCGGACCAGCGCGTTGGAGACGCCCAACTGGAGGAAGTCCCGGTGCAGGCCCGCGGTCATCCGGGTGGTGTCCGCGTTCCAGAACAAGATGTCGAACGGCGGCGGCTTGCGTCCGAGCAGGTAGTTGTTGACCCAGTAGTTCCAGATCAGGTCGTTCGGCCGCAGCCAGGCGAACACCTCGGCCAGCGACCGGCCGTCGAGGTAGCCGCGGGCACGGGACGCGGCCGCGGCCAGCCGCGCGGCCCTCTCGTCGATCACGGCGCCGGCCAGGCCCGCCCGCGCCTCGTCCAGCACGGTGACCATGAGGGTGAACGCGGCGAGCCGGTCCTGCTGGCCGATGTGGGCCAGGTGCGCGGCCACCATGGCGGCGATGATGCCGCCGGAGCAGGCTCCCATGAGCGCGGTCTGCTCGCTCCCGGTGATCCGCGCCGCCGCGTCCATCGCATCCAGGACGGCCTGCCCGTAGGTGTCGAAGTCCCATTGTGCGTGCCGGGCGTCCGGGTTGCGCCAGGAGATCATGAACACCTGCAGGCCACTGCCGACCAGGTACTCCGCCAGGCTCCGCCCGGGCGCCAGGTCCATCACGTAGAACTTGTTGATCGTCGGCGGCACGATCAGCAACGGGACCTGCCGCACCGCGGGCGTGGCCGGGCGGTACTGGATCAGCTCGAACACTGGGGTCCGCAGGATCACCGACCCGGGCGTGACGGCCAGATCCACCCCGACCTCGAACGCGTCCGGCTCGACCATCGACGGCACCCGGGGCGCTGCCGCCATGTCGGCGACGAAATGCCGCAGGCCCGATACGGCGCTGCCGCCGCCGGTGTCGACAGCGGCCTTCAGCGCCGCCGGGTTGAGCAGCGGGTTATTGCTCGGGGCCAGCGCGTCGATCAGGTTCGTCACCACGAAGCCAACGCGTTCGGAGTCCGCCCAGTCCAGGCCGGCTTCGGAAACCAGACCCTCCGCGGTCCCCGCAGCAGCCAGGTACATCTGCATCGCCCGGCGCAGCAGCGGATTACCCGCCCACCCCCGATCGGCGAACCGGCGGTCCCGCCGGGACGGCTGCACCTGCGAAGTGCCCACCGTGATGCGGGCCAGTTCACTCGCCAGCCGGCGCCCCCGCCCCGCGACAAGCCGAGGCCGGCCAGCCAGCGCCGCGGCCAGGCGCAGGCCGGAACCGCCGGGGTTTACCCGGCGCAGTACACCGATGGCCGCATCGGTGAGCAGCAGGTCCAAGGGCGCCGCCGCGGCATCCGCCGCGGCTGATCTGATCGTGTCGCTTTCTGGGCTCATGATCTCCGTCCTCCACCCGAGCGTAAGCAGCGGGGCGCGTTCTTCCATTGGGCGCTCGTCACAAACTCGGGATCAGGCATGGTTCCGCGGGCACAGGCGTTCACCCAGAGCCCGGATCAGCGCCGGGCATGCCCGCCCGTCAATGATGACACCGCTGCCGAATCACCGGGATCCGGTGGTGGCCCATCACCTTCCCGGCGGCCAGCCTGGTCTGTGAGGAAGACCTGTACGGGCGGCAACGGGCGCCGCTGATCGCCGCAGCAGCCGGGGCATACTCGCCCGAATGTGTAAGAATCCGCAGGTGGACATGGATCGTCCCGCAGTCGTCGAGCTGATGGCCGGGGTGGCGGCGGCGGTGGCCAGCCGAGCCGCCACGGTGTATGAGGATGTCTACGAGGTGATACTGCGGGAGATCCCGCAACTCCGCGAGGACAGGCCGACGCTGGCCCTGCTCGGCTCGAGCGTCCACAGCAACATCGATACCTGCCTTCAGGTCATGCAGCACCAGATCGACCTGGCCGACGTGCAGGCCCCGGCCACGGCCGTGGAATACGCGCGCCGGCTGGCGCAGCGCGGCACGCCGCTGACCGCGCTGCTGCGCGCCTACCGGGTCGGGCACGCGTGCTTCTCCGACTGGCTGCTCAGAGAGCTGGCCCGGCAGGCAGATGACGCCCAGATGATCACCGCCGCCACGCTGGACATGTCCAAGATTGTGGCCGGGTACATCGATCAGACCTCCGAGGAGATCGTCGCGGCCTACACGCGCGAAAGGGAAAGCTGGCTGCGGAGCCGCAGCGCCGCCCGGGCCGCCCGGATCGGTGACCTGCTGTCGGGTGCGCGGATCGATCTGCGTGTTGCGGAGGCTGCCCTCGGCTACCGGCTGCGCCAGTACCACGTGGGCGTGGTGTGCTGGACGGACGACGCGCCGGGTCCCCGGGACAACATCACCAAGCTTGAGCGTGCGATCAGGGAGATAGCGGAGCAGGTGGCTTGCTCCAGCGATCCCGTGTTCCTCCCGCGCGACGAATCGAGCGCGTGGGCGTGGCTGCCGCTAGGGATCCGGGACACGTTCACGTGCCCGGCGGCCAGCACACCCATCGTGGACAGCGACGTCCATTTCGCCTTCGGCGCCGCGGCCAAGGGCACGGCGGGGTTTCGCCTCACCCACGAGCAGGCCGTCGCCGCCCAGGCGGTGGCGATGGCTGGCGGCTCTCCCGCGCCGCGGGCGGTGACCTTCGGCGAGGTCGCGCCCGTGGCGATGATGCTCGGATCCGCCGAACTGCTGCGGGCCTGGGTGCTCAGCACGCTGGCGGGGCTGGCCGACGACGACGAGCACCATGCTCGGCTGCGCGACACCCTGCTGGTCTTCCTGGAAAGCGGGGGCAGCTACAAGACGGCCGCGGAACGGCTGATGCTGCACAAGAACACGGTCCAGTACCGGATCCGTAAGGCGCAGGAGAGCCTCGGCCGGCCGGTCGGCGGGAACCGCCACGACGTTGAACTGGCGCTGCGGGCGACCCACTGGCTCGGCGCGTTCGTGCTCCAGCCGGTCGCCGGGGACCATAACCGGGAACATGCACCCTGACCTGACCGGAACCGTTCAGGCCACGCGCCAGCCCGGCCCGCTTCCCCGACCGGTACAAAGGTTAACGTGCAGAACCTGACCCCGCTGACGCGCCGGGAGCGCTGGGCCCGGCTGCGCCGTTCGCTGTGGCAACCGCCCCGCCCGCACGGCGAGCAACCACGCGAGCGGGTGGTCGGCCCGCTCGAGCTCTTCTACGACCTCGCCGTGGTCGTGCTGATCGCCCAGGCCGCCCGCAACCTGGCCGGGCACCTGACATGGGGCGGGCTCGGCGAATTCGCGGCGGTGTTCGCGCTGGTGTGGATTGCCTGGGCCAACGGCAGCCTCCACCACGAACTGCACGGCCACGACGACGCCCGCGGCCGCAGCACGTTTCTGCTGCAGATCCTGGTGCTGGTCGCGATGGGTGCCTTCATCCCCCAGGCGGGCGATGCGCGAGGAGCAGCGTTCGCTGTCGCCGCGGGTGTGCTGTTCGCGATACTGACCGCACTGTGGCTGCTGGCCGCGCGCGGCGACCGCCCCGAGTACCGCCGGCCGAGCCGGCTGTTTGTCAGCGGGACAGCTGCCTGCGCCGTCCTGCTGGCCGGCACCGCCTTCCTGCCAGCCAGCGCTCGCATGCTGGCCTGGGGCCTGATCGACGTCGTCTACCTGGCCGGATTCACGGCCGTGATCCTCTTGGCCAACTCTGCGCAGGCGGCTCCGCTGACCATCACCGGCGCGCTCATCGAACGGTTCGGGCTGCTCACCATCATCGTGCTCGGCGAAACCCTCACCGGTGTCGTCAATGGGCTGGCCCGCCAGCCGATCAGCGGGCTAACCCTCAGCGTCGGGCTGATCGCCGTCGTGGTCGGCTTCGGCGCCTGGTGGACGTACTTCGACTTCGCCGGGCACCGCCCCCCCAGACCAGAACCGGCGGCCAGCCTGCAGTGGATGCTCAGTCACCTGCCGCTCACCGCTGCTATCGCCGCGATGGGTGCTGCGATGGTCAGCCTGGTCGACCACGCCCACGACGGCCGCACCCCAGCCGCCACGGCGTGGGTGCTGTCCGCGGGGGCCGGTGTCGTGCTGGGCGCGACGATGCTGGTCGCCGCGACCTTGCAGGCCTGGCGCCGCGACCGCGGCCTGTACCGGCCGCTCGCCCGCATCTGCGCCGCCGTGGCTGTGGCGTGCCTCGGCGTCGGCGCGGCACGGCCGGCGCCGCTGTTCCTCGGCCTCGCGCTCGTAGTCCTGCTCTGCATCCCCTGGGTGTTCGCCGTCGTGCACCGCCTGGCCAACGACACCGGCACGCCCATCGAGTAATCC
This sequence comes from Streptosporangiaceae bacterium, assembly GCA_036497045.1. GTDB lineage: Bacteria > Actinomycetota > Actinomycetes > Streptosporangiales > Streptosporangiaceae > DASXKD01. The sequence continues at coordinate 1,128 of DASXKD010000495.1, read as the reverse complement.
GACGCGCTCGTGGGCCTTCCTGGGGATCACTTGGATGGTGCCCGGACGCTGCCGCGTCGGCAGATGCCTGCGCGACCACGTCAGACCGCTGCTATTGCCTCCGATTTGGTGACGACCCGGCCCAGGGCGCCGTATTCGTGCAGGTCGCCGAACATCTCGATGCGGATGGACTGGTCCAGGCCGCCGACGCGGACCGGTTCGTAACCGCCGGCGCGGATCAGCTCGGCGACCATATCGCCTGCGGCGGCGTCGTCTGCGGCGTAGAACTGCACCGCACGCTCGGGCTCCCGCCGCGCGGCCGCGGACAGTGAGCCGGCCGACAGCGTGCCGAACGCCTTGACCAGCCGCGCTCCGGACGGCAGCAGCCCGGCCAGGATCTGGCCCGAGGACTCCTGCTCGCCGATGACCTTGCGGTAGTTCCCGGTCTCGTCCGGTCCGACCGGGTTCGACGGGTCGACGATCACCTTGCCGGCGAGCCGCTCGCCGTACTGACCGATGAGCTGCTCGAAGGCGTCGAGCCAGAGGGCGATGATGAGCACGCCGGCCCGGTCGACCGCCTCGTCGATGCTCACCACCTCCGCGTGGCCGTCGAGGCCGGCCGCGAGCTTCCCGGCGGCCTCCTGGTTGCGGCCGGCCAGCAGGAAGTCCTGACCGCCGGCCGCGAAGTTCGCCGCGAGCCTGCCGCCGATGTTGCCGGTGCCGATAATGGCGACCGTGGCGTCCGAAATAGTCACCTTGGTTCACCTTTCGTGACGTGGTTTCCGCAGGAAGCCGGCCTGTGCCGACCGCCTTTTGCAGTCTTGTGGCCACCCAGGTGAACAACCGTCATCTGATCCTGGTGATTCACCGGCCTGGCCACGGCGCTGGCTCCCGAAATCACCAGAACCAGGTGACAGTACGACCCGGCGGTCTACCCCGAACTGCGCAGTGCTGCCCACTGGGTCGTGGAAGACATGATCGAAGCGCAGGTGACGCTGCCGCTGGCCGCATGAGCCGCCCTGCTCACGGCTCCGGCGGGGCGGCCGGTGGTGCCCCGGCTGGCTCGAAGGCGGCGGAGAACAGGTAGCTGGTCGCAAGGCTGCGGTAGGGCCGCCATTTCTCGGCGATGTCGACAACCTCCTGCTGGGC
>DASXKD010000494.1:0-2796 GCA_036497045.1 Streptosporangiaceae bacterium | reverse complement strand
GACATGATCCGCCACTCGGTATGCACCGGCCGGACCTTCTCCACCTCCAGCATCCACCGGGAGGTGATCCAGGCCCACGGGCACACCGGATCGAACCAGAACTGCACGGTCTCGCGTTCAGCCGGCTGCGTCATGACCGCGGCAACAGCCGTGACCGTCCCGGCATTCCCGCGGGAGCGGCCCTTTCATGCGCTACGACGGCCGGGCATCGCACATCCTCCGGCGCGGCGCAACCGTGCCTGCCAGGGGCAACTCATGCGTCCCGCAGGTACAGCAGCAGGCCACCGGCCAGCAGCGCCGCGGCGGCCCAGGCGGCCAGCACGCCGAGGCCCGCCCATGGGCCGATCGGCAGGCCGCGCAGGCCGGTGCTGGCCTGGATCTCCAGCCCGGCGGTCATCGGCCCGATCTGCTGCAGGTGCCGCGCCACCCCCGGGCTGCCCACCACCTGGGCGAGGATCGGGAACAGGTACAGCAGGCCGAGCACCACCCCGATGGCCACCGCGGCGTCCCGCACCGCGGTGGCTATGCCGAGGCTGAGCAGCGCGATCAGGGCCAGGTAGAGCACGGTCCCCGCGGCGGCGCGCAGCACCGTCGCGTTGGCCAGCGACAGCACCGGGTAACCGTTCGCCGGGGTATACCCGTGGCCGGGCAGGATCAGCCGCCCGGCCAGTACCGAGCCGAGCACCGCAGGAGCGCCAGCCGCCAGCGTCACCGCGGTGACCACGGCGGCCTTGGCGGCCAGCACCGTGGTCCGGCGTGGCATGGCGGCCAGGGTGGTCCTGATCATGCCGGTGGCGTACTCGCCGCTGACCGCCAGCACGGCCACGATGGCCACGACCGCCTGGCCGAGGTAGGTCCCGGTGAGGCTGAGCTTGGTGACATCGACGTGGCAGGTGGCCGCGGACGAGCAGGACACGCTCGCGGATACCGCCGCGCTGATGATCACGGTCGCCGCGATCACGCCGAGCAGCAGCCACCCGGTACCCGGCAGTGTCCGCAGCTTGGTCCACTCCGCGTGCAATGCCTCGCTCATGCATCCCTCCGGCGGAGCAGGACGGTGGCCAGGCAGAGGGCGGCCGCGGCCCACAGGCACAGCACCCCGAACCCGGCCCACGGCGCGAGCGGGAAGTAGCCGTGCTGTGGTGTGTAGACGTTGTTCACCTGCGGGTAGGCCGGGACGTACTGCTGGATCGCGAACCCGGCGGCCGGGGTGACCCGCAGCAGCCAGTCCGCGGCGCTGGCGGGCAGCACGGCCAGCGGGACGGAGAAGAAGTAGACCACCACCGTGAGTGCGATGACCGCGGTGATGGCCCCCGCGGCGTGCCGCAGGATCGTGCCGGCGGCCAGGGCCAGCACCGCGGTGATGGCGAGCAGCGCTGCCGTCCCGGCTACCAGGCGCACCTCGGTGAGCGCGCTCATCGGGAACACGTAGTTGCCGTGGCTGCGCAGCAGGCTGGCACCGACCGGGATCACCGGCGCGGCCCCGATGACCCCCGCCACGAAGGTGACCGAGCCGATCACCACGGCCTTGGCCGCCAGGACGCGGCCGCGGGCCGGGGCGGCGGCAAGCGTAGTGCGGATCAGGCCGCGCCGGTACTCGGCGGTGATGAACATCGCCCCCACTACGATCACCACGATCAGCCCGGCGAACGCGGCGACGAAGCCATCATCGGCGGGCTCGCCGATGTTCGTGGGCCCGGGCCCGGCGGGCGCGATGTCGCCGGAGCCGGTCACCGTGAACGTGCCGCTCGCGGCGTGGAACCGGCCGGGCAGGGACGACGCTTCCTGGGCCTTTGCCCCGATGCTCGCACCGCGCCATCCGGCGCCGGGAGTTGCGCCGGGGAAGCTGACGTGGTCGAAGACCGCGGTGGCCACGGTGATGCCGCTGCTGCGGGTCTGGACCCACGCGGGTGAGGTGACGAACGGGCCGGCCTGTACCGTCGCGGGCAGGCCCGCCAGGCTGACGGTGCCGACCCTGGCCCAGTGCGTGCCGTCGGCGGAGTCGTACCCGGTGAGCGTGGCACCGGCCCGTACCAGCCGCAGCCAGCGCGGCGCCGCGGCGGACACGGCCCCGGGCAGGCCCGGCGTGTCGCCGGTGTAGTTGTACTGCATCCGCACGCCGTGGCGCCCGGTGACCATCATCGCCGCGTACGCCGATCCCTGCCGGGTACTCGCGGTGACGAGGATCCCGGCCTTGGCCCAGGGCTGGGTGCCGCTGGTGAAGTTCTGTTCCGGGTTCGGCCCGGGCGCGATCCCGCCACCCGGCGGCGAGGAGCGCCCGGTCAGCGAGGTCACCCTGACCGTGATGCTGCCGTTGCCGCGCAGTGCCTGATGCACGAAGTAGTAGCTGTCGCTGACCGCCTCACCGCCCGGCCCCACCGGGTTGGACGGCCGGCACGGGGCCGGGGGGCCGGTGGGGCCGTTCGGACCTACCGGCTGGCAGCCGGTCTGCGGCCCGGACGCGGCGTACAGCCCGACCGCGGCGGTCAGCGCCACGGCGATCGCCATCGCGATCACCCAGCCGCGCACGGTGCGGAACTTGGTCCACTCGGCGTGCACCAGCCGCCCGAAGCCATCCCTGTCGTTGCGCACCGTGCCGGGGCGCTGCGGGATCATGGTGGCGGTCATCGTGCGACCCCCTGGGTCTGCTCGGCGCGGTATTCGACCGCGTCGCGGGTGAGTTCCAGGTAGGCCTCCTCCAGCGTGGCGCGGTGCGCGGACAGTTCGGAGAACGGCACCGCCTGCCCGCCGAGCAGCGCCGAGATCTGCCCGGTGTCCAGCCCGGTGACGGCCAGC
>DASXKD010000493.1:0-3451 GCA_036497045.1 Streptosporangiaceae bacterium | reverse complement strand
CGGCGGCGCAGGCTCCCCGCCTAGCGAAACTCCGCTGCCGAACGTGCACCGGACAGCGGCATAGAAAGCGCGTTGCGGCCGCCCGGTCTGGCCTGGCGGCCGGCAGCGCGGAAGAGGATGTGCCGAGATGCGGCTGCGGTTACTGTGAGGCTGCGAATGGCGGGCCAGGTGGGTCACCCCACCAGCTGCGCAAGAACGCGGCGGCGCGCTCACAGGCCCCGGCGAGCGGTCCGCGCGGGTGGCTGAGCGCTTCGCGGATGAGCGTCTCGATCGTGTCCCCGACATTGGCGAGCACTTGCCCGGGTGTGGCATCAGGAGCTGACCGGTAGCCGATGACCGCGCCCGCGTTGCACACGAAGTCGGGTAGTGCCGCTATACCCCGGCGGTGCAGGGTATCTGCTCCCTCCCTGGTGTAGGGGACATTGGCGGCGGGCGCGACCACCTGGACGGCGGACGGAAGCTCCCCGGCCACCCGCCGGCTGATCACTCCCGGCCGGGCGCCGGGGATAACCACATCGGCGTCCACTGCGGTGAACAGCAGGCTAGGCGGCCCGGCCGGCAGGCCGTACCGCAGCACGCATGCATCGCCATGCACGTGGCGCAGCGCGAGCAGTCGCTCGACGTCGAGCCCGGAGGGGTCTGCCACGCATCCGGCGACCGTGGAGACGGCAACCACCTGGCCGCCGCGGCTGGTCACCTCACGGGCCGTCCCGCCGCCCGCCTTACCGAATCCCTCGATGGCCACCGACCGGCCCTCCCAGCCGCCGCCAGGCCCGGCGCGCAGCGCGGTTTCCGCCGCCACCGCAACGCCGTATCCCGTCAGCAGATCCTCAAACGGCACCCCGGCCACCACTGCGCCGAAGGCCGCCGGGGCGGGACGGCGCTCACGCAAGAGCCTGAAGTCCTCCTCGAAGGTGCCCATGTCCGGGCCGGTGAGGAACCGGCCCGCGTCGGCCAGCGGGCGGATCTCCGCACAGTAGCGGGCCATCTGTTCGGCCCTGGCGACGCGGTCAGCGGAATCTCCCAGCACACCCGCCTTCGCACCACCGACCCGATCGCCGAGCGCCGCGAACTTGTAGGTCATCGCCCGGGCCAGCAGCCCCACCTCGGCGATCGTGACGTCCGGCGCCAGACGCGTCCCCCCAGCGCACACCGCCGCATCTGGAAGGTCGAGCACGACGAACCCCGGAACCGAGCCCAGCTTGATGATCTCCGGCCGGCCACGACCACGCCCAGCACCTGGCTGACCCGCCATGAGTTCCCCGATCGTCCGGCCGCAGGCATCGATACCAAACCAGTCTGCCGCAGCCACTGCCACGCCATACCGGCCAGACGAAACAGCTCCTGCGCAGCCATGTCGACTCCACAGCACCCACCCGGAATCACAGCAGGTACCCAGAACTGCACGCGGCATAGAGCGTGCGTTTGGCGGGGAGACCCGCGTCGGTACTCGACGCACCTCAACTCTTGTGCCCCGCCGATGACGAGCGGTTGAGTGAGAAGTTCAGCCTTCAAGGGAGTCGAGCTCGAAACGGGGATGGTGGCCAATGAGCAACAAGTGGGTGGATCTCTACCGGCGCGAGTGGCCACGGGTCGCCGCTGTGCAGGCGATGGCGTTGGGTGGCGCGAGCCTGCTGGCGGCCGGACGCAAACGGAATACTCCGGCGCACCTGTTCCGCCGCCTCATCCAATCGCCGGATCACCTGCGTGCAGAACTGTGCAGCCGGAGCCAAATCCTCGCTTCGTTGCCCTGTCGCATTCAGCCGCGCCACCGCTTGATTCAAATTCGTCCCCGCGCGCCGCGCCAAACCTGCCGCCGTCATCAGCTCCGCTAACGCAGCCCGGAACGGCGACCATACCCGGGCCTGGGAACCGCGAGCCGTCGCCAGTGCCGCCTCCGCCGCGAACGCGCCCCGAGCCAAGCCAGACTTCCATGCCGCCTCGCTCAGCTCAGCGAACTCCTCCTCTGACAGTGAGAACTGCACCGTCCTCGGCCGCGGAATCCGCTGCCGCGACCGGCGCCGCCGCATCCCATCGACCGTGCCCACCGCCAGCCTCCAGACGCCAATGCCATGGGACCGCGCCCGGTCCCGTCCACACTCATTGTTAATCTCTGGACCGCGCCGGTCCAGAGATATCCAGGGGCTAAAGATATCTTGCTCGCCAGTGGTGCCAATTTTATCTAAGAACGGCCGGAAGAGTCAGCCTTCGAACTAAAGTGATTCCAAATGCTATCAGCCGACAGCGTGAATCAATGAACGGTAGCTACCTGAGCGCAGTTAGCTCAACCAAGGCACCTGCGCTGGATGGTCACAGAAAGTGAACGAGCTCCGGGCAGCAACCAACGTTCCGGGTCGCGCCTCCCTGCCGACTATGCGCTCTGATCTATCTCTGGTTCGCTGCGGTTGAGCGGCCTAGAACGGCCATTCGGGCGCGCGGCTTCGCGGCCGACCTCAGTCCGCCTCGGGGATGAGCTTCAGCGTGGCCTGGTTTCACGATGCGCTACGCCGCGGCCGGGGTAACTGCAGCGCAGCGGGTCAATTGAGGGGGTTCCCTGGAGCGGCCTGCCGGCGGGCTGCGTGCCCTAAGCTTGCGATTTAAGGACGGGAAGATCGTTTAGGTCTGGGTTGCGCTGTTCCCTGGACATAGGAACGGCCTTCGGGTGACGCTGGGTTCTCGGGGCCTTCAAAGTTAACCGGGATGTGTGATCATACGGTCACCTTGAGTACCGGGTCGATGTTGCTGCGCGTGTCCGCTGCGGGGGCAGCTTGACCGGTGCGCCTCTTTCCTGGTGCTACGGCGCGGCGCTGCGATCAGTCTCGCCTGCAAATCAGACTGGTGCTGGAAAAGCGCTACGTGCCCCGCCGCTCCCAGCGCACCCGCTCGGTGCTTACCTTCTTCGCCGAAGATGCCGGCACCCATACGCTGCTCTATGCCAATGCCGATGTGTCCAAGGCCAGCCAGATCCGCGAGGTCATAACTCCAGAACCGCCGCTCGGCATTGGTGAAGGCTGTCGCCTCCCGCCATGCCGCGACCAGGTTGAGCCGGACCGAGCTTTCCCCCGCGTGCCCGGTGTCTTTGGTGTGCGGGTCGGTGCAGGGGACGCAGCTGTTGATCTGGCTGGCTCGGATCTTCAGCAGCGCCTGCGTCGCGGCCCGGCAGGCTCGAACCGGTCACGGCCTGGCCCGCCGAGTTGAGGTACTTCCCGAAGTTCGCCGCGATGGTGGTGCCGGGGTAATTGAGCCGAGCGTCCCTGGTGATCTCCGTGCCTTTTGCGGTTACATTCTTGACGGACACGTGCACCCGGTCCCGGGTGCTGGTAGATCGGCTCAGCGCCGCGCGAAGCGCAGGACGGCAACGAGCCCGAACACCACGAAGATTGCCGCCGCCCAGGCCAGCGACAGCCCAGCGTAGTAGCTGGTGCTGTGCTCGAGCAGCGCCTTCCCGCCG
>DASXKD010000492.1:0-6150 GCA_036497045.1 Streptosporangiaceae bacterium | reverse complement strand
GGGTTCGTCATCGCTCTCCGGATAAGGCTGATCACCGCCGCCGTCAGACTTGACCACCACGACAGCCGGTCAAGTTCCCCCGCTGGTCTTCGGTATCGACTACGTGCTCGCCTACGCCCGCTCATTCCCGGCCGCCGGCGGCGGTCGCCGCGGTCCAATTCCACGCATTTGTTCCGGAATACCGGCCGCGCCGCCAGAGACCTCAGCCATTCGATCTTGGTAGCCAGCCGGAGGTCGCCTTCAACACCGCGATGCCGACCAGGCGATGGCGGGACGACAGAACTGATTGATCGGTGCGCCGGAACAAGTGCCGAGGAGACAGCCGCTCCGAGTACAAGTTCGGCGTTCCGCTCGCACGTACGGTACAGAAGTGCACTACGGTCCGTGACCATCGCTGACATGCGCCCACCGTGCTCGTAGCCGATATGGACGGCGATCTTGGTGGTCCCAGCGGCCGCTTGGGCCGTGCTTAACAGCCATAACATGCAAGCGCCAGCCGCAGATCACCGCATACCGCCATCCGGCCGCCAGCGCCGCCTGGCCCGCTGCAGCGAAAGTAGCCCCGGCCAGGGAGTCTCAGCGGCCTCGCGCCCACTGCGCGATGATCGCCGCGAGGCCGGGCTCGTCCTTTACCCAGGTGAAGTGTGCTCCGGGTCTGGCCGTGCCCCGGGAGGCCGCGTAGTTCCGGCGGGTCACGCGAGCGTTCGGGACCTTTTCCAGCAGGGCCTCGGTCGCGGTCTGCGGCGCGAACACGTCCTGTTCCACATTGATGGCGAGCACGTCGCCCCGGTACTCCCGCAGCGCGGTCTCGTAATCAAACGAGCCGGTGGCGGCGTGGTAGCGGCCGGTGCGCACCGTGTAGGCCCAGTCCCGCATCACCGCGGCGGGCTGCAGGCCGCCGAAGCCGAGCCGGTCCCCTGGCCAGTACCCGAGGACGCGGCCGGCAAGCCCGATCGCCAGCGAGCCGGCGAGGCCGGCCCAGCGGCGCCAGCCGGGGAAGCTGCGGTGCCCGGTGGAGCCGCTGGCGGCAAGCACCACTGGTAGTTCCGGGGCGAACCGGGCCGCGGCGATCAGCCCGAGCTGCCCGCCAAGGCTGTGTCCCACGATGACCGGGGCTGCACGCGGGAAACTGGTGGGCGCCGTGCCGAAGATCGCCGGGACGCACCGCTCGGCCAGCGCCGCGTACCCGTCCTGCCGTTCCCGGGCCGCATCCGGGCGCACCCGGTCGGCGAGGAAGTCGGCCTGGATGACCGCTACGTTCTCCTCCAGCCAGCCGCGCACCAGCGGCGCGTAGTAGCGGGCAGGGACACCCATCGCCGGCAGCAGTACGAGCACCGTGTCCGCGCCCGCCTCCCCGTACACGCGGAACGACCACAGCCCGCCGTCGTCGTCCACGACCCGCCACGGCACCGGCGCGCCAGCGCTCATCGGTCGCCGGGGGCCGCGGGTTCACCCGCATAGCGGAGCATGGTCAGCCCGGTGATCGCGGCCAGTTCAGCCCACTTCGCCGGGCGGTAACCAGGTGCGTGTCCTTGACTAGGCACGGTTACCCTCCACGAGCGTGGTTATGGCTGGCCGGTGAGGATAAACCGGCTGCGGGCGCGCAGCGCAGCGGTGTGTGTGGCTGGCGCTTTTCCTGGTGCGCCTACCTAGTGTGGCGGCTACGGATCGTATTCGAGCCCGAGCTGGATGACCTGGCCGGTACGCGCGGCGCGCCCGCCCTGAGCCCCCCAGCCGCACCGCTTCCGCGACATATTCGTCAACGACCGTAACCGTCACCGCGGCCTCCTGAACACGTGAATGTCACAGCCATGCCCTGCTGCCATAAAGGCGCGTTCGTTTCTCTGGGCAGTTCAGCGCGATCATGGCGGTGCCGTGGTCGTCAGATCCGGTGCGGAACGCGAGGGGACTCATCACCGATCCTGGGGTTCGCGCAGCAGGGCAGGTTCAGGACGACCAGCGGGATGGGACGCCAGGGGCACGGTCAGCCGGATGGACGGGTTGCTCGCCGGCAACGTGTCCAGGGCCAGGTATTCCTCGATGACCGGGCCGACGGGACGGCGGCCCCGATGTTCAGCCGTCTGGAGCGTGGTGTGATAGGTCATGGCGAGTGTGTCAGGACCGCCGAGATGGACGCTGCGCGCCGCCGGGCCGGCAGGCAGCCACGCGATATCCAAGCCGGGATGAGGCTCGCCGGCGGTGCGGGCGAACACGAAGCCGCGGACGTGACCGGTGGTCTGCAGCGGGAACGTCGCGCCCCACGGCCCGGTCCGCCGGCAGCCCGCCCGCCGCAAGGCCGTGCGCAGGCCGGCGATGCCGCGCAGCACCGCCGACGCCAGGCCGTCGTGCGGGACGGCGAAGCCCGCCGCGGCGACCCGCTCGGGCGCGAGATTGACCACCGTCACCTGGCCGGGGGGCTGATCCTGGTGGCAAGCGAGCAGGTCCTCGATCTGGGCCAGCGCTCGGCGGGCCGCGCCAGCCTGTACGGCTAGCCGGTCTCGCTCGGCGGCGAGTACCGCTGCGGCCTGCGCACCCCCGGCCACGATGGCGGCGATGTCTCCGGGAGCCGTTCCGATGCCGCGCAGCCGCGCGATGAGCACCGCGGCGGCAAGCTGGCCGCCGGCATAGCGCCGGTACCCGGTAGCGGGGTCGACCAGCGCCGGGGTAAGCAGCCCGATCCTGTCGTAGTAGCGAAGCGTGGAGACGGGAAGCCGGCAGCGCCGCGCAAACTCCCCGATCAGCAACATCCGCGGGGGCGAGGTCATCGGCGCGCGGCCTGGTCAGGCCCGCTCACCTGGACCGAAGGTCGGGCGGCAGCGATACGGGCCATGGCGGCCGGGGAGATCCCCAGCGCCAGCAACGCCGCACCACGGTCGAAGTACTCCCGATATGCGCAGCACAGCCCGCCCCGGGTCTCGAAGACCGACGCACCCCTGAAGTTAAGCCTCCGGCCGTTGCTCCGCGGTACCGCGGAACTGACCGTGAAACTGAACCGCCACTCGCCGATCGTGCACCCCGGGGTCGCTGCCACCTGGATCATGATCCACTCGTGCTGCTCACCCTCGGCGTACATACGCTCGAACAGGCGCCGTAGCCCAGCCCGCCCGATGAACCGCCCGTAGAACAGGTCCGCGTAGAGCGCGTCGGGGGTGAAGCAGCCGAGCACTCCCTCGACGTCACCGACGTTGAAGGCAGCTGTGAAGCGATGCGCGATGTCAGGCACGGTCTCGATCATGCACCCAGCCTCGGCTATGAAGCCAGGTGAAAGTCAACAGCCGCTCACCCGTGCCTCCCCGGCTCCTCATGGCGTGCCCGCCTCGGCGGCCAAACGGGCACACGATGCCAGAACAGATAATCTGCGCGCCTCGGTCTCGGAATCCGAAAGCGGGCCGCTATGAAAATAATCGGCGATCCGGAACTTGTAGGCGACGCCGTCGGCTTGCACTGCGTAATCAAAGAACGCCGGCGATCGGTGGTCGAGCGGCGCGGGCATGCGTGATCTAACTCCTGCCGCTGGCATGTGCCGGGGCCGGTTAAGCGGGACATGGGCGGGTCCGGCGAGTCATCCGGTGACCACGCGGATGCCAAATCGCTCACCGATCCGGTGCCGTTCATCGTCGGTGGACGCGCTGTTGATCTCGGCGAAGTAGTCCTCGATGCCGCCCGGCGCGACGATCAGCAGCAGCCGGGCGGGCCGGGCCGGTGCCCAGAACCGGTGCGGGCGCCCGCGGGGCAGGAAGACGAAACTGCCCGCCCCGGCGTCGAAGACCTCGCCGCCGCAGCGGACGGACAGCTCGCCGTCCAGGATGTAGAAGCACTCGTCTTCGCGGTCATGGACATGCAGTGGCGGCCCGGCCTCGATGCTGGTCTCAAAGACGCTCAGTGCTCCGCCCGTCGACCGGCGCGACGCCTTAAGCCCTGGATCGCCCGCCACGCCGGTGCCGGCCGGGACCACATAGCCCGTCAGGAACTCAGTCACAAGGTCCATGATCACCCGGCGCAGGCGGGTACCGGCCGCCGTTTCGTAACCGCGCAGGATACGGAGGGCCGGACTGTTGCGTGTACCCGCCGGCCTGTGCGCCGGGCGCCGGGTCTCGCGGTGGTTTACGTGGCGCATCGAACAGGCGCTATGAAGCCTGGGCTGGCGCAGCAGACTGAGCATGGCGATGGGCGGGGCGGGCGTTGCGGAGGTCGCTGCCACCAGCGCCGGGCCGCCGTTGGTGCAGCCCTATCCTGGGCACATGAGGCGCCCAGGGCCGGTCACCCGCGCGGTCATTTCCCTTGCCCTGTGGCCGCTGATCATCATCTTCTCCCCGGTGATCGTCCTGGCCGGGGAGCCGGCCAGCCGGTACGTGATGCGGCGGGTGCGCCGCCGCGCCTCCGCCGCCCAGATGGCCGTCGCCCGCCATAGCGGCAGCCGGGCGGCCCGCGCGGCGGCCGTGCCGCTGCCCGTGCACGCCTCCCTGCTCCTCACCGTCATCAGCAATCCGCTGTGGATCGCCCTCACCGCGCCGGGCCGCTGGATCAGCGACCGGTTCCGCGGGCATCCCCGCGCGCCGGCGGGCCGGTGAGCGCACCCTGACCGCCCTGCTGCCGGCAACGGCTCATCCGCCACGCCCGCAAACGTTACAGCGCCTCAGCAGACCCGGTGAACGTCAGCGCACCAGGACTCCTGGAACGAGCAGTCGCGCGCCGGGCCGAAACGTGCATCAACGTGGCGGTGAGGCTTCGTCCCGCCCATCCTTGCCCGCCATGGCCAGACGACCTGTCTTCCCGCCTTGCCAGGAAAGGACATCCGTCCAGGCCCGCCGAGTCCGCCCGCATCCGACCCCCGCCGGCCGGGCACGTCCAGGAATGTGCGCGACGCCGATCCGGCACCCAGCACCCCGGCCAAGCCCCCAGGCTCAACGCCACTGTCCGTGAATAACCGCGCTCCTAGCACACGCGCCCGAGCCGCCGATCTGCACGGTCATTGGCTTGGTGCCGACCAAGCTCCGGGCGATCCGGATCTGGCCGTTCTGCGCGGCTTAGCTGGCTTGCCTACGGTGTATCTCTGACAGTGGGCCGCTGCGTGCGCAGCGGCGGCGATGCATACAGGCTGCCTATGTCCAGCTGCTGTGCGCCGGTGAGCACGGAGTCCTGCTGTGCCTGCGCCTTGCCTGCGGTTTGCTTCGCCAGTTCTGACGCCAGCCCGCCCAGCTGCTGCACGCCGGTGACATCGATAAGGACACGGCTCGTGGAAAAAATCGCGATGCCTTCCACCCGCCGCTCTTTCTGCCCGGCCGGGGAAAGAGCGGCTCCGATCTTCGCTGCCTCAAATGGGTCTGCCGGATGCGCGGTAAGTTTGTCCCGTTCTTCGATAACCCATTCATGAAATTTCATTACTGCCCCCTGCAGAGGCAGGTTCCGTACATCTTCAGCCACCAGCCCGGAGCCCCCTCCCTCGCCGAAACAGCGAGCGTAGGCCACCAGAGCGGACCACCACAGCGCCTGCGGCACAACCCCGTCCGTGTCCTCCTCTGGCCTGGCCAGCTCCGCGAGCAGCCGCTTACAGCAATCCATGACAAATTGAAGATCTTGAATGACCGACGCCTGATCGGCGAGAATCCGCGCTGACGGCATATCAAGAGCAACAGTCAGTCCAGGCACCTGCCGCGGCGTCCCCCCCGCTTCGCCCACAGCTCCTCATTCCCGCTTGCACCCAGCGACTTCGTGGTCCGATCCTGGCACAGCGGCAACCCGCTCCCGTCTCACATCGCGACAAGCCTTCGGTCCCGCATGGTGAAGACAGGTATGACCAGGCGACTGGACCCGCTCAACCAGGTCCGCGAGCTCGGCAACGCATCGGGCCCGCCCCAAGGGAGGAGCCCGGCCGAAATCAATGATCTGTGGTCGGCCGCGCCGCGAGCTCTTCCTGGCCGCCTGCCGCTCGTATTCGGCGTTATACGGGTGATCATCGCTGACTTTTTCGATCCGATATGCGGAGATGATCACCCGTATATCACTCGTTAGGAACGCTCCGGGAGCGCATGACCGGTCGTTGCCGAGTTGGCGCCGCCGGGCTGTCGTGCGTTAGCTGGTCCGGGCGTCGGCCGGCGGTGTCTGTGGTACTCGACCAGCCGGTACAGAACCGAATTCGGCAAGCACTGG
>DASXKD010000491.1:0-3854 GCA_036497045.1 Streptosporangiaceae bacterium | reverse complement strand
GGGTGTACTCGGGGCTGCGGGTGCTCGGCCTGGCACCGGGCGGATCACACACGTTCGGCACCGGCGCTGATGAGGCGGTGCTGCTGCCGCTGGCCGGATCCTGTGCGGTCGAGTGCGACGGCGAGCAGTTCGGCCTGGCGGGCCGGGCCGATGTCTTCGCCGGGCCGACCGACTTCGCCTACCTGCCGCGGGACGCGCGGGTGCACGTGTCCAGCCAGGCCGGGGGGCGGTTCGCAGTCACGTCCGCCAGGGCCACGCAGCGCCTGGCCCCGCGGTACGGGCCCGCCGCGGGGGTCCCCGTCGAACTGCGTGGCGCCGGGACCTGCTCACGGCGGGTACACAACTTCTGCATGCCCGGCGTGTTCGGCGCGGACCGGCTGATCGCCTGCGAGGTGATCACCCCGGCCGGCAACTGGTCCTCCTACCCGCCGCACAAGCACGACGAGGACAGGCCAGGTGAGTCGGTGCTCGAAGAGATCTACTACTTCCAGATCGGCGCGGGGCCGGCCGGGCCTGGCGTGGGCTACCAGCGCGTCTACGGGACGGCGGGCCGGCCCGCCGACCTGCTCGCGGAGGTCGGGGATGGCGACGTCGTGCTGATCCCGCACGGGTTCCACGGGCCGTCGATGGCGGTGCCCGGGTACCACATGTACTACCTGAACGTGATGGCCGGGCCGGGCGAGCGGGCCTGGCTGGCCTGCGACGACCCGGCGCACGGCTGGATCAGGAACACCTGGCCGGAGCAGGGGATCGACCCCCGGCTGACGTCACCGGGAGGACTGCGATGACCGGCACCGTCCGGCTGACCGTCGGCCAGGCCGTAGTGCGGTTCCTGGCCGTTCAGTGCAGCGAGCGCGACGGGATCGAGCACCCCTTCTTCGGCGGGTGCTCGGGCATCTTCGGCCACGGCAACCTCGCCGGGATCGGCCAGGCGCTGCTCGAAGCCGAACTGGACACCCCCGGCGCGCTGCGGTACTACCAGGCCAGGAACGAGCAGGCGATGGTGCACACCGCCGTGGCGTTCGCCCGGATGCGCAACCGGCTGTCGGCCTGGGCGTGCACCTCGTCTGTCGGCCCGGGCGCGACGAACATGGTCACCGGGGCCGCCCTCGCCACCATCAACCGGCTGCCGGTCCTGCTGCTGCCCGGAGACGTGTTCGCCACCAGGGTCGCCACGCCCGTCCTGCAGGAGCTGGAGCACCCCGCGGCCCTGGACGTGTCGGTGAACGACGCGTTCCGGCCGGTGTCGGTGTTCTTCGACCGGGTCTGGCGCCCCGAGCAGCTGCCATCGGCGCTGCTTGGGGCCATGCGGGTGCTCACCGACCCGGCCGGCACCGGCGCCGTCACCGTCGCGCTGCCGCAGGACGTGCAGGCCGAGGCCCACGACTGGCCGGCCGAGCTGTTCGCCCCCAGGGTCTGGCATGTGCCGCGGCCGGTTCCCGAGCCAGCGGCACTCGCCCGCGCGGCCGCCGTCATCCGGTCCGCCGCCCGCCCGCTGATCGTGGCCGGCGGCGGGGTGATCTACGCGGAGGCGACCGCGGAACTCAGGCAGTTCGCCGAGGCCACCGGCATTCCCGTGGCCGAGACACAGGCGGGCAAGGGATCGCTGCCGTTCGACCACCCGCTCGCCCTCGGCGCACTGGGCAGCACCGGCACCGTGGCGGCCAACCGGATCGCCCGCGAGGCGGACGTGGTCATCGGGATCGGCACCAGGTACAGCGACTTCACCACCGCCTCCCGCACCGCGTTCGGCTGCCCGCAGGTGCGCTTCGTCAACGTGAACGTCGCGGGCGCGGACGCGGTGAAGCTCGCGGGCACGCCGCTGGTCGCCGATGCCAGGCAGGCGCTGCGCGGCCTGGCCGGTGCGCTGGCCGGCTGGTCGGTCCCCGACGGCTACCGGGCGCAGGCGCGGGAACTGGCGGCAGCATGGCAACAGACCGTGGACCGGGCCTATGGCCTCGGCTGCCAGCCGCCGGCCCAGTCGGAGGTCATCGGGGCCGTCAACGACGCGGTCGGCCCGCGGGACGTGGTGGTATGCGCGGCCGGGTCGATGCCAGGTGACCTGCACAAGCTGTGGCGCACCAGGGATCCCAAGGGTTACCACGTCGAGTATGGCTACTCCTGCATGGGCTATGAGATCGCCGGCGGGCTGGGCGTCAAGCTGGCCGACCCGGACCGCGAGGTCTACGTCCTGGTGGGGGACGGGTCGTACCTGATGATGGCCACCGAACTGGTCACCGCGGTGGCCGAGGGCATCAAGGTCATCGTCGTCCTGGTGCAGAACCACGGCTTCGCGTCGATCGGCGGGCTGGCGGAGACCGTGGGGGTGCAGCGGTTCGGCACCCGCTACCGGTACCGGAACCCGAGCACCGGGCGGCTGGACGGGGACGTCCTGCCGGTGGACCTGGCCGCGAACGCGGCGAGCCTGGGGGTCCGGGTGCTCCGCGCGGAGACGATCGCGAAGCTGAAGGCCGCGCTGGCGCAGGCCGGGGAGGAGCCGGGCCCGGTCCTGGTGCACATCGAGACCGACCCGATGGTGCCTGCGCCGGACAGCAAGGCGTGGTGGGACGTGCCGGTCGCCGAGGTCTCCGGGCTGGAGGACACCCGCCGCGCCCGCGAAGCCTACGAGAAAGCCAAGCCCGCCCAGCGCCCCTTCGTCGGCCCGCAGGGTCAGTGAATGTGAACCTGGTGCCCCTAGAGCGTGTCGCGAATGCGGCCTTATGCAGTGATGGTAAGAGGCAGGACGGGTGTGCGTCGCTGGGGTGCGTCGCGGGGGTCCTTGCCGAGGGTGAGCGTTGCCTGGATGCCCCAGGAGCCGGGCGGCACGGCGTAGCCGAGTCTGGGGGTGAAGCTTGCCGTCCCGGTGAGCAGGGGTATCCGCTCGGTCTGCCCTGGCGCCACCCGGTAGGTGATCAGCGGGAGGGCCTGGGCACCGGCGAAGCCACCGACCACCTCGCCGGTGGCGGGGTCCACGACGGCGGTGGTGAGCTGGCCGTTGGTGGTGGGGATCTTGAGGTGGTCGCCGGAGTGGTTGTGCAGCAGCAGGCCGTGCCGCAGGGAGTGCCCGGAGCGGACGGCCGCAGGCCCGTCCAGTTCGACCGTTGCCTGTTGCGGGCTGAGCATCTCGGCGGGTGGTTCAGTGATGGGTGGCCATCGCGGGGGGTGGCCTGGCGGGTAGGGCAGTGCCCCGACCGTGAGCTCGACACTGTCTCCGAACCGGGTGTGCAGGTCGTCGGCGACTGCGACTGCCGTCGGGGCCAGCGTGATCCGATACGGCGGCTGGCCTTCCTGGCGAGCCGGATTGGGAAACCCCAGCAGGTCATCCGGCTGTTCGTCGCGCAGCCGGGTGAGGATCACCCGAAGCTCATCCCAGACCGTCATGCAGGCCAGGCTAGGCGTGTCCTGGTGGGCCGAAGAGGGGTTCGCCGTCGCTGCCGCCGAGCAGGAAGGTGAACCGCTCCAGGTCGCCGCGGAGCCCCGCGCACCTCCCCGCTGGGGAAGACCACACCAACGTCGAGGAAACAACCCGGCGGCGGCGAGGGCGTCGGTTTGGCGTTCCAGGCTCTGCTTGGCGGGTCAGTGCGCGAGCACGTCCGGGAAGCCGAACGTCATGCCCTACCGGGCGGCTTGGGCTTCCCTGGCCTCGGCCGCCGCGGTGCCATCGGCCGTGACCACGTCCTGCAGCGCGCGCTCGTAGGCGATGTCACGGGCCCGGCCGGCTGTGGTCTTGATGTCGGGCGCGACGCCGGTTCCTTCCCAGTTGCCGCCGGTCTTCGGGTTGACGGCCGCGGCAACCGAGATGGTCGCCTCCAGGTGCGGATGGACCATGAATCCCTCGCGGGCATGGGCGCCGC
>DASXKD010000490.1:0-2501 GCA_036497045.1 Streptosporangiaceae bacterium | reverse complement strand
ATCGCCGCGATGGAAGCCGCCGACAGCCAGATAGCCGGGCCGGTGGGCCCCGGCGGCCTCGCGGAACTGATCGGCGGTGCGCTTTACGACTCCGCGGCTCGCCACCGCACCCGCTACCTGGCCATCTACGAGCTGACCCTGGAGGCGACCCGCCGCCCCGCGCTCGCCGAGGCGCTGTCGGGAATGGCCGCCGCCGCCATGCACGTCACCATCGGCCAGCACCGCGCGCTCGGGCTGGACACCTCCCCGGCGCAGGTGCAGGCGCTGATCACGCTATTCAGCGGGGTGCTGCTGACGCTGGCCGCCGGGCCGCCGGAGGCCGTCACACCGAACGCCACCGGTGCCCTGGCCCGCTGCCTGGTCGCGGGCGTCCTGGCAACAGTGCCCGGTCCGCCCACATCACCCCCTCAGCGACGGCAACGCCACGGCTACGCAGATCAGCCACGTCTGGATCACTAGCTCCCCGGACGGCACCGAGCCAAGATCCGCGCAGATCGGCGCGGCTATTTGCGCGCCACCGCCGACCAGGGCCTATTTCGTACTGTGATTCGATTCCCAGCCCGGCGCAGCGCGGATCGATGCTCCTATGGTTTGTCAAGGGCTTGAAATGGCATTTTCTAGTTCCTTTTAAGGTCATGAACTGGATGCTTCAGGCTTGGTTGCTGGATTGCGGACAAGACAGGGAGGGGCCACGCGGGCAGGCTCTTATGAGGTCACGTCCAGCAGGTCAGGAAGCCCGGGGCGGCCGGCGGATCGTTAGCAGGCCAGCAGGATGCGGCAGCCGAATAGAGGGCCAGGCCGTCCCCGGGAGCTTGAGAGCGTTAGCGGGCCGGTGGGCGCAGGTGGGGGTAGACCTCGCGAGCGACGTAACGCTTGAGGCAGCGGATGATTTCTTTCTTCGACAGGCCTTCTTTGCCGCGGCGGTCGGCGTAGGCGCGGGTCGGTGGGTGGGAGCTCAGCCGGGTGATCACGATGCGGTAGAGGGCGTGGTTGGCCTGGCGGTCGCCGCCGGGGTTGAGCCGGTAGCGGGTGACCTTTCCTGAGGATGCGGACAGGGGGGCGGTGGCGCACAGGTGCGCCCAGGCAGCCTCCGAGCGCAGGCGCTCGGGATGGTCGCCGGCGGTGACCAGCAAGATCGCGGCGGTGTCGGGGCCGACGCCGTAGAGCGCGAGCAGGCTGGGCGCGCGGGCAGTTACCAGGGGGACGATCAGCTCATCGAGCCGGGCCAGCTGGGCGTCCAGGAACTGGCCGCGGCGGCCGAGCTCGCGCAGCGACAGCAGCGTGTGGTAGCGGACCATGCTGCCCGGCCGGGGCCGCAGCGTGGCCAGCTCGGTGACCAGGTCAGCGGGGGTGCGCCGGGCAAACCGGGCCCGCAGATCGTCGGGGCCGGTGATGATCAGCGCCCGGGCCTGGTTGATCGTCTGGGTCCGCTCCGAGCGGGCGCTGCGCTTGGCGACCATCAGCGCCCGGATCGCCTCCACCTGCCCGTCGCGGCCCTTCGGCGCGCCGGCCGCCCGGCCGGACTGGGCGGCCCGGGCGGCGCTGACCGCATCCAGCGGGTCGGATTTGCCCGCCCGGCGCCGGTCCTGCCGGTCGCTGCGGCCGGCCCTCCACCACCCGCACACCAGCCGCGGCAATGTGCCGGGCCAGGCCAGCGCCGTAGCTGCCGGTCCCCTCGATCCCGACCAGGCTCACGGTCCCGAACCCGCCCAGCCACGCCAGCAGGCCGGCATATCCGGCCGGGGTGGCCGGGAACTCCCGGACACCGAGCAGCCCGCCGATCGGGTCGAGCGCGGCGGCGACGTGCGCGCCGGCGTGGGTATCCACGCCGCCAGTGATGGCACGTGTCACTTGCGATGGTCAACGTCATCCCTTTCTCACGGTTAACGGGTAAGGGATGGCACGCACCCGCTGGCCGCCCGGACCTGGGAACCCCGGCCTCTAGCCCAGGCCAGGCAGATCAGACCGGCAACGCCGGTGGGTGCCACAAAAACCTGGGCCCGGCCGACAGATCGTTTCCCAAGACAGCCAGAGCGGCGTCAGCCGAATAGCAGGTCAGGCCGGGACCCAGGCCACCGACCCTACGCCCCCGCTGAGCCGAAACCCAGGAGGCCGGGCCGGAGCACTATCCACATCCTCCCTGCCGAATAGGCGCTTTGATACTTGTTGGGCTCGTCTTCGCGAAAATCACGCCGATCGTCCAGTTCTGCACGTCATCACAGCAGTGAGATCGAGGGTTCTGATTGCGGCTGAGGATGACACTGTCGGTTCGTCGCTCGGTGTTGAGGGAATCCGTTTCGTTTGCCCCCGGTGGCCCATATCGACAGGACTACGGCTCGCCTCTTACTCGGGGACGTTGCGGACCAGCGCATTGGGTTAGCAAATGTTCGGCTCGCTGCTGCCTCCCGAAGGTGGCGCGCCGCGCGGCGAAGTGCCGGGCATGACTGATGGCTGGAGGCTTCCCACAGCATCGGGATACCCTGGTTATGCCTGTTGGGGCG
>DASXKD010000489.1:0-2553 GCA_036497045.1 Streptosporangiaceae bacterium | reverse complement strand
CCCAGACCCGCAGCCACGCGTCGGCCGGTGACCCGGGGGCGGCGAGCACCTCGGCGGTGCGCATCTCCCGCTGGGTGCACGGGCGCTCCCCGGCACACCGCGGGCCACACGCGGTGCTGCGGCGGGCCAGCAGGGGCGGCGCCGGGCCCGGCCGGGCGCCCTCCGCGCCGCCGCCGAACGGCACCCTGACCTTGATCGGCCGGTCCATGCCGTCGGCGAACACCGCCGCCACCCCGGGCTCCAGCGACACCACCTGGCGGGACTGGGCATCGTCGAGGTTCATCGCGGCACCGGCCAGGTCCCGGTCGTCGGCGGCCGGGAGCCGGTGCATCACCTTGACCGCGGTGTTCTTGACCACGTCGCTGACCAGCTTCGAGGGGATCTGCTCGGCGATCACCAGCCCCTCACCGTAGGCGCGGATCTCCGCCAGCATCGCGGCGAACAGCTCAACCGCATGAGCGCTGGCCCGGCCCTCCCGCCCGGCCCGCAGCAACCGGTGGGCCTCCTCAATGACGATCACGTGACCAAGCCCCGCCCGCCGCCCAGCCCGCGCCGCGAGCCGCAACTGCTCCACGACCCGGATGACCAGCGTGCCCATCACGAAGGCCTTGTCTTCGTCGTTGGCGACGTCTTCGAGGCAGAGCACCACGTTGCGGCGCAGCAGCCCGGCAACGTCGGCGGGATGGCCGCCCTCGAAGAACCGCCCGGCCGAGCCGATCCGCAGCGAGCGCAGCCGCACGTCCACGAAGCCGCGCACGTCGGCCTGGAGTTCCCGGCCGTACCCGACCTCCCCGATGACCTCCAGGGCGGCCCGCTGGAGCTGTGCGAGCGTGGGCACGGCTGGCTCGGCCGCGGCGCCGGGCAGCGGGCCGCCGGTCACCACGTCCCAGCCGTTCGCCTCGTAGACGCGCTGTAACGCCTGCGCGATGATCTGCGGGAATGGCTCCTCTGCGTCGAACGCGGCGAGGAACAGCGCCCGGACCATGTCGATGTGCGCCTGCACCGGGTACCCCCGTTCCGGCGCGAGCGGGTTGACCGACACCGGGATCGCCCCCGGGTCCGCCGGGTTCAGTACGGTGACGGCACCGGCCGGGCCCAGGGCGGCCAGCCGGCCCGCCATCCCCGGGTACTCCGCCTTGACCGGCTCGATGACCAGCCAGGGCAGCCCGGCCCTGGTCAGCTCGGCCAGCAGGTGCCGTACCGTCTGCGACTTGCCTGCGCCAGTCGCCCCGGTGACAAGCGCGTGCCTGTTGAGGGTCTCCAGCGGCAGCAGGAACTCACCGGCCGGCCGGTCCTGCGTGTCGAGGATCACCCCGAGGCTGACCGGCGTGCCGGTGCCGGTCCCGGTCTCGCTGGTCACGTCGAACTGGCTGGCCCCCAGTACCCGCAGCCCGGGCACTTCGCCCTGGGGCAGGCCCGCGAGCGCTGCCAGCACCCCCGCTGTGGCCAGGAACGGCACCTCGGCGCCGGCCTCCTGATCCACGGCCTTCGCCGTCAGGGCCGCCGTGAACGACCGCGGCTCCAGGCCCGTGCCGAGCCGGTAGGGATGGTGGCCCAGGTCGGCCGACCCGGCGAGCACGGGTGCCAGCCGGGCAAGCTCGCCCGGGGTCGCGGCCCCGGCGAGCACCCGCACCGCCCACAGGCCCGCCTCACGGAACGCGTCCAGTTCCGCAAGCCTGCGTTTTGCCTTATCAGTGCCGGACCGGAGCCGTTCCTCGTCATGCTGGCGCAGCACCGTCACCTGGGCGCGCAGCCCGGCCTCCTCGGCATCGAGCAGGCCGGTGGGCTCGGCCACCACGAGCCAGCCGAAGGGCCTGTCCCTGGCCACGGCCAGCGCGGACTCGAACCGGCCCGGCTGCCTGGCTTCCTGATCGGTCGCGGGCGCGGGCGCGGGCTGGCTCAGCAGCGGCAGCGCCTGGCGCCCGGGGCAGGGTGCCCAGACCAGCGTCCCGCACGCGGTGACCCAGTCGGCGGCGGCAGCCACGCCCCTGGCCCCGGGCGGGAAGAGCAAGGCGCAGCCGTTGCCCGCCTGCGGCCCCGGCAGAGCCGCGTTGGTGATGAACTCAAGCGGCGCTCCGGCCGCGCGGCACAGCCAGCCGGCCACGAACGGCCGCCCGGCGCGGGCCGCGGCCGACGCGGCGGGCAGGATGTCGAGGAAGTCGTGTTCGGCGGAACCAGCCCTCTGCCGCGCCACGATGGACTGGACGCGGAACCAGGGGCCGGCTAACTCGTTACCCAGAACCGGGACAGGCCTCACAACGCGTGCATACCAGCCGGGCAGGGCCGCCGCCACCCACACGGGCAGTCTGCCCGGCCATTGCCGGACGGGAACCGGGGGCTGGCCGGGTTATGGGCTGGTAATGATCTGCTTAGGGCCATCAGATGGGAGGCGCTGAGCGCCGCGTGGCCGCGGCTGCCAAAGCTGGCCCGGTGGCCAGGCAGGCCACCACCGATCCCCCTTGGCACTAGGTGAGCCCCGGTGACCGGAACGGCGTGGGGGACCACGGCTGACCGGGTTCCAATTCCCTCATGTCCGCGGGAGCACCGACGATC
>DASXKD010000488.1:0-6777 GCA_036497045.1 Streptosporangiaceae bacterium | reverse complement strand
CTACGCCAAGCCCAGGGAACTGCTCTGCCTGTTCGCCAGCTCGCCGCCGCTGGCCAGGGAGCAGATCGGCCTCGCCCTGTGGCCCGAGCTGACCGAGGGCCAGTTGCGCAACGCACTGCACAGCGCGCTGCGGCAGTTGCGCGCACCCTGGGCGACGGCGGCTGGATCGGTTTCGCCGACGGCCGTTATGCGCTGGATGAGTCGCGGCCGCTGGACTGCGACCTGCGCGATTTCGAGCAGGCGCTCGCGGCGGCCAGGGCCGCGCAGCCGCCTGCGGCCGCACTCCCCCAGTTGCGCCGCGCGATCGCGGCCTACGGCGGCGACTTCCTGGCTGGCAGTACCGCCGGGGACTGGGCTGCCACCAGGCGCGCCTGGCTGCGCCGGGCCGTGCGGGTACTGCTGGCCGGGCCTCTGGCGCTGATCACCGGTGAACGGACGCTCACCGGAACCGGCCTGGATGGCGTGGCGGTCACGCTGAGCGGCCCTACCGCGCTGGTCGCGCGGTGCCAGCCCGACGGCACCTGGCTCACCGCCGCCGACCAGTGGCTGCCCTGCCCCGGCCCAGACGGCGCCGGTACGGGGGACTAGACCGCGTGCGGCCGCCTCAACGCCGCGGCTGGCCGCACGCTCACTATCCCGCTACCCAGGCACGTGCTGCCGTGCGCCTCTGACCAGCGCGGCCACAGCTGCAACGCCATCGGCCGCAACGCGCCGAGGATGACGCAGGCCGTTTCCCGGGCTCTGTCAGCCGAAGAAGACCTCGGCCTCCGCGTAACGCTCCGGCGGCACCAGCTTGAGTTCCCTGGTGGCCTTTCCCAGCGGGGCACGGACGATCTCGGTGCCGCGCAGCGCCACCATCACGCCGAACTCCCCGTCGTGCACTGCTTCGATCGCGTGCACCCCGAACCGCGTGGCCAGCACGCGGTCGAACGCCGTCGGGGTGCCGCCGCGCTGGATGTGCCCGAGCACCGTGGCGCGGGCCTCCTTGCCGGTGCGCTTCTCGATCTCGTTGGCGAGCATCTGGCCGATGCCGCCGAGGCGGACATGGCCGAAGGCGTCCAGCCGCTGGTCGGACAGGGCCAGTTCGTCCTCTTCGGGCCGGGCGCCCTCGGCGACCACCACGAGCGGCGCGTAGCGGGTCTGGAACCGGTGTTCCACGTACGCGCACACCTGTTCCAGGCTGAACGGCCGCTCCGGGATGAGGATCACGTTGGCACCGCCGGCCATCCCGGCGTGCAGCGCGATCCAGCCCGCGTGCCGGCCCATGACCTCGATGATGAGGGCACGGTGATGGCTTTCCGCGGTGGTGTGCAGCCGGTCGATCGCCTCCATCGCGATGTTGACGGCGGTGTCGAAGCCGAAGGTGTAGTCGGTCGCGCCGAGGTCGTTGTCGATGGTCTTGGGCACACCAACCATCGGCAGGCCCTCGGCGTACAGGGTCGCGGCGACCCCAAGGGTGTCCTCGCCGCCGATCACCACCAGCGCGTCCACGCCGAGCCCGGCCAGGTTGGCCTTGATCCGCTCCAGGCCGGACCTGCCGCCCTCGGCCGCGCTGTCCGCGAACGGGTTGGTCCGCGACGAACCCAGGATCGTCCCCCCGCGCGGCAGGATGCCCCGTACCGCCTGGATGTCAAGCGGGATCGTGTCGCCCTCCAGCGGCCCCCGCCACCCATCGCGGAACCCGAGGAACTCGTAGCCGTACTCTGGGATTCCTTTCCGGACCAAGGCGCGGATCACGGCATTCAGCCCTGGACAATCGCCACCACCGGTCAGCACTCCGATTCGCATGGGAGCAACATTAGCCGCCATGAGTGTCCTCGCGATTGACGCCGGCACAACGGGTGTGACCGCCTTGCTCGTGGCCGCGGATGGCACCGTGGCCGCCCGCGGCTACCAGGAGTTCCAGCAGTACTACCCGCGCCCCGGCTGGGTGGAGCACCTGCCCGAGGACATCTGGCAGGCCACCCTCGCGGCCTGCCGTCAGGCCCTGGATCAGGCGGGCCCCGGCCAGCCGGCGGTCACCGCGCTCGGCATCACCAACCAGCGGGAAACGGCGGTGCTGTGGGACCGGGCGACCCTGGCCGCGCCGCGGCGTGCCATCGTCTGGCAGGACCGGCGGACCGCCCGGCTGTGCGACGAACTGCGCGAAGCCGGGCACGAGGGGCGCGTCAGCGAGCTGACCGGCCTGCGGCTGGACCCCTACTTCACCGGCACCAAGCTGACCTGGCTGGCCACCGAGGAACCGGCCGTCTGGGCGGGCCTGGCCGACGGCTCGCTCGCGGCGGGCACCGTGGACTCTTACCTGATCGCCCGGCTGACCAGCGGAAAGCGGCACGTCACCGACGCGTCCAACGCGTCCAGGACGCTGCTTTTCGACATCACCGCGGGCCGGTGGTCGGGCGAACTATGCGAACTGCTGCGGGTGCCGGCCGCGGCTCTGCCCGAGGTGGTGCCCTCCACCGGCATCGCCGGGCGCACAGACCCTGCCGCGTTCCTCGGGCTTGACCTGCCCATCGCGGGCATCGCCGGTGATCAGCAGGCGGCACTGTTCGGCCAGGCCTGTTTCTCGCCGGGCGACGCGAAATGCACCTACGGCACCGGATCATTCGTGCTCGCCAACACCGGCGCGACGGTGGCCAGGCCGGGGAACGGGCTACTGTCCACGGTCGCGTGGATGGATGGTACCGGGGCGCTGACCTACGCGCTGGAAGGCTCGGTGTTCGTGACCGGCGCCGCGATCCAGTGGCTGCGGGACGGGCTCGGGCTGCTGGACGATGCCGCACAGAGCGAGGCACTGGGCGGCTCGGTCCCCGACAGCGGCGGGGTGGTATTCGTGCCAGCGCTGACCGGGCTCGGGGCGCCGGACTGGGATCCCGACGCGCGCGGGGCGATCTTCGGCATCACCCGCGGTACGACCCGGGCGCACCTCGTCCGCGCCACCCTGGAGGCGATCGCTTACGAGGTCCGTGACGTGTTCGACGTGATGGTCACCGGTGACTGGCAGGCCAGCCACGCGCTGCGGGCCGATGGCGGCGCCAGCGCCAACGGCCTGCTCATGCAGCTACAGGCCGATCAGCTCCAGGTACCGGTGGAGCGGCCGGAGATCATGCAGACCACCGCCCTGGGCGCGGCATTCCTGGCCGGGCTGGCCACGGGCGTGTGGTCGTCACCTGAGGAACTGGCCAGCACCTGGCGGCTGGGCCAGCGCTTCGACCCGCGGGCCCGCGACGACGAGGGGCATGACCGCTGGCGCCGTGCGGTGGCGCGCACCAAGGGCTGGGCCCGCGACTGACCGGCCCGGCCGGGTCAGCGGCAGCGCACTAAGAGGCGCCCGGGGTCGTAGTGGGGACGGCATCCGGGTTGGCGGTGGCATCCGGATTGGCGGTGGCGTCCGGCTGCGGCGCGGCGTCCTGGTGTGCCGTGCCACCGGGCCGGCCCCGCTTCTTGGCCCGCTGTGCGTCCTCGTCGACGTACTCCTGGCCCGACAGGTTCATGACGGCGTACATGATCTCGTCGGTCACCGCGCGCAGCACCAGCCGGTCCGCCTTCAAGCCCGCATAGCGGGAGAAGTCCAGCGGCTTACCGAACCTCACCCCTGGGCGGATCGTCAGCCGGGGCAGCACATGCCCGGGCGGCTGGAGCTCAAAGGTCCCGATCATGGCGCAGGGGATCACCGGTGCCCCTGACTCAAGCGCGAGCCTGGCCACCCCGGTCTTGCCGCGGTACAGGCGGCCGTCCGGCGTCCTGGTGCCTTCGGGGTAGATGCCGAGCAGTTTGCCCTCGCCCAGCACGCGCAGGCCGGTCCGCAGCGCCCGCTCGCCCGCCTCGCCGCCCGACCGGTCCACCGGAATCTGCCCGACGCCGCGGAAGAAGGCCTTGCTGATCAGGCCCTTCAGTCCGGGACCGGTGAAGTACTCCGACTTGGCCAGGAACGTCACCTTGCGCGGCAGCGGCAGCGGGCCGAAGAAGTGGTCGGAGAACGACAGGTGGTTCCAGGCGAGGATGGCCGGTCCCTCGCGCGGCACGTTGTCCCCACCCTCTGACCAGGGGCGGAACAAGATCGCGAGAAGAGGCCCGAGGATCGCCTTGACCACCCAGTAACCCATGCTCACATGGTCGCACGTCCGGACGGCCGCGGGCAGTCCCTGGCCGGAGGGACTTGGCCGGCCGGGGGCGTTGCCCGCGGGCAAGTTGCCTGCGCCACGCCCTGCTCCCTTCTTTCGGCGTGCGCTCTGTCGTGCTCGCGTGCGACGATGCGGAGGGAGAGCGCAGGCGCGAGAGGACGGCCGTCATGCCAGTGATGCCGGGGGCGGAGCCCTTCTTCCACTCCGGAGGCAACACCGGGGTCCTGCTCTGCCACGGGTTCACCGGAAGCCCGGCCTCGCTGCGTCCCTGGGCCGGCCACCTCGCCGCCGCAGGGCTGACCGTCTCCCTCCCCCGGCTGCCCGGCCACGGCACCACCTGGCAGGAAATGGCGCATACCCGGTGGGAGGACTGGTATGCGGAGGTGGACCGGGCGTACGAGGAACTGCGTGGGCACGCCGACGAGATCTTCCTCATGGGCCTGTCGATGGGCGGCTGCCTCGCGCTGCGGATAGCCGAACTGCACGGTGCGGGCGTGGCCGGGCTGGTCCTGGTGAATCCGTCGCTCACGGCCGATACCAAGCTCTTCCTGCTGGCTCCGGTGCTGAAGCTGGTGGTGCCCTCGCTCAAGGGCATCGGCAGCGACATCAAGAAGGAAGGCGTCAGCGAGCTCAGCTACGACCGGGTGCCGGTGCGGGCCGCGGCAACCCTGCCGCAGTTGTGGAAGGTCACCCAGCAGCAACTGGGTGAGGTCACGCAGCCGGTGCTCGTGTTCCTGAGCACGACCGACCACGTGGTGGGCCCGGCCAGCATGCGGGTTCTGCGGGCCGCGCTGCCCGAGGCGCAGCTCACCGTGCGCGAGTGCGCCGACAGCTATCACGTGGCGACTCTGGACAACGACGCTGGGCAGATCTTCGACGGCAGCCTAGAGTTTGTCCGCGCCCACAGCCGTGCCGGCCGGGAGTGAGAGGAGGTGCGCGTGCCATGACCGAGGATGCCAGCGAGGAGGCGGCGTGGCGGGACCTGGTTGCCCATTACGCCATACCCGCCGCGGCGGACGGTGCGCCCGCTCCCTGGCCCACCAGGGAAGACCTGCCCGGTCCGGCTGCCCAGGGCCAGGAGGCGGCCGGCCAGGACGCCAGCGGCCCGGACACCGCTGACCTCGATGTCACCGGCCTGGACATGACCGGCCCGGAGAGCGCCGGTCTCGACGGTACCCCGCTGCCCGGCCCGCGCCTGGGGCCGCGCCCCGGGCCGTTCGGTGGCCTGCCTCCGGGGCCGCCGCAGATCCGCATCGTCCGGCCGGCCAGTGCCACCCCGCCACCGGGCGAGGACGATGATCACTTCGTCCCCCCGGTACCGCCGCCGCTGCCACGGCTGGACCCGGTCACCAAGGGTGCCTGGGTGGCGCTGTTCGGCGGGCCCCTCTACCTGATCGTCGCCGTGATGGCGGGCTGGCAGGTGCCGGACTGGGCTGCGTTCTGCGCCGTGGCCGCGTTTGTCGGCGGGTTCGCGACGCTGGTCGTGCGGATGGGCGACCGGCCGCCGCGAGACTCGGGCCCCGATGACGGGGCCGTGGTCTAGGACTACGCGGCTCCGGCCCGTCAGCCGTTCTTGACCAGATCAGCGGCACCGACGATGCCGGCGTCCACCCCGAGCGCGGCCCTGGCGATCTCCACCCGTGGCCGGTAGCCCGCTCCGGTGAGCGCCTTTTCGAAGGCGGCGCGCGCCGGGCCGAGCAGCAACTCGCCGGCCTCGCTGACCCCGCCGCCGACCACGATGCACCCTGGGTCGAGGATCGCCGCCAGATCGGCCAGGCCCTGCCCGAGCCAGGTGCCCACGATCGAAAAGCAGCGCAGCGACGCCGGGTCACCCTCCCTGGCGGCCTGGGTGATCTGCGGGCCGCCGATCGCGGAAGCATCCCCACCGGCCAGCTGGAGCAGGCGCATCGCCCCGCCAGGAGCGCGCATGGCGAGGTCACGTGCCTCCGTCACCAGCGCGCTGCCGCTGGCGTACTGCTCCCAGCAGCCGCGGTTCCCACAGCCGCACAGGCGGCCCTCGGGCACCACCCGGAAGTGCCCGGGCTCCCCCGCCATCCCCCACCTGCCCCGGTAGAGCCTGCCGTCCAGGATGAAACCGGCCCCGATGCCCGTGCCCACGGAGACGAACGTGACGTGCGCGTGGCCGCGGGCGGCACCAAACCTGAACTCCGCCCACGCGCTCGCGTTGCCGTCGTTTTCCACGGTGACCGGCAGGCCCACCAGGCCTGCCACCTTGGTGCGCAGCGGTTCGCCGCGCCAGGCCAGGTTCGGCGCGAACGCCACGGTGCCGCCCGCCTCGTCCACGAAGCCGGCCGCTCCCACTCCGACCGCGCTGGCCTGGTGACGGCCGTGCAACTCGGCGACCACGTCCGCGATCACCGCAGCGGTGCGCTCCGGGCTCGCCGCGGGCGTCGCCCGGCGCAGCGTCTCGAGGATCCGGCCGTGGTCATCTACGACCCCGGCAGCGACCTTGGTGCCCCCGACATCAACCCCGATCGTCAGGCTCATGCGGGGATTCTTCCGGGGACTCCGGCGCCGCCTGGTCGTCCGCTCCCGGTGCCGCCTGCCCATCCGCTCCCGGCGCGACCTGGGCGGCCGGGCCGGCCGGTGGTGCCTGGTCGGCCGGGCTGGCCGGTGCCTGGGCCGCCGGGCT
>DASXKD010000487.1:0-2596 GCA_036497045.1 Streptosporangiaceae bacterium | reverse complement strand
CCAGCTTGGGTAGTCATCGTCGGCGAGCGGCCTGCCGAGGCCGCTCGCGGGCCAGCTCGGATGATCCGGGGTGAGCGGGCGGCCCGGGCTGTTGGCGGGCCGGCTCGGATGGTCGGGGTAGGGCCAGTCGAGGCTGTCGCTGCCGATCCGGCCGTAGCCGACGGCGGCGCCGGCCGGCTGTCCGGGATCGCCGACGGACTGTCCGGGATCGTCGACCGGCCGCCCGGGGTCGCTTGCGGGCCAGCTCGGGTAGTCGGCGTAAGGCCAGCCAGGGGCGCCCGCACCGATCGCGGTACCGCCAGGGCTGACCGCATCACCCGGGGCATCAGTGGCCAGACTGCGGACCCAGTCACCGCTGGGACCGGCGTCCCTGGCGTGCGTCGGCCTGCGGCGGCTGCCCCCGCCCGGCCGGGGGCGCCTGCGCACCACCAGGCCGAGGCCGCCGGCGGCCAAGACAAGCAGCGCACCGCCGATCACGGTCTCCGCGATCGTGCCGGACCCGCGGCCCGCGCTCCCCGCCGCGGCACTCGCGGCGACCGTGGCCTGGGCCGGCCCGGCCGCCACGAAGGTGAGGGCCACGGCGGCCACGGTGGCCAATGCAGCCACCGCCAGGGCCTTGGCCGCCGTGGCAGCACCTCGCACGGCCGGCCGCGCGCGCCGCATGCTCCCGCTGCCTGTCATCGCCCCTGTCAGCGCAGCTGGCCTTGCCCGAGTTCCAGCCATAACCTGGCTGCTGGCCCAGGCACCTGGCCAGATGCCAGCGATGGCCCAGTCGCAGGCCCCTGATGCGTTGCGACCACGATGGCCTCCAGCGGGAAGAAGCACCCCGGGATCATGCCTTGATCCGGGCGAGGCGGGGATCGCGCTCGATCCTCGCCTCGAGCGGCAGACTAGGGCACCGCGCCAGCGCCGGGACAGAGACGAATACCCCTCAGGGGACGGAAAACCCCTAAGGGACCCAAGCCTTTCCCGCCCGGAAATGGTAAATTCAGCAGGTGGCAAAGTGGCCCGGTGAAGCCTATCGGCTATCGCCTTGTGCCGCCATCCCAGCTATGATCACGAGTGGCGAATCTCACCATTCCCACCATCGTGCCGGGAACGGCGGCTACTGCCAGTGCAATCCTGCGCTGTCGGGCACCAATTGTCGCCGGACTTAGCAAAATCGCCATATTGTCACCCGGGCCAATCCGCGGGCAACCAGTTCAGGGCGATGTAAGCCATCCGGCCGCCGGCGCGCACCGGTGCCCGACAGGCGCGCTGAACCCGGTGCCGCAGGCATCCGTAGTACAGGTGACCAAGCCCGCGGGGATTCCTGGCTGGTGACTCGCGGCGTTGCCCGACGACAAAAGGAGCTTGCATGCGCCACATATCACCGCTGGTGCCGGGGCATGGCACTGGTGGCCAGGGCCTGGCCAGGGCACGGAGATGGCTGCCCGCCGTCGCCGCGTTCGTGGCCGCGTCCGGCCTGGTCGCCGCAGGGGTGCCCGCCCTGGCTTCGGCGGCCCCGCCACCGGACGTCTTCACCAAGGTCAACCTGATTTCCAATCAGGCGTCACACCGCCACATCAGCCTTACCGACAAGAACCTTAAGAATGCGTGGGGAATCACGGCCGGGCCGACCACCCCGCTCTGGGTGTCCGACAACAACTCGGGATTTGCCACCGTCTACAGCGGCGGGATCCACGGCAGCAAGGTGTCCCTCGACCTCACCGTCCCGGTTCCCGGCGCAAACCCGACCGGGCAGGTCTTCAACTCCTTCAAGGGCTTCCCTGTCGGCGGGGCCAGCGGCAGCCCGGCGATCTTCATCGTGGACACCGACTCCGTCGGCTCGGTCCAGTCGCCGGGGCAGATCGAGGCCTGGGACGGCGGCGCCAAGTTCGTCGTCGAGGACAGCCCGACCGGCGGGCCCGGCGGCATGACCCCCAAGGGCGCGGTGTTCAAGGGCCTGGCGATCGCCAGCACCAAGGCAGGCCCTGAACTGTTCGCCAGCGACGTGGCCAACGCCACGGTGGACATCTTCAACAACAAGTTCGCCCCGGTGTCCGCGCCGGGTGAGTTCACCGACCCGCGCCTGCCGGCCGGGTACGCCCCCTTCGGCATCCAAGCGCTTGACGGCAAGATCTACGTCGCCTATGGCAAACAGAATGCGCAGAAGACCAACGTGATCCCGGGTGCCGGCTTCGGTGTCGTCGATGTCTACAGCGTCAACGGCAAGCTGCTGCACCATCTGGTGTCCAACGGCCCGGGCAGCCCGCTTGACGAGCCGTGGGGCCTGGCCATCGCCCCGGCCGGCTTCGGCCCGTTCGCCGGTGACCTGCTGGTGGGGAACCTGGGGAACGGCTGGATCAACGCGTTCGACCCGATGACAGGGAAGTTCCAGGGCGTGCTGGACAACTCCAGCGGCTACCCGATCACGATTCACGGCCTGTGGGGCCTGATGGTCGGCAACTCGGCGTTCGGCGGGACGAAGTCGCTGGTGTTCAGCGCGGGCCCGAGTAGCTACAACAACGGCTCGGTGGGCGTCATCAACCCCGGGTGACACCCGCGCCGGGACGCTGCGGCGTTCCGGATCTGGCACGAAAGCTGGCCCGGCCGC
>DASXKD010000486.1:0-6344 GCA_036497045.1 Streptosporangiaceae bacterium | reverse complement strand
TGTGTCAGCAGCCATAACTACTAACACGGATAGTAAGAAGGTTTCGTTCACCGTACGGCTAAGTTAAGGTGGCTGGCAGGAGAAAAAGGGGATGCAACCTGAACAGTTGGCTCGTTCTATGCGTAATAGTAAGTAACGACGGACACGCCGTTGGCATGGCCATGCTCGGGAGTAAGGATGCGACGTTTCGGTGAGCTGGAAGCCGTGATCATGGACCGGCTGTGGGAGTGGGGCCGCCCGGTGCTGGTCCGGGAGGTGGTCGACGATCTGCGGGACGAGCGGGGGCTGGCTTACACCACCGTGATGACGGTGATGGAAAACCTGTACCGCAAGGGGTGGCTGCGGCGGGAGCGAGACGGCCGGGCCTGGCGGTATGAGCCCACCGGCTCCCGGTCCGGTTACACGGCCGCGCTGATGAACGACGCGCTGGCCACCAGCCCGGACCGGCGCACGGCGCTGGCGCATTTCGCGCTCCAGATGAGCCCGCACGACGCGGCGCTGCTGCGCGAGGCGCTCGGCCAGGCGCTCGGCGAGCCCGGGCCTGGCGAGTCCCGGTGACCGTCGCCGCGGTGCTGGTGGCGTACGCGGCCTGTGCCGGGATGCTGGGCCCCCGGGTGCTCGGCCGGTCCGGGTGGACAGCCCGGGCACCGCTGCTGGCCATCGTCACCTACCTGGCCGCCGGATGGTCGGTCATCGCCGCGCTCGGGCTGGCCGGCCTGACGCTGGCCGTTCACGCGACCGCGCTCGGCGGGGGCCTCAGTCACCTGATCGGCGCCTGCGTGCTGCGGCTCCGCGCCACCTACGGCACCCCGGGCGGCGCCGCCGTCGCCGGGCTGGGCCTGACCCTGGCGGGCGCCGTCGCGGCCCGTACCGCGCTCACCGCGGCAACTCACCTCCGCTCCGCCGGGCGGCAGGCGCTGCGGCACGCGGAGGCCGCGCGGCTGGTAGGGCGTCTTCAGCCGGCCCTGGGGGCCGTGCTGGTCGAGCATTCCCAGCCGGCCGCCTACTGCGTCGCCGGCCGGCAGCCTACGGTGATCCTGACCACCGGTGCGGTGCAGGCGCTCGATCCCGGCCAGCTGGACGCGGTCCTGGCGCACGAGCGAGCCCACCTGGCCGGCCGGCACCACTGGCTGCTGGCCGTGGCCAGGATCGGCCGCCAGGTGCTCCCGTTCCTGCCGCTGATGCGGGACGCCGAAGAGCAGGTAGCCCGCCTGGTGGAGCTGCACGCCGACGACGCGGCCGCACGAGGCCGCGATCCGCGGCTGCTCGCCACCGCCCTGGTCCTGCTTGCCACGGCCGGCAGTCCGGCGCCGGCCCTGGCCGCGGGCGCCACCGACTCGGTACAGCGGATACACCGGCTCCTGGCCCCCGCCCAGCCGCTGGGCCGCGCCCGCCGACAGCTGCTGCGCGCCACCGCCGCGGCGCTCGCCCTGACCCCCGTGCTGCTGGCCCTGACCCCGGCCGTGCTCGCCCTCGCACTCGGACGGCTCCCCGCCGCCTAGCGTCGGCCGACCGTCAGTGATGAACAACCTCCCAGCCGGCCTCGTGTTGTCGGATATGAGGATCCATCGCCAGAACGGCCCGTCCGGCGCGCCCGCCGGGCGGCAGGACAACATGACGGACGCCCCGGCCGGGCGGCTCCGCTGGCGCCCGCGCCGCCGCCGGAACCACGGGAACGCCCGGCGCGCGCCGGGATCAGGCATCGCCGGTGACCAGACTGCGCCCGGTAACAAGACTGCGGCCGTGCGAGCCGCGCCCGGCGAGCCCGTGGCTGCCGCGATGCAGACGGCGATCGCGATTCTCACCGCGAGCCTAGACTCACCCGAGCTGGCAGCGTGGGCGGCGGACGCGCTCACTCCGCTCGACGCGGACGGCCTGGGTGACTTCATGGCCGGCTTGCACATGGTCTCCGTGCTGCTGCTGGACGAGCTGCATGAGGCGACGGGAGAGCCGCCGACCGCCATCTTGCAAAGGCTGGCGATCCTGGCGGAGCACGGGCGAGGGACACCCTCCGCCGGCTAGGGCAGCGCCGCTGCCCCACCATCGCCGGCTGCCGCGTCGCACGTGCCGAATTGCCGGCCGCCCACGGTGAACCATCGTTACCTCCTATCCGTGTTAGTAGATGAGTCGGCTGTGGATCCCGGGCAAGCCAGGAGATGCTCAACCGGACAGTGGCGGCGATGACCGAGTCGTCGCGAAACCTGAGGAGCTGGTTCGCTTGGCCGGCATGACATTCAGTGCTGTCAACGTTTGCCGGAGCCCTGAGCCCAGGGATACCAGGCGCAGGCCAGGAATGCCACGATGACAGCGGATCTGGCTACGACCGCGACCGGCCTGATCGAGCGCTCAGCGGCTGCGTACGTGTCCGGTGTGCCTGAAGACGCGTCGGACGATGGCCTTTTCGGGCCTGCCAGCGTCGCTTGGCGGGTGAGTACCGACCTGGCCTCGCCGGTTGCGGGGCTGCGGTCCCTGCTGATGCAGGCGCTGCATCCGCTGGCGATGGCCGGTGTCGATCAGCACAGCGGCTGGCGCCGGGATCCTGTCGGCAGGCTCGCCGCCACCTCGGCGTACCTGGCCACGGTCACCTTCGGCGAGCGGGCCGTGGCCCTGCACGCCGCGGCCCGGGTGCGGCGCATCCATGATCATGTCCGCGGTGTCGACGCGGTGACCGGCCGTCCGTACGCGGCGGGCGATCCCGCGCTCCTGCTGTGGGTTCACGCGGCACTGGTCCAGTCCAGCCTGGCGGCCGTCTGGGCGTTCGGGACACCGCTGTCGGCTGAGGACAGCGACCGTTATGTCGAGGAGATGATGGTCGCGGCCGAGCTCATCGGCGTGCCCCGGCCCCAGGTCCCCGCCAGCGTCGCGGATCTCGAACGATACGTCGCGTCGGTTCGGCCTGGGCTGAGCTACACGCCGGCGGCCGGGGAGTCGATGGCCTACCTGCTCAATCCGCCGGGCCTGGATGAGGAGATCGCCGTGTTCTGGCAGGATATCCGCGACGCTGCGATCGCGGTGCTCCCGGAATGGGCGCGGCAGATGTACGGCTATAGCGCGCCGCCGCTGTCACCGGGACGCCGGGCGGAAATCCGGCAGTCGCTCGGCGTTCTTGACGCCATGTTCCTCGGTCAGCCTGGCGTGCTCGAGGCGCGGCAGCGGATCACCCTGCGGATGCGC
Source organism: Streptosporangiaceae bacterium (assembly GCA_036497045.1). Lineage (GTDB taxonomy): Bacteria > Actinomycetota > Actinomycetes > Streptosporangiales > Streptosporangiaceae > DASXKD01. The sequence continues at coordinate 3,170 of DASXKD010000486.1, read as the reverse complement.
AAGGAGCGCCCCGCATGAAGCTCGTCAGGCTTCTCGCCACGGCGATGGCGGCCACCGCGACCCTGGTCCTGCTGCGCCGCCGGCCCGGGCGGCTGCGCCTTGATCGGGGCCGGGCGGCGCTGCGGCTGGTCGTGCGCGGCGGGGTCCGCTACGCGGCCAGCGCGCCGCGGCTGTTCGCGGCCGCGGGCGCGCAGCGCCAGCTACTGCGCGAGGACCTGGCGCTGCGGACCGCCGAAGACGTCGTCGGCACCCTGGGGGCGATGAAGGGCGTCATGATGAAGATCGGCCAGATGGCCAGCTACGTCGATGACGGCCTGTCTCCCGCGGTCCGCCGCACCCTGGCCCGCCTGCAGGACAGCGTCCCGCCGATGAGCCCGTCGCTGGCCGCGGCGGTGGTGGAGGAAGAACTCGGCGCACCGCCGGAACGGGCGTTCGCCCGATGGGATCCGCGGCCGATAGCCGCCGCCTCGATCGGGCAGGTACACCGGGCGGTCACGCTCGACGGCCGCGCGGTCGCCGTCAAGGTCCAGTACCCGGGCAGCGCCGAGACCATCGCGGCCGACCTGCGCAACGTCGCGCTACTGCGCCGGATGCTACGCATCGCCGCGCCGGCCCAGGATGTCGACGCGCTGCTGAACGAGCTACGGGACCGGGTCGGTGAGGAGCTCGATTATCGCCGCGAGGCCGCCAGCCAGCGGCTGATGGCTGCCTACTACGACGGCCACCCCACCATCCACATCCCCGCGATCATCGACGGGCTGTCCACCCGCCGGGTGATCACCAGCGAGCTATCCGGCGGAGCCCGCTTCGCCGAACTCGCCGGCTGGCCCCAGCACGAACGCGACCTGGCCGCTGAGACGATCTACCGCTTCGTCTTCCGCAGCCTGTACCACGTGCGCGCCTTCAACGGCGACCCGCACCCGGGCAACTACCTGTTCCAGCGCGGCGGCCGGGTCACCTTCCTCGACTTCGGGCTGGTCAAGCACTTCACCCCCGCCGAACTGCAGCCGCTCATGCAGATGGCCCGCACCATCTGCGTCGAGCACGACCCCGAGGCGTTCCGCGCCAGCCTGGAGAACGCCGGGTTCCTGCGCCCTGGCGCGCCGCTCAGCACCCAGGAGATCGTCGATCACCTGGCCGTCTTCTACGACACCATCCGCGAACCGGGACCGCTGACCATCACCAGCGACTACGCCTCCTCCGTCGTGCGCCGCTTCTTCGACCTGCGCAGCCCCGTCGCCGGCTACATCGCGGTCCCGCAGTCCTACGTGATCCTGCAGCGCATCAACCTCGGCCTGTTCGCCGTCCTCGGCGAGCTGTCCGCCACCGCCGACTGGCGCGCCATCGCCGAGGAAATCTGGCCCTTCACCCAGGGCCCGGCCGCCACCCCGATGGGAGAAGCCGAGGCCAGGTGGCGGGCCCGGCGCCAGGCCATGGCGGCGTGACTGGCCTGAGGCCGGACCCGCCGGGCATACGGGCTGGACACCTGGCTCCTAGCAGCCGGCGGCATGCTGACCCGGCAAGTGAAGGAGAGGTCCCGTGACCACAATGACGCCCGGCATGCAACTTCCGCCAGGAGGGCAACAGCGGCTGGCCGCCGGCAGCTGGCGGGTCGATCCGGCCCAGTCGCATGCCTCGTTTGCCGCATCGGTCGTCGGCCGGCCGGTGCGCGGGCGCCTGCCCCTATCCGGCGGGGTGCTGATTACCGAGCCGATCGAGGATTCGACGGCGCGGCTGATCGCCAGGGCGAGCGCGGTCAGTACCGGGTCGGCGGTCCTGGACCGGCTGCTGGCCGGGCCCCGCTTTCTGGACGCCGGAGCCTTCCCGGAGATCAGCTTCCGGTCTGAGCTACTGGCCTGGGTCCCGGCCGGATGGCGGGCCGCGGGCCGCCTGCAAGTCAAGAACGCTGAGTACGATCTGGCCTGCCACCTCGATCTGCACCTTGGCGGCACGCGGCCGGACGGCTCCCCGCGCATCCTCATCACCAGCAGCTGGGTCATCGACTCCAGGTGGATAACCCGCCAGTGGATCCCCGGACTTGGCCGCCGCATAGTGATGATGTGCTCATGTTTCCTCGAACCGGACATGTGAGCCGCTAGGCGCCATTCTCCGGCTGCCCGTGCCGTCCCCACGCCGCCGACCGCCGCGCCGAGCCTTGGCCACCACGGCTACGGGATGCGCGCCTTGCTTGTGATCGCCGTAGCTGCAGCGGCCAGACGGGAAGCCCACGCCGGCTGCGATCTTTCGCGGCGTTGCCGCGCAGTGGATGCCGCAGCCAGTGAATATCGCGCTGAACTGCGCGGTCAGATCGAACTCACAGTGTGAGCCCGATGCCGCGGGATGCCGGCCACCCGGGGCCGACGTGATGCATATCGCACCCGCTGGCCCCGGTCCGGCTGAACCGGCCCCCGTCTCCTATGCGTGTTAGTAGTTGAATGCAAAACTACTCCCGCCGCCCGCCGTGGCACCAGGCCCGCGGGGACGGCCGGCAACAGGAGGACACCGATGTTCGATCGTATCGCCCAATGGCAGCCGGATCAGGGCGCGGCTGTGGCGGCCCGCGCGGTAGGAGCGCTGGCGCTGACCGCACTGGCGGTGATCCACGTGGTCGACCTGCCCGGCACGCTGGGCCCGGACCGGCTGGTCGGCATCGGTTATCTCGGGATCATCGCCGCGGCGGTCCTGATTTGCGGGGTGCTGCTCGCCCGGTCGCACTGGCTGGCCTGGGCGGCGGCCGCCGCCCTGGCCGTCTCGGCGATGGGCGGGTACATCCTGACCCGCGCCCTGCCCGGGGGCTTCCTGGGCGATCACGGCGATGTCGGTAACTGGCACTGCCCGCTGGGCATCGCCGCGCTCAGCGTGGAGTCGGTGATCATCCTGCTCGTCTTGCTCGTCGCGGCCGGAGCCTGGCAGGCGCGAGTCCACGCCGCGAGCATGGCGGCACTGCACCGGCCGGCCGCGCGGCCCGCGCCCGAGTACAGCCAGCCCCGATGATCACGCCCTGGCCGCTAGACCCCTGCCAGACCCCCGCCAGACCCCGTTAGACCCCCGTCCGGCGTGCCGCCGGGCACTAGAAGGAGCATTAAGATGCGCATGTCTCAGCCCGGCCCGCCCGGCCAAGCAAATGCAGCGCCGTGGCGGCGGTGGCTGTTCCCCGGGATTTTCGCAGC
>DASXKD010000485.1:0-12762 GCA_036497045.1 Streptosporangiaceae bacterium | reverse complement strand
GCGTCGCCGCGCCGGGCCTCCGGCAGCCGGTCGGTCCACCCACAGATCTCCCGCGCCCACGACGGCGACAGCTCCCCCGCCGCCAGCGCCGCGCCGACCGCCGGGTGCGCCGCCAGCCGCCGCGCCCACCCCACCGCACCCGCAGCCGCCCCCGCGGTGACCCGGGTCTGCCACCTCAGCCAGGTCCGCGCCGTACCATGACCATCGTCTTCGAACCCGCCCTGCGCGGCGAACACGCCCAGCACCCGGGCCCGGGCAGCGGTCTGCTTGGCTTCGGCCCGGCCCAGCGCCCGCAGCGCCTCCGCCTGAACGGCCGCCGGTAACGACGCCGCATCGGCGGCGGTGAGGTAGCTCAGCGCGCGGTCGAGCATGCCCAGCGCGTCGCCGACACTGACCGGCTGGCCCGCACCATCACACATGCCCCGCACCTCCCTCACCGTCACCAGTCTATCGAAATCTAGTTCGATAATAGTGGAGGCTGCAGACAATTCCTGGGCGCCACGCCGGGACCAGTGGCGGCTCAGTACCAGTGGCGGCTCAGCACTAGGCGGCGCTCGCGTCCTGTAGAGGGAAGTGGCAGGCAGCCACGTGCCCGGGGCCGAACGAGCGCAATGGCGGCTCCTCCTGCGCGCACAGGTCCTGCACGAACGGGCACCTGGTCCGGAACCGGCAGCCCGACGGCGGGGTGACCGGACTGGGCAGCTCACCCTTGATCCCCGCGCCCTTCCGCGCCCGCGCCTCCTCCGGATCCGGGACCGGGATGGTCGCGATGAGCCCGCCGGTGTAGGGGTGCGCCGCGCGCTGGTAGACGTCCTCCGCCGAGCCCATCTCGACCAGCTTGCCCAGGTACATGACGCCGATCCGGTCGGCCATGTACTTGACCACCGCGAGGTCGTGGGAGATGACGATGTAGGTCAGGCCGTGGTCCGCCTGGAGCCGCTTCATCAGGTTGAGCACCTGGGCCCTGATGGAGACGTCCAGGGCGCTGACCGGTTCGTCCGCGACGATGACCTTGGGGCTCAGGGTGAGCGCCCTGGCCAGCCCGATCCGCTGCCGCTGCCCGCCGGAGAACTCGTGCGGGTAGCGCTCGACGGCGGTACGCGGCAGTCCTACCTCATCGAGCAGTTCGAAAACGCGCTGCTGCTGCTCATGGCGGGTCCCGACACCCTGGATGCTGAGCGGCTCACGGATGATGGAGCCGACCCGCATTCTCGGGTCCAGTGATGAGTAAGGATCCTGGAACATCAGCTGCAGGTCGCGCCGCTGCCGTCGCAGCTCGCTCTTGCTGAGCGCGGAGATGTCCTGGCCGTTCAGCAGCACCGAGCCGGAGTCCGGGCGCTCAAGCGCCACCACCACCCGGCCGATGGTTGTCTTCCCGCAGCCCGACTCGCCCACCAGGCCGAAGGTCTCCCCCGCGGCAACGGTGAACGAGACGCTAGAGACCGCGTGCACGGCCGCGACCTTGCGCTGCAGGATCGCCCCGGCAGTGACCGGGAACTCCTTGACCAGATCGCGCACCTCAAGCAGCGGGGCATCCGGCCCCGCGGCCGCTCCGCCGGCGGCCCCGGCCAGGCCGGCCGCCACGGTCAGGCTGGCGGCCCCGGCCGGGCGGGCAGCCACCGACGCACCGGCGGCCGCGCCGTTCCCCGCATCGGCGGGCCCGTCGACCGGGTGCCAGCACGCGAACAGGTGGTCCGCGGTCTCCCCGGTCAGGGCGGGCTCCTGGTCACGGCACTTGTCGGTGGCCCGGCTGCACCGCGGCGCGAACCGGCAGCCGGCCGGCGGCCGGGACAGGTCTGGTGGCAGCCCGCCGATCGTGAGCAACCGCCGGTTGCCGTCCTGGCTCAGCCGTGGAATGGAGGCCAGCAGGGCACGGGTGTAGGGGTGGCGCATGTGCTTGAAGAGGTTCGGCGTGCTGGTGACCTCGACCATCCGGCCCGCGTACATCACCTGGACCCGGTCCGCGTGCCCGGCGATCACGCCCATGTCGTGCGTGATCAGCAGCATCGCCATGCCGAGGCGGTCCTTGAGGTCATGCAGCAGGGCGAGGATCTGCGCCTGGATGGTGACGTCCAGGGCGGTCGTGGGCTCGTCGGCGATCAGCAGCTTGGGCTCACAAGTCAGCGCCATCGCGATCATCACCCGCTGGCGCATGCCGCCGGAAAGCTGGTGCGGGTAGTCGCCGAGCCGCTCGGCCGGCCGGGGCAGGCCGACTAGGCCGAGCACCTCGGTCGCCCGGGCCCTGGCCCCAGCCTTGCTCGCCCCCTCGTGCAGCCGGACCGGCTCGGCCACCTGGTAACCGATCGTCTTGGTGGGGTCCAGCGAGGTGAGCGGGTCCTGGAAGATCATGGCGATGTCGTTGCCGCGGATCGTGCGCAACTCGGCATCGCTCATGCCGACCAGTTCCCTGCCATCCAGCTTGATCGAGCCGCTGACGATCGCCCCGCCAGGCGGCAGCAGCCCCATGATGGACAGGCCCGTCATCGACTTCCCGCATCCCGACTCGCCTACCAGCCCGAGGGCCTCTCCCGGCTCGATGGTCAGGTCCACGTTGCCGACGGCGTGGACGACCGACTTGGTGAGCTGGATGTGCGTCGAGAGGTCGCTGATCTGGAGGACTGGGGGCATCCGGCTACTCCTGGGTCGGCGGCCTGGCGGGCGGATCATATGGCATGAAAAGGGCGGTCACCGGCGGCGCAGCCTGACGTCCAGCGCGTCCCGGAGCGCGTCACCTAGCAGGTTGCAGGCCATCACGACCACGATGATGCAGATCCCGACCGGGTAGACCTGCCACCAGTAGCCGTCCTGCAGGTAGGTGATCCCGTTGTTGAGCATGTCGCCCCAGTCGAAGGTGGGGTACTGCAGGCCGAAACCGAGGAAGCCGAGGGTGGCGACGGCCAGGATCGCGTCGGCCACGCTGAACGTGGCGGTGACGATGATCACGCCGAGCGAGTTGGGCAGCAGGTGCCGGTTGATGAGCCGGGCCTGGCCAGAACCCGCGGCGCGGGCCGCGGAGACGAAGTCCCTCACTCTCAGCGTGAGCACCTCGCCCCGGACCAGCCGGGCCGGGACCTGCCAGGTGAAGATCCCGATGATCACGCTGAGCCCGAGAACCGTCGCACCGTAGCGGACCGCGACGATCAGGATGACGAACAGGAACGGGATGGACAGCAGGACGTCCACGATCCGCATCAGGAACCCGTCGAACAGCCCGCCGGCCAGGCCGGCCACCGCGCCCCAGACCGCGCCGATGACCATCCCGATGAGCGCGGAGAGGAAGCCGATCTCCAGTGCGTTACGCCCTCCGACCATCAGTTCCTCGAGCACGTCGAAACCCTGGTTGTCGGTGCCCAGCGGGTGCCCGATGGACGGCTGCACGTTGGTGGCGGTGAGATCGGAGGTGAGCCCGCCGTGGTAGAACAGCGGCCCGAGGTAGCAGAAGACCACGAAGAAGATCAGTGCGCCGAGTCCGAGGACGGCCAGCTTGTTCTGGGCGAACTCGCGCGCCGCCAGGCGCCAGCCGCCTTGCAGCGGGCCGACCGCGCCGCCCTCGGGTATGTGCTCCAGGCCCGGCGGCGGAAGTTCTGGGGCGATATTGCTCACGGGATCATCTCCTGAGGGACGCGAGCCATCAGACGAGCCGGATCCGCGGGTCGGCGACCGTGAGAGCGATGTCCGCGACGAAGTTCCCCGCAACGACCAGGACGGCGCCCACCAGCGTGTAGGCGAGCAGGATGGGGTAGTCGGCGGTGCCGAGCGCGTCGTAGAACAGCAGCCCGAGGCCGGGGAAGTTGAAGACCGCTTCACAGACCAGGTTGCCGGCCAGCAATGCCGGGATCGACAGGCCGATCAGGGTGATCATAGGCAGGAACGCGTTGCGGACCAGGTGCCGCGACAGGACCAGTCGCTCCGGCAGGCCCTTGGCCCTGGCCGCCTTGATGTAGTCCTGGGCCACCGTGTCGATCGCCGCCGAACGCATGTACCGGGAGTAACCGGCCAGCTCCAGCAGGGTGAGGCAGACGATCGGCAGGGTCATCGCGCGCCAGTCGAAGATGATCGAGATCATCGAGGTGGTCTGCGGGCCCTCGTAGCTGAATATCGGGATCGTGATCGCGAACACCTGGATCGCGATCAGGTAGAGGAAGAAATCCGGCATCGCGTAGGTCACGAACGCGCCCGTGGTCACCACGGCGTCGCCGACGGTGTTCCGCCGGATCGCCTGGTAGATGCCGAGCGGGACGGCGATCACCACCGAGAGGAACAGCGTGATGCCGGACAGGTAGGCGCTGCGCATCCAGCGCTCCTGGAACAGCGCGGCCACGCTCTGGTTCAGCTTGTAGGAGTACCCCAGGTTCCCGTGCAGCAACTGATTGAGATAGCGCAGGTACTGCTCGATCCACGGCTCGTCGAAACCGTGCTGCTGGTTCCACTGCGCGATGGAGAACTTGTTCGCGTGCGGCCCGAGCACGTCGATGGCTGGCGTCGGGTAGATCACGTGCAGCATGAAGAAGATGAAGATCGAGACGCCGAAGAGCACCACGATCGCGCTCGCCGCGCGGCGGATCAGATAAGCCGTCATACCTAGCCTTCGCTACTTGGTCAGGTACATCAGCTCCGGGTTCAGGAAGTACTGAGTTGTCGCCTCGATCGCGGCGGGCTGGCCGGAGACGTTGTCCTTCCACACGGTGATCCAGTCGTAGTTGGGCTGGAACAGGCTGGGCTGCTGCTGGGTGAGGTAGGACGCCTCGATCTTGACCGCGTCTGGGTTGTCGCTGGTGACCGACGCCTGGATCAGCTTGTCGGCCTGGGGGTTGCTGTAGAAACCGCCGTTGAGGGACCCGCCGGTGCTGAAGATGCCCAGGGTGGTCGGGTAATAGGGGTCGACGAAGCCGCCGTAGACCGCCACCGCCCAGTCGTTGAGGGTCTTCGGTGAGCCCGGGTCGTTGGCCACGGTGATGACGTGGTTGAACGTGCCGCTCTGCAGCGCGATGTTGATGCCGACCTTCTTCGCGTCCGACGCCCAGGCGGTCACCTGTTCGCCGAAGATGACCGGGTCGCTGGCGTAGAGCACGTTGAACGAAATCTTGGTCCCGGCCGGGATCCCGGCGCCGCACTGCCCCGGGCCGGTGCCCGGCTTCGCGCAGGTGCTGGCGCCGCCGGGCACCACGGTCCAGCCGTGCGACTTCAGCAGGCTGGCCGCCGTGGCGACGCTATACGGGTACGGGTTCTTCAGCGCGTTCGCGGGAGTGTATGGCGAGGTGGGTACCGAGGGAATCGGCCCGTACGCGAGGCCGCCGGCGCCGTGGAAGAAGGCCTTGATGTAGCCCTCCTGGTTTTCCAGGTGCGCCAGGGCCTGCCGGATGTAGAACTGCCTGATGATGTTGTTGAAGTCGCCGGTCTTGTCGGCGAAGTTGTAGTTCGCGTAGGCGAATCCCCAGCCGGGGTAGCCGAAGACGTGGTACCCGGCCGCCTTGACCGCGCCCATCTGCGGAACGTCGTTCAGCGGCATGTACCCGAGGTCGACGCTGTGCGACAGGACCGCGTTGAACTCGGCGGTGTCGGAGGTGTACGGGACCGCCTGCAGGGTCGGGACGATGGCCGAATGAGGACCGCCGTACTTCGGGTTCGGCGCCATGGTGTAGGCGCCGGTGGTGTTGTTGAACTGCGTCAGCCGGTACGGGCCGTCCACGACCTGCCACAGCGGGTTGGTGGTGTAGGTGCTGGTGGAGCCGGACTGCTTGGCCAGGAAGTCGTAGATCTTCTTCGCGTTGGCCGGGTTGGTGAAGTCCAGGACCGGGCCGTTCGCCGAGGTCTTGGCCCAGGCGTGCGCCGGCATCGGCTGGATGTCGTACAGCGCGTTGGCGGTGAACCAGGCCGGGTTGACCGCCTTGTTCAGGTGGATGACCAGCGTCGTGGCGTTCGGCACTGTGGCGCTGACCACCTGGTCCGGTATGCCGACGTGTGGGGTGTACGACCCCCAGTTCGCTCCGCTCTCGTGCACGGCGGCGCGCACCATGTCGAGGTAGAAGAGGGCGTCCTTGGCGGTCAGTGGCTGGCCGTCTGACCACCGGTAGTTCGTCTTCATGTGGACCGTTACGGTCGTGTCGCCGTTGGAGTAAACCGGCGGGTCGGCCAGGCTCTTGGACGGCGCCACGACCGGGTGGACCCCGTTGCCGTACCAGTACAGCGGCCGCCACATCAGGTACTGGAAGGTGTTAATCGTGCCGGTCGAGAAGTTGGCACCGGGCGTCACCGGGAAGATCCAGGTCGGAGCGGTGCCGGGCGACTCCGCCCAGGTGAGCGTTCCGGCGTGCGCGGTGCCGCTGGCCGCCGGCACCGAGCCGAACGCGCCGGACACGGAATTGACCGACCCGCTGGAATTGGCCTTGGAGCAGGCAGCCAGTCCCGCAGCCGCGGTCACCGCGCATACGGCCAGCGCCATGACCCGGCCAGGGAGGCGCGCCGGCCTCCCCCGCGATCGTGCCGTCCCCGTTCCGGGCTCCGGATTCTGTGTCTGGGCTATGTGCAGGCGAGTCATCGCAGCCGCCTTCCGTCGTGGAACCAACGTCATGCCCCGGGCCCGTAGCCTGGCGTAAACCCTGCTGCCGCGCTTGCGTGAGCATATTGAACAGCCGTATAAAGTCTGGCGCGAGAATTATCACAAATTGTTATCGATCTCGGCGGAACAGGAGGATCTGCGCGTTGAGCAGGAACGACGCAGTAACCGCCGGTCCGCGTCCCGGGCCGGGCCCGGCCCGGGTGCGCACGATCGAGCACACCTGGATACCGATGCCCGACGGAACCAGGCTGGCCGCGCGGATCTGGCTGCCGGAGGATGCGCAGGCGGCATCGAGCGGGGGCGGGCGCGAAGCGAGGGGCGGGACCAGAGTCCCGGCGATCCTCGACTTCCTGCCCTACCGGCACGGCGACCTGATGGCCGCGCGGGACGCGGCGCTCTACCCCTACTTCGCCGCGCGCGGTTATGCCTGCGCCCGGGTGGACCTGCGCGGCACCGGCAACTCCGAGGGCATCATCCTCGATGAGTACACCCCGCAAGAGCTGCAAGACGGCTGCGACGTGATCGCCTGGCTGGCCGCCCAGCCGTGGTGCGACGGAAAAGTCGGGATGACCGGCATCTCCTGGGGGGGCTTCAACAGCCTCCAGGTGGCGGCCCTGCGCCCGCCCGCCTTGCGGGCAGTCCTCACCCTCTGCGCCAGCGATGACCGCTACGCGGACGACGTCCACTACCGGGGCGGCTGCCTGCTCGCGGTCGACATGCTGCAGTGGGCGGTCTCGATGCTGACCTGGAACGCCCTGCCGCCCGACCCGGCGGTCGCGGGCGCCGCCTGGCGCGAGCGATGGCTGGAGCGCCTGAGGCTGACGCCCGCGTTTCTCGAGCCGTGGCTGTCGCACCAGCTGCGGGACGACTACTGGCGCCACGGGTCGGTATGCGAGGACTACTCGGCGATCGAAGTACCGGTCTACGCGGTCGGCGGCTGGTCCGACGGCTACACCGATGCCATCCCGCGCCTTCTGGCCGGCCTTGCCGGGCCACGCATGGGCCTGATCGGGCCGTGGTCGCACGCGTTTCCGAACGACTCGACGCCCGGGCCCGAGATCGGGTTCCTTGGCGAGGCGCTGCGCTGGTGGGACCACTGGCTCAAGGGGATCGACACCGGGATCATGGACGAGCCAATGCTCCGGGCCTGGATGCAGGAGTACACGCCGCCCGCGCCGCACCATGGGGACTGGCCGGGCCGCTGGGTGGCCGAACCGTGCTGGCCGCCGGCCGGCGCCGCCGCCCGGCGCCTGTTCCTGCGGGCCGACGGGGAACTGGACGTTCTGCCCGATACCGGGGAGGAGCGCGCGCACCGCGGCGAGGACACGGCCGGTCTCGGCGCCGGTGCGCTCACCGCCGACGGCGGCTTCGGCGACTGGCCGGGCGACCAGCGCGCCGAGGACGGGCGCTCGCTGAGCTTCACCTCGGAGCCGCTCGCAGCGCCCGTGGAGATCCTCGGCAACCCACGGGTGCGCCTGACGGTCACCAGCGACCGCCCCGGGGCGAGCCTCGTGGCCCGGCTCTGCGACGTCGCACCCACCGGGGAGTCCCTGCTTGTCACCCGGGACCTGTTCAACCTCACCCACCGTGAGGGGCACGACCGCGCGGTGCCGCTGGTGCCCGGCGAGGCCGTCGTCGCCGATTTCGGTTTGAAAGTCATCGCGCACAGGTTCGAGGCCGGCCACCGGATCCGGCTGTCGGTGTCCACCACCTACTGGCCGTGGATGTGGCCGCATCCGGAACCGGTGACGCTGGGTCTGCGCTGCGGGCCGGACAGCTTCATGGAACTCCCGGTGCGCGAGCCACGGCCAGAGGACGACGGCCTGGCCCCGTTCGGGCCGCCGGAGCGGCCGCCTGGCCTCGCGACCGAGGTGCTTGCCCGGCGGCCCACCCAGCGGACCATCAGCCACAACCTGACGGACGGATCCGCCGAGGTGATCTTCGACTGGGACGTCGGCGGTAACTTCCGCCTGGTCAACGCGGGGATCGAGGCCGACGGGTCCAACCTGACCAGCTACCGGATCGTGGCCGGCCAGCCGCTGTCCGCCGAGGTGCGCACCGAGCAGTCGGCGTCGCTGCGTTCGGCGCGGCACGACGTGACCGTCGAGGCGACCGGGCATATGACGGCGGACCCGGCGGCGTTCCTGGTGACGATCGGCCTGGACGCCAGGCAGAACGGCCACCGGGTGCACTCCCGCCAGTGGCACCTGGAGTTCCCCAGGAACGGGACCTGACATGCGCAGCGTGCTCCGATGGGACTGGTACCGCGACGCAACGGTGCTTGAGGTTGAGGAACGGCGGCTGTTCCGGCCGAGCTGGCAGTACGTCGGGCCGCTGGAATGCCTGCAGCGGCCTGGCGACCAGATGGTCGGCCGGCTGTTGCGCGTCCCCGTGGTGGTGGTCCGGGACGGCGACGGCGAACTGCGCGGCTTCCTCAACGTGTGCAGGCACCGGGGCAGCGTGATCGTCTCGGCCGACGGGAACGCGCCACGGCTGCGCTGCCCCTACCACGCCTGGACCTACGGCCTCGACGGCACACTGCGGTCCGCGCCGCAGTGCGGCCCCGAGATCGCGGCCGAGCTGGCGGGCCTAGGCCTGCTCCCGGTGCGGGTCGCGACGTTCGGGCCGTTCGTGTTCGCCAGCGCCGCTGCCGACGGCCCGCCGCTCGATGAGATCGTCGGCGACCTGGCCGAGGTGGTCGCCGGGGTCGGTATCGACCTGGGCGGCCTACGCCGCCGCCAGCGGTTCGACTACGCGCTGGCCGCGAACTGGAAGATTCACCTGGAGAACTACCTCGAGTGCTACCACTGCCCGGTCGCCCACCCGGGGTTCTCCGCGGTCATGGAGGTCGGCCCCGGCCGATACGAGCTGGCGGCCACCGCGCACCGGCTGAGCCACCGGGCCCCGGTGCGCCGGGGCGCCGGCTTCGCGGCCGGCAGCGTCACCGCGGGCAGCTACCACCTGCTGCTGCCCAACGTGAAGGTCAACATCAATCCCGGCAGGCAGAACCTGTCCATCGGCCCGGTCTATCCCGACGGGGCAGACCGGACCGTGGGATTCCTCGACTACTACTTCGGCGCGGACGCCGACGAGGCGTGGATCGAGCAGATGATGGCGTTCGACACCGAGGTCGGCGACCAGGACGCCGTCCTGGTGGCCGCCGCCCAGGCGGGCGTGGCCGGGAGCTGGATCGACCGGGGCCGGATCCTGCCACAGGAACGGCTGCTCGCCGACTTCCAGCGTTACGTGTACGCCGCCTGCGCCGGCGACCTGCCCGCCGGACCAGGCCGGCCCGCCAGGCCGGGCTGACCGGCCTCTCAGGCGATCTTGCGGGCGCCCGGGCCGGGCAGCGGGGTGACCTCGCGGGGCGACTCGAGCACATGCCCGTCCGTGCAGGCGAGCTGGAGCTGGATGCCCGCGCCGCAGTCGCGGTGGGTGAGCTGCACCTGCGGGCCGGCCGGCCCGGCCGCGTACTTGTCCCCCCACGCCATCAGCGCGACGAGCACCGGGTACAGGTCAAGTCCCTTCTGGGTCAGCCGGTACTCGTGCCTGACGCGCTGGCCGCGCTCCTGATACGGCACCCGGCGCAGCATGCCGTCGGCGACCAGGCGGGAGAGCCGGTCGCTGAGCACCTGCCGCGGCGCCTGGGTGCGGCGCCGCATGTCGTCGAACCGGCGGACCCCGTTGAACGCCTCGCGCAGCACCAGGAAGGTCCACTTCTCGCCGATCGCGCTCACCGCCGCGCCGATCGTGCAGTTGGCGGTGTCGTACTCGAGGATCCAGGGCCGCGCCATTCCTGCATGCTAAATCTAGTTGACAGACTCAGCAACCTTGATGAAGGCTGGGTCCGTGAGGCGAACTCAGGTAGGCACACAGCGGACCGGGAATTTTGCGATACGACGGCCGTGCATCTCCGACCACGACGGGATCCGCGAGTTCCTCACTGGCCTGTCACTACGTGCCCGCTACCTCAGGTTCTTCTCCGGTGCCCCGCCGACCAGCGGGGCCATGCTGCGCATCCTGGCGGGCGGGAGCGCCGACACCGACGTGCTGGTGGCCACCGGCGATGGCGTGATCATCGGCCATGCCATGGCCGGCGACCGGACCGGGCCCGGCGGCACCCGGACCGAGATCGGCGTGGTGGTGGCGGATGCCTACCGGGGCCAGGGCGTGGGTTCCGCGCTGGTGCGGCAGTTGGTCACGCGAGCCCAGCGCCGGGGCGCGACCGCCCTGGTCATGGAGGTGCTGGCCGAGAACCGGCAGGTGCTCACCATGATCGCCGACCATTGGCCGGTCGCCGCCCAGGAGCGCTCCGGCGCCTACATCACCATCAGCGCCCGGCTGCAACCCGAGGTGCCGTCGCGGCCAGACGCCGGATCGCGGCCAGACTCCGGGGCATGGCCGGACCGCGGGTCGTGGCTGCCGGATTTCGGCAAGGAAACCGTGGCTGCCGGGATCGCACGAAGGACGGCACGGTGAACGACTCCCACGACAGGCGGCGCACGTACGAGTGGGCGGACCCCGCGGCGTCGGCGGCCGCGGCCCGCGAACTCGACGGGCTCTCGTTCTTCCGGGAGATGATCGCGGGCCGGATCCCGCCGCCGCCCATCACCGCCACGCTCGGATTCGGCTGGGTGTCCATCGAGCCGGGGAAGGTCGTCTTCGAGATCACCCCGGCCGAGTACCACTACAACCCGATCGGTTCCGTGCACGGCGGCGTGCACGCGACGCTCTGCGACTCGGCCTGCGGCTGTGCCGTGCACAGCATGCTGCCGGCCGGCGCCTACTACACCTCGCTGGACCTGTCGGTCAGGTTCATCAGGCAGATCACCGCCCGCACCGGCCGGATGCTGTGCGAGGGAACGGTGGAGCACCTCGGCTCGCGCACCGCCCTGGCCACAGCCAGGCTCACCAATGCTGGCGGGAAGCTCTACGCGCAGGCGACGAGCAGTTGCATGATCTTCCGTCCCGGGGGATAAGCCCCGGGCCTTCCCTGCCGCCGGCCGGGTGCCCACCGCCCGGGGCGCCCGGCCGGACGGCTCAGCCACACCGGCACCGGCCGGGCCACTCTGCTTCCGTATAGTGTCGCCATGCCCGCGGGCCTGCCGACTCCCACGGCACCGATCACGTCGGTCGCCGAGGCGATCGCGCGCATGGAGGCGATCGGCGCCGGGCTTCCCGCCAGCGACGGCCTGGCCTGCTTCAACCGGATGTACCTCGCGGTGACCCAGACCGTGGGCGCCGATATCGGCCAGGGGTTCTTCGCCGACCCGGCGTTCATGACCACGCTCGACGTGACGTTCGCCAACCTGTACTTCGCCGGGGCGCAGGCCGAGCCGGCGGCGACGGCCTGGCGCCCGCTGGTAGAACTGCGCGGCGCGGCCGGGATCGAGCCGATCCAGTTCGCCCTGGCCGGCATGAACGCGCACATCAACCACGACCTGCCGGTGGCGGTGGTCGGCACGTGTACCGAGCTTGGCACCGCGCCGGGCGACGGCTCGCACCTCGCGGACTTCCAGAAGGTGGACGCACTGCTCGACGCCGCGGAGGAGGGCATCAGGAGGTCCTTCGAGTCCGCACCTGAGCTTGCCGTCGACCGGCATCTGCAGGCCGTGGACAACCTGGTCGCGTGCTGGACGATCAACTCGGCCAGGGATCTCGCCTGGGCCAACGCGGCCGTGCTGTGGGAACTGCGCGGCGACCCGGTGGCCCGCGGGCTGTTCCTCGACGGCCTGGCCGCGGCCACGGCGCTGGCCAGCCGCCTGCTGCTGACCGCCGTCTAGGTGCTGGCCCGGGGGGCGACCCCCCGGAACCCCCGCTGGGACAGGCCTAGGCTGGGCCGGTGGACGAACTGCGCTATGACCTGGAACGGGATGCGGTGCGCGTGGTGCTCACCGACGGCAGCGGGCGGGTCCTGCTCTTTCACGTGCTGACCCCCGACCAGGCACCGGACGGCTGGTGGGAACTGCCGGGCGGAGGGCTCGGCCCTGGCGAGTCGTATCTGGAGGCCGCGATCAGGGAGATCCGCGAGGAGACCGGCCTGCTCCTCGATCCGGCGCAGGTGAGCGCGCCATCCTGGCGGCGCGACACCACCTGGGTGTCGCGCGGCAAGCGGCGGCTGCAGCACGAGGTGGTGGTGCACGCCCGCATCACGGCGGACCAGCCGGCGATCATCGACGGCGGCCGGACGCCGCAGGAGGTGG
>DASXKD010000484.1:0-3418 GCA_036497045.1 Streptosporangiaceae bacterium | reverse complement strand
CGCCCCGCTGATGACCCCGATCCTGGGGATCGTGCTGGCGGTGGTGCTGGCTGATGGGGCCAACCTGCGCCGGTGCGTGCTGCTCGTCGTGGTCGGCGCAGCTGCGGTGGTGGGGATCGGCTGGCTGCTGGGCCTGTTCGTCCCCTACCCGGTGGTGGCTGCCACCAACAGCCAGGTGGCCGCCCGGGTCACCCCCCGGATCGTCGACCTGGTGGCCGCCTTGGCCACCGGGGCGGTAGGTTCGGTTGCCCTGGCCCGGTCCGATATCTCCGACACCTTGCCCGGCGTGGCCATCGCCATCTCCTTGGTACCACCCCTGGCCGTGGTCGGGCTGACCCTGGAGTCCGGCGCACCCCACCAGTCACTGGCCGCCTTCATCCTCTTCACCACCAACGTCGCTGCCATCCTGGCCAGCGGCATCGTGGTCATGGCCATCCACCGGGTCCGCCCGGTCATCGGCCAGGAAGGCGTCGCGGGCTTCCACCGCGGCACTGCCGTCGCCATCATCACCGCCTTGCTGCTCGCGGTGATCGTCCCGCTGTGGATCAACTCCGACCGGATCGACAAGACCAACGTCCGGGAAAGCGAAGTGCAGGCCGTGGCCGAGCACTGGGCCAGCGATGCGGGCTGGTCCCTGCTTGGCGTCACTGCTACCGGCGACCAGGTGCTGGTCGAGGCCACCGGGCCGAACCCCGCCCCCAGCCTCGCCTTGCTTCGCCGCGACCTCAACACCGCCGGGCTGAACGGGCTCAACGTGCGAGTCGACCGGGTCCCAGCTAGCTATCAGACGTTGCCGAAGTAAAGGCAGCATCATTGGTGGGCCGCTGCGCGGCCGGCCGGAACAGATGCTGGCGCAGGGCTGGTCACAGGATGGCCGTCCACTGAATGATCAGGCGCCGCCCTTGGTCGGCGGAACTGAGGTTTTCGGATTTATCACGCCACCACCCCTATGGCATAAGGCCATGATCATGAAGGCTGGGCTGTGCCGCCGACGACGAACACATCCGCAACCACACCCCGGCGGCCAAGGCGCTCGCCGGGGACCTGCAGATCACGTTGCCAGCCAGCCCCGCCACGCCGTCACTGTCGGGGATCTCGTTCCCGCTTAGTTCCTGACCATGGAACCCGGGTTCCGGGCTGCGCGGCCATCTCGGCCACCGTCATGCCGTCCGCGAACCCGCCGTAGCTTGGTCGCGACGGGGCGCCGCTGGAGTTAGGCGTGCTCGGGCTCGACAGCGACGATTCAGTGATCATCCATGCGTTACCGCTGCGGCCCAAGTTCTACCGGTTCCTGGGATGAGGAGGTGATCACATGAAGCACACCGACGCCGAGATCGAAGAGGCGGCGCGCCGGTTCGAGGCGCTCGCGGACGAACCGGACCCGGAGACTGCAGACGTGGAAGACCTTGCTGACCTGCGGGCGATCGCCGAGGCCGCCGAGCGCACGCGGCGCGATGAGGCGCTGCTGACCGAGCGCGTCGCGCTGGCCCGGGCACATGGGCGGAGCTGGAACCGGATCGCCGCCGCCCTGGGCGTCTCCAGGCAGGCCGCCCGCCAGCGGTTCGGCGGCAAGGTAGGCGCGTGACAGCACGCACCCGCGATGAGGCGTGCATCTGAGCATTCCCGGGCTCGGCCTTGCCAGGGCGGCTTTACTTGCTCATGAACCACGGGGCGGGTGGGTTACCGAATCGCGCAGGACCAGGCTCATCGGCTGGCGGACCATCACGTCGATGGCGGGCTCGTGTTCGATGCGCGCGATCAGCGCGTCCACGGCGGCGCTGCCCAGGTCGGCCAGTGGCATGGCCACGCTGGTGACCGGCACGTCGAGGAAGGCCAGGCACTCGTCCTCGTCGAAGCTCACCACCGACATCTGGGACGGTACCCCGATGCCCGAGTGGCGGAGCGCGGCGAGCGCCCCGAACAGCTGGTTCAGGCTGCCGACCGCGCAGGCGGTGGGCAGGGCCTCTCGTCCCGGCAGCCGGGTCACGGCACGCCAGCCGCCCTCCTCGGTGGGCGCCTCATGGCGCACGGTGAGCCCGATCCCCCGCGCGGCGCAGATCCGCCGGGCCGCGCTCACGCGGCGGTGCACGGTGTCCACCTCGGGCGGCCCGTCGATCAGCACCACGCTGCGGTGACCGAGGCCGGTCACGTAGTCGAGGAACAGCCGGACCGCCCCCGGCTCGTCCATCACCACGTCGTGGCCGCGATCGGGCCCCCGGCGGTTCACGTACACGTGCGGCACCGCGGGCACTCCCCCGGCGTGCTGGGGAATCCGCAACGCGGTGGCCAGCAGCAGCCCGTCGGCCCGGCTCTCCTCCACCAGGTACCTGTAGTCGTCGGGGGGCTTGGCGTTCTCGCCGGGGTCCTCCATGATCATGACGACGTAGCCGCGCTCCCCGGCCCGCTGCAGGGCGCCGCGCTGCAGCCGCACCCAGATCGGGTTGCGCAGCAGCGGGATGACGAACGCCAGGGCACCGGTGCGGCGGCGCTTGAGCGCCCGGGCCAGGGCGTTCGGCCGGTACCCCTGCTGCCGGGCGGTCTTGAGGATCAGATCGTAGACCTCGGGGCGGATCGACTGCGCGGGGTCCCCGTTGAGCACCCGGGACACGGTGGACACATGGACCCCGACCGCCTCCGCGATATCGACCAGGCGGGACGCGCGGCGCTGGCTGCCGGGCGTACCTCCGGTCACACCACCTCCGCAACCGCGCGGGTCAGCAGGATCGCCGCGCAAAAACTGCGGTACACGGCAAGCGGATCCTCGCCGCTGAAGCGCAGCTCGCGGGGCCCGGTGCGCTCGACGCCGCGGACCCAGCTCGCTGCCTCGGCGATGTCGGTGGTGCGGACGGAGATCTCCAGCGGGGCCGGGCCCACCGGCGGAGGGCTGGCGGCGGCCGCGCCCTCGATCGCCCGTTGCGCGGTCTCCCGGATCAGCGCGCAGGCGCGGGCCGGGTGCAGGCTGTGCGCGGCCAGCCTGCTGACGTGCTCCTTGACCACGGCGGCGTGCACGCCGGTGATCAGTGCCGCCGTCTCCTCGCAGGCGCACCGGTCCCCGGTGACCAGCACGACCGGCACCCCGTAGTGCGCGGCCACCAGGGCGTTGATGCCCGCCTCCCCGGTCACCACGCCGCCGAGCCTGGCCTCCATGACGGCACCCGGGTTGTAGGTGTGCGACAGCCCGGCCGGCGCGCCCACCGACCCGTGGTAGGACACGAACATCACCGCGTCGAAGCTGCCGTCCAGGCCCTGCATCATGTAGAGCGGCTTGTGGCTGCCGGAGATGTAGGACGCGCCGCCGGCCAGGGCGCCGGCCGGGAGGTTGCGCATGTTGTAGTGCGAGTCGTTGACCACGATCTCGGTGGCGCCGCCGGCCACCGCGCCCTCGATGGCCGCGTTCACCTCGGCGAGCAGCAGCGCG
>DASXKD010000483.1:0-6743 GCA_036497045.1 Streptosporangiaceae bacterium | reverse complement strand
CGGCCGCACGGGCGCCGGCCATTTTCTGCTGTATGCCGCCGATCGGGCTGACCGCGCCGTTGGCGGAGATCTCCCCGGTGCCGGCGACGAACCGGCCACCGGTCAGGCCGCCTGGAGTCAGCTTGTCCATGATGCCGAGCGCGAACATCAGGCCCGCGCTCGGGCCGCCGATGGCCCCAATGTTGATCTTGACCGGGAACGGGAACTTGTAAGTCTCGTTCACACCGACGCCGACCACGGCGTTTCCCTTGTCGTCGGTGGTCTTCATCCGGAACTGATGGGTGGCCCCGTGCCGGTCGACGGTCAGCTGGACCGGGGCACCAGGCTTGCGGGCCCGGATCAGCGTGCCGGCGTCGGCCCGGCAGGTCACCTTCTTGCCGTCCACCGCGGTGATGACGTCGCCCGGCTTGAGCACGCCGGCCGCGGGCGCTCCCGGCTCGACCTGGATGACCGTGTCCAGTACCTCGTAGGGGATGCCGAGCTGGCACAGCGCGGCCGCCTGGGCCTGCTCCTGCGAACCCACCATCTGCTGGGTGTCCTGGCGTGTCACCTGCTGCTGGGTCTGGTCCGTGCCGAACAGTTCGGACTCCGGCACCACCGCCTCGTGCGGGGACAGCCAGGCCTGCAACGCGGTGAACAGGTTGAAGCCGTCCGAGGGGCCGCCCTGGTAGGACACCGTGACCAAATTGAGGTGCCCGTTCGTCGGATAGGTGCGGTGCCCGGAGATCACGATCAGCGGCTTGCCGGACTGGGTGCCGAGCGTGTTGAGCGTCGGGCCCGGGCTCAGGATGACGTAGGGCACCGGGAGCAGGGCGGCCACGACCACGGCCACCGCGATCCCGACCGCCGCGATCAGCAGGGTGAGCTGGCGGCGGGTCGCGGGAATCTGCCTAGGCACCGCCGACCCACTCGCTGGAGCCGTCGCGGAACCACTGGCGCTTCCAGATGGGCACCTCGCGCTTGAGCCGGTCGATCAGCTCGCGACAGGCCTCGAACGCCTCCGCGCGGTGCGCGCAGGAGGCGGCGACAACCACGGCGAGGTCCCCGATCTCCAGGTCGCCGGTGCGGTGCACCGCGGCCAGCGCGATGGCCTCGAAGTCGGCGGCGACCTTCTCGGCGACCCGCCGCAACTCGGCTGCCGCGGAAGGGTGCGCGCTGTAGGAGAGCCGGGTTACCGCACGGCCGTGATCGGATTCCCTGATCGCGCCGGCGAACATGGCGATGCCGCCCGCGCCAGGATCGCTGACGGCAGCGCGCAACTCGTCCACCGACAGCGGGCCCTCGCGCAGTTCGGCGAGCCGGATCACTTCCACGCCAGTCACCGTACCTGGCTCACGAACCCCGCTTGCGGCGGCGGGCCGCGCGCACCACCGCCGCGGTGCCAATCACAGCGACCGTTCCCGCGGCCGCGGTGATGGTCACCTCCTTGCTGGGCAGCCGGCGCCCGGCCGCGCGATGCCCGGCCCTGGCCTCCATCAACGCCTCGAGCACCGCGGCGTTGTCCCAGCCGGGACGCCAGCCGGCCGCGCGGAGCACCTGGCAGTCCACCACCCAGGGGTAGACCAGGTACTGCAGGTCGTTCACTGGTGCCCGGTTGATGCCCACCCGGTGCAGCCGCTGGGCGGTGCCGAACGTCAGGCCGGCCGGCAACTCGATCCGCCGCAGCCCGCTGATCCGCTCCACCTCGTCCTGTTCCAGCCACCCGTCGCAGCCCACGGCGAAGTTCCCGGCCACCTCACCGGCGATGGCCAGTTCGAGCGCGCTGATGAGGTCGTCGATGTGGCAGAACTGCCAGCGCGGCGAGGCACCCTTCACCGTGAGCAGCCGCGCGGACTCGAAATGCCTGGCGGCCAGGGAGTCGGCGGAGCCATCCACCAGCGCCGCCGGGCGCACCACGGTCACCGACAGACCAGGGTGGACCCGGGGCGAGCGGCGCGCCAGGTGCTCGATCTCCAGCAGGTCCCCCGCCACGCTGCCGTCCGGGTCGGCGCGCAGCGGCGCGGACTCCTCCAGCGGTACCGGGTTGTCCGGCCGGGCGCCGTAGACCATGGCGCTGGTGACCAGGATCACCCGGCCCACCTGGCCTGCCGCGGCGGCGGTCAGCACGGTCTGCGCGGCCCGCACGTTGGCGGCGCGCCTGGCCCGGTACTCCGCGTCGACGGAAGTGTCGATGTCGGTGTGGACCAGGACGTCCACATCGGCGAGGCGGCCGGCCAGCGCCGGGTCGCGCACGTCGGCCAGGCGCCAGATCACGCCCGTGACGTCACCGCGCTGCTCGTCGATGGCGATGACCTTGCGCACCCGCTCAGAGCCCGCCAGACGGGCCGTGAGCGCGTGCCCCAGCCCATGCGCGGCGCCGGTCACGGCCACGGCCGGAGACGTCCGCCCCTGGCGAACCGGCGCCTGTGCGGTGCTCAAGGTGTGCTACTCCCGAGATAACGTGGCTGGTGTGATCCTTCCATCCTGCCTGAGAGGTCACGACAATGGCTGATCGTCCCTTCGGCTTCGGCCCGCCGGGCGCTGGCCGGCCTGGTTCTGGCTCCTCGGGTTCTGGTTCCGGCGGGTCCGGATCCGGCTCCTCCGGCGGCCCTCCGGATGAAACGGGCGGAGCCGGACCGCTCGGCCCCCTCGGCGACCCGCAGCAGTTCGCTGACGCGTTGCGCCAGTTCGCCGACCTGATGTCCTGGCAAGGCGGCCCGGTGAACTGGGACCTGGCCAAGAACGTGGCACGGCACGCGGTGGCCGCCGAAGGCGACCCGAGCGTGCTTGACGTCGATCGCCAGAAGATCGTGGACGCGCTCCGGCTTGCGGACCTGTGGCTGGACGAGACCACCAGTTTCTCCACCGGCATCCGCTTCGCCCAGGCCTGGAGCCGGTCGGAGTGGGTGGAGGCCACGCTGCCGGTCTGGTCGAAACTGTGTGACCCGATCGCCGACCGTGCCGTGGACGCGATGGGCGGCATGCTCACCGACGACCCCTCGGAACTGGGGTCCGGCCTGCCCCCCGAGCTTGGCGAGGCTCTCAAGGCGATCAGCGGCGGCCTGTCCGGCCTCGGCGGGATGATGCGCCGCATCGGCGGGATGATGGTGGGCAGCCAGACCGGGGCGGCGGTGGGTGCGCTGGCCCGCGAGGTGGTCAGCTCCACCGATATCGGGCTGCCACTCGGCCCGGAAGGAATCGCGGCCCTGCTGCCGGCCGGCGTGACCGCGTTCGGTGACGGCCTTTCGGTGGACCCGGACCAGGTCAGGCTGTATCTCGCCCTGCGGGAGGCGGCCCACCACCGGTTGTTCGCGCACGTGCCGTGGCTGCGGGCGCACCTGCTCGGCGCGGTGGAGGACTACGCCAGGGGCATCACGATGGACGCGGCGCAGCTGCGCAACGCCATGCCGCAGATCGACCCGGCGAACCCGGAAGCCATCCAGGAGGCGCTGGCCGGTGCGGCGCTGTTCCAGCCGGAGGACACCCCGCAGCAGAAGGCGGCGCTGACCCGGCTGGAGACCGCGCTGGCGCTGGTCGAGGGCTGGGTGGACACGGTGGTCGACGCCGCGGCGCGGGACCGGCTGCCGCAGGCAGGGGCGCTGGCCGAGGCGGTCAGGCGCCGCCGGGCCACCGGCGGGCCGGCCGAGCACACATTCGCCACGCTGGTCGGCCTGGAACTGCGGCCGCGCCGGTCGCGGGAGGCCGCCGCGATCTGGCGTGGCCTGACGGCCGCGCGCGGCGTGGAGGGCAGGGACGCGGTCTGGGCCCACCCCGACCTGCTGCCCACCGCGGATGACTTCGACGACCCGGACGGCTTCGTCGCTGGCAAGAACGAGCTGGACATGTCCGAGCTGGAAGCCGGGACCGTGGACGCGCCCGGCACGGACGGAACGCCAGGCACGGACGGAACGCCAGGCACGGACGAAACGCCAGGCACGGACGAAACGCCAGGCGCAGCAGACACGGAAGGCGCCCCGGGCGAGGACGGCACGCCGGGCAACGACGCGAAATAACTGTTGTCCACAGCCGGTGGGCAACTGCCGGGCAGCGCAACGGGCCGTTCCCGCGGCGGCAGGCCCGGAATTCACAGGCTTTTCCCACGAGTGTCCACAACAATCCCTGGACCGCTCCCCATGTTGTCCACAACGCTGTCCACCGGCCGGGTTGACCCCGCCGCGCGTCGTGCCTAGTCTCGGCCGAGATGGGTCCCCGGGCACGGGCCGTTGTTTCTTCCGGGGAAGGGGGAACTACCTGCTCGTTGGGAACCGCTGGCGCGATCGCCCGGTTCCCGCCCGGGGGCTCGGCATATCCGGCAGAACTCCGCTTATCCGGCGCCCCCTGTCACAAATCGCGGGCGGTTACCGGAATGGATGCCCACTTTTTATGCGCTACGACGGCCGTGCCACTGTCATACCTTCGCGCGAGCATTCTCCTTATGAGACCAGCGTTGAAACCGGGGCTCGCGACCGTATGGCGTAACCGGGACACCGTGCAGATTGGTATCGACCCACGCCGGGCCATCGCGCTGACCGGCATGCGGGGTGCCGCCGGCCTGCTGCGCCTGCTGGACGGCAGCCGGGACCGGCACCAGGTGCTCGCCGCGGCCGGAGATCTCGGCATGGACGCCGGCACCGCGGACCGGGTGCTCACCCTGCTGGCCGCGGCCGGGGCGCTCGACGATTTCCCGGCCGGCGGTCACGGGACGCTCCCCACCGGGACACGGGCCCGGCTCGCACCCGAACTGGCCACCACATCGCTGGCCCATCGGGACGCCGACGGCGGCGCCCGCACGCTGGCCCGGCGCCAGGCGGCCCGGGTGCGCGTGCACGGCGCGAGCCGGGCCAGCTTATGGATCGCCGGGCTGCTGTCCGCGGCGGGCGTGGGACTGGTGCTGTCCACGGGCCCCGCCGTGCCGCCGCCGGGGCCGGCCGGATCCCGTGGAACCCGGCCAGCGAATCCGGGCCAAGGCCCGGTTGCAGGCGATGACGCCAACGACCACGTTCTTTTGTGGTCGCCTGCGCCAACGCCTGCAAAGGACACCCGGCGGCACCCCGATCTGGTCGTGCTGGCCGACACGCACCGCCGCGAACTCCCGGCCGCGCTGGTCAGGAGGGCGGTGCCGCACCTGGCCGCGTCCGCGAGCGAGGCGATCGGCGTGGTCGGCCCGCTCGTCCTGCCCGGCCGTTCGGCCTGCCTGCGCTGCCTCGACCTGGCCCGCACCGAGCGCGATCCGGCCTGGCCGCTGATCCTCGCCCAGCTGGCCAGCCAGGCGGCTGCGGAGCCGCTGGCCTGCGACACCGTACTCGCGACGATGGTGGCCGCTCAGGCCACCGCGCAGGCCCTGGCATTCCTGGATCAGGGCGCCGGGGCGGCTGCCGCGGTGACCAACGGCACGC
Organism: Streptosporangiaceae bacterium; assembly: GCA_036497045.1. GTDB lineage: Bacteria > Actinomycetota > Actinomycetes > Streptosporangiales > Streptosporangiaceae > DASXKD01. Next base: position 1,368 of record DASXKD010000483.1, on the reverse strand, counting down.
TGGAGCTGGTGCTGCCCGGCTGGCAGTGGCGCCGCCGCACCTGGCACCCCCACCCCCAGTGCAACTGCCGCCGGGACTAGGGCCTGTCTGGAGTCGTGATCACGTGGCGGGAAAAGGGTTGGTCGGGATCGCGTCGGGCTGGTAGCTTGCAGTCGACCGTGACACCGTCGGAGGAGGTGAGACCCATGAACGCTGTATCGATGTGGGTGCTCTCCCTTGCCGTCACGGTCGGGCGATTGACGTAGGTATCGCCGGGAGCGCCTCGGTGACAAGGCACTCCTGGAAGGCGAAACCTATGGTTCACAATGTTGCTCTGGTTCTCGGTGGTGGTGGGGCTGCCGGACAGGCGTGGCAGATCGGTGTCATCGCTGGTCTGGCCGAGGCTGGTCTCGATCTGACAGAGGCCGCCGATCTGGTGGTCGGCACCTCGGCCGGTGCCACCACGGCAGCGTGGGTGCGCAGCGGCATACCAGCGGCCGAACTGTTGGCCTCGGTGCTGTCCCCGCCGGTTCAACCGGTCGGGCAGAGCCGGGAACGGCCGCCGTCCCTGCCAATGGCCACGGTGTTCGAGCGGATGCGGGCCATCGGTGCCGCCGCGACCTCGGCGGCCGATCTACGACGTGCGATGGGCGCGTTCGGGTTGGAGAGCGACTCCATACTCGGACCCGGGGCGGGACAGCGGCGGGCAATGGTCGCCGCCCGGTTGCCTCGCGCTGAATGGCCGGACAGGCCGATGATCGTGGTGGCCGTCGACGCGCATACCGGCGAGTTGGCTGCGTTCGACCGCGATTCCGGCGTCGACCTGGTGGACGCGGTCACCGCGAGCACCGCGCTGCCCGGTATGGCCCCCACGCACAGCATCAACGGCACTCACTACATCAACGGTGGCGTGCGCTCCACCGACAATGCCGACCTTGCCTCGGGCTATGCGAACGTCGTGGTGCTCTCGCCGTTCGGCGGATGGAGCCAGACACCACCGCAAGCAGGCCAGTTCGAGGGCCTGCGCAGAGACCCGGAATGGGGCGCGGACCTGGCAAGCGAGGTCGAGGCCCTGCGCAAGCAGGGCAGCCGCGTCGAGGTGATCACACCGGACGCCGATTCCCTGGCCGCAATGGGCACGAACCAGATGGATCCGGCGACCCGCGTCCCCGCTGCCCGTGCCGGTTTCGCCCAAGGCAAGCAGGAAGCGACCCGCGTGACGTTCCCCTGACGATTGCACGCTCGGCTGCCACGGCTGAGGCATCTGAGGCATCTGGCGCCCCGCAAGGCCAGCGGCACACAGGGGCCTCAGATGTATCACCCATGACGGGTGGTGGCGCCCATCTTGCAGGCTGACCGACAATAGATATCGTGAGCGATTTCCCGAGA
>DASXKD010000482.1:0-5466 GCA_036497045.1 Streptosporangiaceae bacterium | reverse complement strand
GATTGACTGATGGTGGTTATTTTTGGCTTCGGTGCTGGCAAGCAGGAGGACCTGGGCGAGGCCGTGCAGACCGTCTGCCCCAACTGCAACAACCAGGTCGTCCTGCACCACGTCCGGTCGAAGAAGTCGGTACGCCTCTACTTCGTGCCTGTGGTGCCCTATGGCACGGACGACTACCTGGTGTGCCCGGTCTGCAGCCGGGGTCTCCAGCTCAGCAAGAGGCAACTGCCTCATGTGGATCCGATGAAAAGGGCCACAGCGTCGTTTCGCGCCGGCAGGCTCAGCGCGGCCGACTATGCCGCAAAGACCGACCTGTTCTGGCGTTCGATGGGGGTGCATGTCACCGGCCAGCCGGTGACGGCAGGCGGTCCTGTGGCGACCGCACCTGTCCCGCCGGACGCACCGCCGCCGCCCGCCCCTCCCCCTCCCGCTCCGGCCCCTCCCGCCGGATCGGCCACCGCGGCCCAGCCCCCGCCTGCGGCCGACGAGACATCGTGGCTGGCCCAGTTGCGGAAGCTCGCTCAACTGCATGAGGAGGGCGTCCTTTCCGACGCTCATTATGAGACTGCCAAGCGGCGCATTCTCGATCAGAGGTAGCCGCCGCGGTGATGGCGCCATGCGCTGCTTTGTGCAGACCGTGGTGGTACTGGTCGCGTTCACGATCGCGCGCTCGTATGGGCTGCTCGGACCGCCCGCGGTGGCGGCCGGCCTGCTCGTCGCGGCGCTGATCATCGTCGCCTGGGACGGTGGCCTCACGCGCGACGACCTCGGGCTTGGCTGGAAACAGGTGCCCGCGGGCCTGGGCTATGGCGGCGCTGCCTTCGGGCTCGTCCTGCTGGTGCTGGCGATCGCCGCGCTGATCCCGGCCACGAACGGCTTCCTGCATGATTCGCGGGCGCAGATCAGCGCCGGGCGGCTCGGTTACGAGCTAGGTATCTCGATCGTGCTGCTCACGGCGATCCCGGAGGAGTTCGCCTTTCGCGGCGTACTGCTGGGGTCGGCACTGAAACGGTGGGGGCCGTGGCGGGCGAGCCTGGTCACCTCGGTGCTGTTCGGCCTGTGGCACATCGCGCCGACCCTGCACACGATGTCGGACAACCACGTATTCAGGGGCGAGGCCAGCAGCGTGGCCGGGCAGGTGCTGCTGGTGCTCGGCGCGATCGTGGTGACGTCCGGCGCGGGCCTGGTGTTCTGCTGGCTCAGGCTGCGGTCAGGGAGCCTGATCGCGCCGGTGCTGGCGCATGTCGCGACCAACGGCCTCGCGCTGGCCGTCGCCTGGTTCGTGGTTCACTAGCGCGGCGCACGCGGCTGAGCCCGGCGCGCATCTGAAGGGCAGATCACCTCACCTTGGCGATGATGCCCCTGAGGGTGGCCAGGTCCTGCGACGTGATTCCGGCGGGGCGCACGACGGCGTTCCAGCCGTCGACGTACTCGGCGCTGTACCGGTGACCGTGGCCGTCCGGAACGCCGGTGGCGAACGGAAGGTCGGCGGTGACCTGCCAGAAGGTTATGAACGGCATCCAGAACATGGTCCCCAGCACGTCACTGCCGGGTGGCTCGCTGATCCAGTCCGGCTGGCTGAAGATCAGATGCGGGCTCCACCAGACGATCGGGTCGGACGGGTGCATCAGGTACAGCACCCGGGTGCCGTTCCAGGGCTGGCCGGCCGGCGGGATTGCCTTGGTCACATCGCTCGCGAACCGCACGGTCCGCCCGCCGGCGTAGATCGGCTGGACCTCCGGGCTCCCCGGGTCGCGGTGGTCGGAGAACTCCCGGAACAGCGTGTTGAAGTTGGGCGGCCCCGCGAACAGGATGCCCGAGGTGAGGTTGCGCATCTGGTTCTCGCCGGTGAAGGCGGCCTCGCCGCCGAACGAGCCCAGGCTCTCCCCGGCGACGTACATCTTGGGGCGGTCGCCCGCGGGCTGCTGAGCCCAGGCCCCGTAGACCGCGTCGAAGAGTGCGCGCCCGGCCTCTTGGGCCTTGGCCTTGTCCACCAGGTAGGAAATCCAGGACGGCAGGTAGGAGTACTGGATCGCCACGGTGGCAGCGTTGCCGCCGGTGAGGTATTCGAAGCTGTCGACCAGCGCCGGATCCACCCAGCCACTGCCGGTCGTCGTCACCACAAGCAGGTTCTTGCGGCTGAAACCGCCCGCCCGCTGGAGGTCCTTGACGGCCAGCGCGGCCTGGGCCTGCGCCCCTTTGGCTGACGCCAGCCCGGCGTAGATCCGGATCGGCTCCATGGCGGGCTGGCCGGTGAACTTCGCGATATCGGCTGTTGACGGGCCTTTGCCGATGAAGTTCCGGCCTTGCCAGCCGAGCGTGTCCCACGGGATGAGCGAGCCCGGCCCGCCGGAACGCAGGCTGGTCGTGGGCTGGTGGATCCCCTCCGCGGTCTTCGTGTCGCGCGTTCCGTAGGCCGCGTTCATGAGGTTGATGAAGCCTTGCAGCAGCAGGCCGCTGACCACCAGGTAGGTGACGCCGACCACCAGAGCCCAGCCGACCCCGCGGGCCGCGCGCGGCCCGATCCACCGGTTGAGCAGCTTCGCGACCCAGCGGTAAAGACCGCGCAGGCCGCGGCCGATCAGCAGGAAGAGGCAGAAGACCAGCACCGCAATGAACGGCGAGGCAACGGCCAGCGGGATGTTGTACTCCGTCACCCCCATCAGCTTGCGGATCTCGTACTGCCAGTACTGCCCGAGCCCGAAGGCGACGGCGAACAGCACGACCGCGGCGATGACGAAGGTGCGCCAGGCCCACGGCCGCGGGCGGCGGGCGGCCCGGTCGGCGAAGGCACGCCAGATGGATGCGGCCCACACCGCGAGCCCGTACCCGATGGCCGCGGTGATCCCACAGACAATGCCCTGAATAAGGCCGCCGCGCGGGAGCAGCGACGGCGTGAAAGAAAGGGCCGCGAAAATGATCGCACCCCAGCAGCCAGGGAGCGTGACGTAGAGCAGCCTGCGGGGTTTCGCCTGCTTGGTGGGTGGCGGAGGAGGGCCTTCGGGCGGAACCACAGCCGGGCCAGCGTCGGCAGCCGCAGGCTCACTGACTTCGGTAGCCACAGGCGGCTGACCAGCCTCGGCAGCCGCGGCCGGCTGACTGGCTTCGGCAACCGTTGGTTGCTGGCCGGCACTGGCAACCGTGCCCGGCTGAGCAACTTCGGGAGCCGTGGCTAGCTGCTGGGTTTCGGCCGCCGCTGGCGGCTGGCCGGCTTCGACCGGGTCAGCAACATGCTGGCCCGGCCTGTCTGGGTGCTCATTCGATGACGGGCCCGTGGGCGGCTCCGCAGTCTCGCGTGCCATGACTGATCTTGTTCCTCCGGGCCGGGGCGTGTCGTCACCCTCCAGGGGGTGATTCCCGCCCACCCGCCCCGCCGGCGCTGGCACGCGCGGCGGCTCAGGACTTGCTCACGTACCGGACCGGGACGACGGCTGCCCGGGACGGGGGGACCACCGGGACCGGGCTGAACCAGACCTTGCCCGTCCCGGCGCACGGCAGGGTGAGCGAGGTAGGCAGGGACTGGGGGCTGTCGTAACGGGTAAACATACGGCTCGTGGCGTTGGCCTGAGCTGTGCCCGGAGGAGCCGCGAAGAAAACGCCGATCCTGGAGTCCTCGCCGGTGTAGCCGAGCGAGCCGGACGCAGGCGGGAACAGTTGGTGAACCGCCAGGGTCTGCCCGGCCCGCGGGTGGCCGGTCTGGCCGGGCTGGAGCGTCCCGGTGCAGGCCATCTTGATGGTGATAGGGGTGGTGGTGTTGCCGTCCTTGCCGTTGATGACCCCGGTGAAGTACTGCTTCGGTCCCACGGAGCCTGCCTGGGCGGGGCCTGCCTGCAGCCCCACGGCAAGGACGGCCACGGCGGCCAAGCCCAACATTCCTGATGATCGCCGCAGGCTCACCATGCTCGCCATCTCCCTCCTGTGCAGGTGTTCGTCATGCTTTCCCCGGGTGGCTCGCGTGTCAACGCCCGGCGGGCCAAATCCAGGCGTGCGGTTCGCGGCGGCGAACTGCTGCCCTCACAGCAGCATGCTGGTGCCACTGTGGACGGTACGACGCCGGGCCGGGACGGCCCACCACTGGTCCGGGCGATCGACGACAGGGGCGGTGAGCCCGTGGTCCATGACACGGGCCAGGCGTAGCATCCAGGGGCCGTCGTCTTCCCGGATCTGGCCCAGCACCCAGGCCCAGGCTGCTTCACCCAGCTCCCGGTAAGCCTCGTCCGCCACCGCCCAGGTTACGGCGCCTTCGCGGCCGGCGTTGAGAACCAACGGGCACCGGCACTGGCCGTCAGCCGAGGCCGTCAGGCCGCGGATGCGTAAGTGAGCCTCCTCCGGCGGGACGGCGTCAGGCCGGAGGCGGTTTGCGTTTAGCTGACCTGTCCCAGGTATTCCTGGATGACCGCGTTCACCATGCCGGGATGGGTGAGCGGCGCCATATGGCCCGCGTCCTTCAGCTCGGTCAAGGTCACGTTGGGCAAGGTCTGGGTGAGCAGTCTGGTCACGGCACGGGTGGATGGCGGGGACTTGCTGCCCTCCAGGTAGAGGATGGGCAGGTCAAGCCGCGAATAGGCGGGCAGCGGCGTTGTTTCGGCGAATATCGCCGTCCACTGGCTGCGCACGCTGGGCATCGCCTGGGCGACCGTGGCCCGCTGCTGCGGGGGCATCCCCGCCCAGGTGCCCGCGCCCATCCAGTAGTCGATGAACCGCCGCGCCGCGCTGTCCAGCGCCCCGACCTCGACGGCGGCTCTGGTGTGCTGGCACAGCGCGACGACCTCGCGCGCGGCGGGCTGATGCCGGTCCTCCGCGATCAGCAGGCCGAACAGCACCGGTTCGATGAGCACCAGGGACCGGAAGCAGCCGGGGTAGGTGAGGGCGGCTCGCACGGCGACAGCACCGCCGTAGGAATGCCCGACCAGGTGGAACGGCCCGCCCGCAGCCTCGAACACCGGCTCAAGCAGGGCAACCTCATCGGCGAGGGTCAGCTCCCGCCCGGGCGGCCACGGCGGGCTGTCCCCGGAGCCGTAGAGGTCCGGGGACAGCACCTGGTAGCCGTCGGCGAGCTGGCTTTGGAGTGCGCGCCATTGGCGGCCGGAACTGGCGCTTGCGTGCAGGCACACGACGTGGGCGGCGGCTTGAGGCCGTCCCGCGCGCCGGGCCTGCCCGCCGCGCGGGACGGTGGCCGAATGAGCCCGCGGGTCCCGCACCCGTGGCGAACTCAGAACCTGCGGGCTGTACCCGTGCATCGTGTCCTCCTGGCAACCGGCCGTGCTAGGAGCCGAGCCCGCCGTCGGGCTGGATGTTCTGGTTGATGTGGAAGGTGTTGTCCGGGTCGTAGCGGTGCTTGATCTGGGCCAGCCGGTGGTAGTTGCCGCGGTAGGAGGCCCTGATGCGCTCCTGGCCCTCACTCATCATGAAGTTGATATAGCCGCCGCCTGCCGAGGTCGGGTGCAGCGCTTCCCAGTAGTCGCG
>DASXKD010000481.1:0-1707 GCA_036497045.1 Streptosporangiaceae bacterium | reverse complement strand
TGGTCACCGGCCAGCGCCTGCGCCGTGCGCCCATGTAGCATCATGCGCTCCCCGGGCAATAGCCTCGTGGCGACTGCCTCGGCCAGGAGCGCATGCCGTGGCCGGTGCCCCCCGCCGGAGGTGTCCTCGGCGAGCAGCCGGGCTTCGGCCAGTTCCCGCAGCCCCCGTCGTACCGCCTCGACCTCCAGCCCGGTGACCGCGGTCAGCAGATTCTCAGCCAGGCTCCGGCCCGCGACCGCCAGACCCGCCAGGACCGCCCGCGCCTCCCCCGCACACCGGCCGGCCCGCGCCGCCTGCAGCTCCGCTTGCCGGGCCGGCAAGCCCGCCGGGATCCGTAGACCGCCCTCCGTCTCCCCGGCCAGCGCGGCGGCCACGAGCTGCTCGGTGAAAAACGGATTCCCCTCTGCGCGCGCATACAGGTAATTGATCACCTGCGGGGACACCGGGCCGCCCGCCAGCGCCGCAGCCTGCCCGGCTACCTCCGCCTGCGACAGAGGTCCCAGCCGGATCTCCTCCACCCCCGCGTCGGCACGCACCCACGCCAGCCAGCCCGCCACATGCGCCGCCATCGGCGCCTCATCCCCCCGGCACGTCGCCACGACCCGTACCGGCCCCCGTCGTCCGGCCCGCACCAGGAAGGTCAGAAAATCCAGCGTCTCGCTATCCGCCCAGTGCACATCCTCCACCACCAGCGCAACCCCGGACCCGGCCCTCCCGGCCACCGCGGCCAGCACCTCCGCCACGCTGCCGAACAACCGCTCCCGGCGCCACTCAACGTCCCGGCCAGCCGAGGCCGTACCGCTACCCGGGGCCAGCCCCGGCAGCAACCGCCCCACTTCGTCCCGTACGTACCCGGGGGCGACGTCCAGCGCGGCCGCCAGCAGCCTGCCGCCCTCCAGCCTGGCCAGCTCGCCCAGCGCATCCCCCACCGGCAGCAGCGGCAGCGTGCCCGCCAGCGGCAAGCACTCCCCCCGCACCATCACGATCCCCGCCGCCGCGGCGCGCTCCATCGCCTCGTCGACAAACCGGGTCTTGCCCACCCCCGCATCCCCGACCACCAGCACCAGCCGTGCCTCACCGTCCAGCGCCCCCAGCAGCCGGGACAACTCACCGTCACGGCCGACAAAACCCACCAGGCCTGCCATGCCCCCAGCCCACCAGCCCATACCCCTGCGGTCAACCCTTTCCGCCGCGGTTGCTCGGAGGTTCTAGTCGCGACCGAACCAGCGCTGGATGCGGGTGGCCACGAATTCGGACTTGTGGCCGGTCAGGTCGGTTGACGGCGCCTGAAAGGTGCCGGTGGGAGACAGCCCCGCCGCGAAGGTCAGGTCGAGCCGGGCCACCTGGCGGTGCCCGAACTCCATGTAGACCTGGCCGCGGCCGTCGTACTGAACCGATGATTCGCGACCGGCCTGCCGGGCGATGATCGCCGCGGCCACGACGGCCGCCTGCCCTTCGGCGAACACGCCGGCCTTTGGCGTGCCGACGCTGGTGACGTCACCGACCGCGTAGACGCCGGGGAACACCGTCTCGAGGGTGTGCGGGTTCACCGGGATCCAGCCATCGGCGCACAACCCTGAGGCCTGGACCACCGCCGGCGCCTGATGCACCGGCACGCCGAGGAACAGGTCGTAGGGGATTGCACCGCCGCCGGCGAGCCTGGCCACCTTGCGGGCGGGGTCGAGCTCGCTCACCAGCTGGCTGGGA
>DASXKD010000480.1:0-6013 GCA_036497045.1 Streptosporangiaceae bacterium | reverse complement strand
AGCTGCTTGAGGAACAGGACGTCCTTCTTTGTGTACCGCGGGGGGATCGGGAACACCACCCTCTTATCCCCGATCCGCGAGGTCCACAAGGCCAGGGCCAGGTTCTGCAGCTGGTCGGTGGCCAGGTACATCCCGCCCGGGTTGAGGGAGCCTTTGCTGCGACGGAACGAGTGCTTGCCGACCGCGTCGAAGATCACGTCGTAGGTCTGGCCGTTGGTGGTGAAGTCTTCTTGGGTGTAGTCGATGACGTGGCCGGCGCCGAGCGCCGTGACGGTGTCGATGTTCTTGGTGTTGCACACCGCGGTGACGTCGGCGCCGAAGTACTTGGCCAGCTGAACCCCGGCGGTGCCGATTGAGCCCGACGCGCCGTACACGAGGATCGTCTTCCCCTTCCGCAGCCCGGCGGGTCGCAGGCAGCCAAGGGCCAAGATCGCCCCGTCGCAGACCGCCGCGGCCTCCTCGAAGCTCATGCCGGCCGGCTTGCCCGCCAGCGCGGCGCTCTCCCGCATGCAGACGAACTCCGCGTGGGCGCCGAACCGCCACGCATTGACGCCGAAGACCTGGTCACCGGCGGTGAACTCGGTGACGGCCGGGCCGGCCGCTTCGACCTCGCCAGCCACCTCGGTGCCGAGGATCTTCCGCCTCGGCCGGGGGAAACCGCTGACGAAGCGGCTGAAAAACGGCTCGCCCTGGCGAATCCCGGTGTCGGTCCGGTTGACCGTCGTGGCGCGGACCTTAACCAGGACCTCGTTCTCTTTGGGTACCGGCCGCCCGACCTCGGCGAGCCGCAGCACCTCCGGTGGCCCGTACCTGTCGAAAACAACTGCTCTCATCAGCCCCCATCCCTTTGCCGACCGGGATCACAAAGCTCCAGGCCGCGCCTCACCGCACAATGTCAGACCAGCCAGCAGGCCAGGGCAGTCTCATTCCTAGTCTCACACCCACGTACACCGGCGTCCATCGGCGTGCACCACACGCCCCTGAGCAGCCAAAGAGACCTGGCCGAACGCTTGCCGAGGCGAGAGATCGACGATGACGAGGGCGGCACCTGGTGCGGATCGTGCGCCGGGACAGCGGGTCGGTGGTGACCTGGCGGCGAGCGCAGATGGTGCTGCTATCGGTGCAGGGCATGGTCGGCGCGGCGGATAACGGAATGCGCCGGCCAATGGCAAAGAGGTCGACGCCGAACAGCACGCGACGGAGGCCACCAATTCCTGGATCCCGCATGACAGCCGGTAATGGCCGTCAGGCGACCAGGCCCGGGCGCTGTGTGCTTAGCTCGGTGCTCGGTGCCGTCCGCGCCTGCCACGGCCAGGCGGAGCCGGGCCCGATCTCTGGCCAGTCCAGATCGCCGCCGGGGTCCGCGCCATGATGGCCGCGCCGCGCCCCGCCGCCTGGAGAGCGGGCCGGTGCGCGGCGCCGGGCGGGCACGGCGGACGCGACCTCCCCCACCGTGACAGTCTTCGGATCCCCGCCTGCCGCGATGCGCCGGACCACCATGTCCTGGCTGATGGTCCCCTCGACGTCGCCGTTGTCCCCGCGGACCCGCAGCGCTGCCACCCCGAGTTCACGCATCAGGTGACCCGCCTGACGGAGGGTCTTTCCCGCGTCGATATACGCCACATCCGCTTCTACGGCCTCGTCCGTGCTGGTCATCGCGACCCCCTGGTGTCGCTATCGAACCCACGGCCCCGCTCGCGAGACCAATGGCCCCGCTCGTCTGCCCCGCCCTGGCATCCCCCGTGGCCGCACATGGCCAAGTGATCCCCAGGTCAGGGTATTCCGCGTACCTATAGGCAACGCGGCACCCCCCGGAAAAGTTCACAGAAAACCGTAAACCCAGGGTCAAAATGGCCCGGTTGCTGGCCGCGGCGCCGGAGGCGCGGTACTGCCAGCGCTGCCGCCCGCGGCCCGTCCGCACTCCGGGGCCCGCGATGGCCGCCCGCCCGGTGCTCAGAGGAGGATGACGACCATGGGAGAGCAGTCAGTCATGAGCCTGTCCACACTGACGGCGCGTTCCCGCGCCCTGTGGGAGAGCCTGGCGGGCGCCCCCGTCTCCTTCGGACCGGCCCTCCGGGTGGTGGTGTCACCGCAGTCACGCCTGTGTCCGCCGGGCTGGGCCGGCCTTGTGGTCATCGGGGATGCGGCCATCGCGACGGCACCGACTTCCCCTGTGGCGGAACTCCTTGAACCTGCGCTGGGCATGCTGGCGCCCAGGTCGCTGACGGATGCCGGGGTGCTCGGCAGCGTGTTTCCGGGCGCACAGGTGCTCGGCCCGGCAAGCCTGGCCTACCTGGATGCCGGGGAGTTCCGCCCGCGGGACGGGCCGGGCGTGACCGAGGCGGTCCCACCGCAAGATCCCGCCGTGCGCCGGTTCCTGTCCGCGGCTGACCTGGATGATGCCAATGAAAGCGGCCTGGACGAGATCACTTCCCCGGCATTCGCCATCCGTGAGCACGGGCGGATCGTCGCGGCCGCCGGTTACCGCGACTGGCCGGGCCGCGTCGCGCACCTTTCTGTGCTGACCGCCGTCCGCGCCCGGGGCCGGGGCCTTGGCACCGCGACGGCATCGGCCGCCGTGGCGGCCGCCATCGGCGAGGGCAAGCTGCCACAGTGGCGAGCGCGGCCGGACTCGTCGCGCCGCATCGCCCGCTCTCTGGGCTTCCGCGAACTTGGCTGCCAGGTGAGCCTGCGCCTGCTGCCCGGACGGTTGTGAGGCCGTCGCACGCGATCCAGGCTGCCTTCGTGACCCCCTGATGCCCTGCAGCCGGGGCGCCCGGCGCTGGCCTATGCGCACTCGGCGCGTGCCTACTGCCCGGTGCAGACCCGGTCGAGCCGCTCCAGCGTCTCGGCCATGTTCTCGGTCCAGATCTTGCCGTTGTCCATGCCTGCGCGCTCCTCTTCGGGCGCGTGGGAGCAGTCGTAGATCTCGGTGACGATGGTCGCATCCGGGCCGTCGGGGGCCAGCTCATAGCTCCACACGTGCCCCCACCGGGCCTCGGCCGTACTGTCCGGAGCTGTGTCCGGGTGGCCGCGGCCTGCCCACGGTTCCCAGCCGATGCGCTGGTCCTGCTCGAACTCGACGACATGGTTGTCCATCTCGTAGTCGCCGTGCTCGGAGTAGTACATCCGCATCGTGAAGACATCCCCGACGCCCGTGACCACCGCGTCGGACACGGCCCCGCGCAGCATCCCTGACCCGTCAATCTCCAGGTGCCGCCGCGGATCGGCCAGCACACGGAAAATGTCCGCCGCCGGCGCTTCTATCCGCCTGGAAACCCTGACGGGCTGGTACTCATCCGCTGTCATCGTGCTCCTTCCAGCCCTGCGGCCATGCCCTGCGGCCTCCTGCCCCGGCGGCCGGCCTAGGCCCGCCGATGCTCCATGTGTATATCGACGTGCGAATGGGAGCTTGTTCATCGCCGCCCGGCCGGCTCACTGAGCCTGCTCACCAACGGCAGTCTTCTCCCGGCGGCGGGTCAGCGCCACGCCTGCCAGCACCAGCGCGATGCCCGCGAGTGCCGCGACGGTCACTGTCTCGCCGAGGACCAGGACGCCGAGCACGATCGCGACCACGGGCAGCAGGTAGGTCACCGTCGAGGCGACGGTCGCGCCTTCGCTGGCGATGATCTGGTAGTTCAGCACGTACGCGATACCGGTGCCGAGCACGCCCAGAATGGCCAGTCCCGCCAGGCTGGCGACGCCGATGTGCGGCGCGCGGGCCCCGGAAACCGGCAGCGCGAGGGCAAGCCACATCGCCGCCACCAGAAGCTGGCAGGCCGAGAGCGCGATCGGGCGCAGGCCCCGCCGGACCAGGAACTTGTCCATGTAGATGTAGCTGATCGCGTAGCTGACCGACGCGGCCAGGCATTCCAGCCCGCCCGCGGAGGCCACGCCGGTCGCGGAATGCCACGGCGAGAAGATCAGCAGGGCGCCGGCGAAACCGACGATCAGCCCGGCCCCCTGCCAGCCGGTCACCGACCGCTGATGCCTGAGGGCCAGGGCCAGGAGCACGGTCCACAGCGGCGTGGTCGCGTTGATGATTCCGGCGGTAGACGAACCGACGGTCTGCTCGGCGACCGCGAACAGCAGATATGGGATCGCGTTGGCGAACAGCGCTGCCACGGCGATGTGCCCCCACACCGGCGCCGAGCGCGGCACCTCTTCCCGCCGGGCCAGGACGATGGGGAGCAGCACGGCCGCGCCCAGTGCCAGCCGGGCGAAGGTCACCTCAACCGGGGGGAAGCCGCGGTTCGCCAGCTTGATCCACAGGAACGAAGAACCCCAGATGAGCGCCAGGAGAGCCAGGCGGGGCAGCACCGACTGCTTCACCGCGGCATGAGATCCAGTTCGAGCCAGTGGGCCAGGTCCTTGATCTCGTGATCCACGGCAGCGGTCATGGCCTTGTCGATCTGGAGCAATGTCAGGTGGCGCACCACGTCGGGCAGCCCGGCCGGCCGCGCACTGTCCAGCAGTTGCGCGCGTACCGCGATGCGGCAGGCATCGACGCGCGAAAGCTCGTGGACGGTCACCGGTCCAGGCTAGCGACCAGCCCCGGCAGCTCCCGGATGGGCGCCCAGCCGCGTTCCGTCATGCGCACCAGGCTGACGGTGTGGCGCTAACGTTGCTGCCGATGGCCGGTCATGAGTCCCGGCTGTGGACCGACCGATCCTGGCCCAGGGACCTCCAGTACCGCACCGAGGCCAACCTAGCGGCGCGCGGTCGCTCTACGCCTACCAGCACCCGCGGCTGAACCCTCCGCGCTGGCGCGCTGCGGGCGCTGCACGTTGACCCCCGCCGCGGCACCGGCGTTAACTGGCACCTAGCCGGGGGCCAGGCACCGCAAGAATATGCACCCGGGCCAGGCACCAGCCGGGGAAGCCCATCGATCGCACACCAGCCCGCATCCGTCCTTACGGCCCAGCCGACCTCGACGCCTTGTACCAGATCTGCCTCCTGACCGGCGACAAGGGCCAAGACGCGACCGCGCTTTACCGCGACCCCCGGCTGCTTGGGCACTGTTTTGCAGCTCCCTACGGCCTGTTCGAGCCATCCCTGGCATTCGTGGCAGAAGACAACGCAGGCGTGGGGGGCTACATCGTCGGCGCGCTGGACAGCCAGGCGTTCGAGAAAGGCCTGGAAACCAAGTGGTGGCCCCGCCTGCGCACCCGCTACCCAGACCCCCCACCTGGCCTTCCTTCCCAGCAGTGGACGCCCGACCAGCATGTGGCGCACGTGATCCACCACCCCTGGCGTACCCCGGACGAGGTGGCAGCGCGCTACCCATCGCACCTGCACATCAACCTGCTACCACGCTTGCAGGCCAACGGATACGGCCGCCAGTTGATCAACACATTGACCGCGGCCCTGCGCGACCACGGGTCCTGGGGAGTACACCTGTACGTCACCCTCGGCAACAGTCGGGCGGCCCGTTTCTATCGCCACATCGGCTTCACCGAACTGCCGGCCACCGGCGTGCACCTGTTCGGCATGGACCTCCGGAACACCACCTCCTAACGCCACCGCGCTGCGGCCATCCACATTGACCTCGCCACGACACCGACGTTCATTGACAGGTACCGCAACCTGAACCGTGGACCTCGCGCCGACGGGCCAGACCCTAGAAACCGTCCGAAGAGCTCGCCAAGCTCCTTGCGCACACCGGTTGAACCCGCCCAGTCGTCCGCCAACTGATCTGCGACACGTGGAGTGCGGAATGCGGCAGAGGGCGCGTTCGTGCGGCGAGCCGTCCCTAAGGTTGGCTTCTATCGGACAGCGCCCCGATAGGTACGATCGTCACCGGATCTTCCACGGCAGGGATGGCGTCAGGCCGGTCAGCGCGGCCCGAGCCCGGTCTGGCCGTCGATCAGTTCCCTGGCGATGTCCAGGTGACCGGCATGTCGCGCGGTCTCCTCGATCATGTGCAGCAGGACCCAGCGCACGTTCGGCGGTTCGTCCATCTCCGGATCGCCGTGCCTGCCGCGTGGCGGCGCCGACAGCGGTGTCACCGCCA
>DASXKD010000479.1:0-9042 GCA_036497045.1 Streptosporangiaceae bacterium | reverse complement strand
ATGGGCACGGCGGGACCGGGGTGTCAAGTCCAGGTCAAACGCGGTTTGCCGCTAGATCTTGGTGAAGTGCTCGAAGCACTCCCTCGCCGTGTCCATGTCCGCGAACGCCGCCGCCTCCGACCGTTTCACCGCCAGATAGGCGCGGCGGCGCAGGTCGCCGAGGGACTCCATCAGCAACTCGTCGGCTTCCAGAGCGTCCAGCGCCGCGCCCAGGGATTCCGGGAGGCGGTGGACACCGCGGGCCGATCGTTCTGCATCCGTAAGAACAGCCGGGTCGACATTCACGGCCTCGCCCGGATCCAGCTTGCGCCGGATCCCGTCCAGGCCCGCGTGGATGACCGCGCCCAGCGCGAGGTACGGGTTGGCGCTGGAGTCGGACGGCTTCAGTTCCAGGTTGACCGACTTGGCGCGGTCGTCGCTCATCGGCGAGCAGATCCGCACCGCCGCCTCACGGTTGTCCATCCCGTAGATGGTGTAGGCGCTGCTCCACATCTGCGGCACGAGCCGCCGGTAACTGTTGACAGAACCGCAGGTCAGCGCGACCAGCGCGGGCAGGTGTGCGAGCAGGCCACCGATGAAGTGGTATCCGGCCGCGGACAGGCCGTACTGATCCGCGGCGTCGTAGAAGACCGGGGTCGGCCCCAGTTCGCCGCCCGGTTTCACATCGCGCAGCGAGATGTGCAGGTGGGCGCCGTTGCCTGCCTGGTCGGGGATGGGCTTAGGAGCCAGGCTGGCCCACAGCCCGCGGCGGAACGCGGTGCCCCGCACCGCCTCCCGGTACAGCACGTGGTTGTCGGCGGCGCGCAGTGCGGGCGCGTACCTGAGGGTCATCTCCTGCTGGCCGTGGCCCAGCTCTGGGTAGTAGTGCTCGGGCCGCAGCCCCTGGGCGGTGAGCGCACCGAGCAGGTCCATCGCGAAGTCGTGCGCCAGGTGGAAGCCGGTGGCCGAGTAGCACAGGCTGTCATCGTTGGGCACCAGCCGGTCAGGTCCGCCGCCCGGGTCGCTCTCCCGGCGTCCGAGGGTGAACTCCGGCTCGAACGCTGCGGTGACCGCATAGCCCTCGGCGGTCGCCGCGGCGATGGCCTGCTTCAGGTAGGTGCGGGCGCACCCGTCCCAGGGCTCTCCCGACGGCAGCACCTGGTCGGCCAGCATCGCGCCCGCGCCCGGGGCGTACGGCAGCGGCACGAATGTGGTCGGGTCGGGCATGATGCGCACCTCGCCGACCGGGCCCATGCCGTCCACCTGCTGGAGGTGGTCCAGCATGGACATGGCCATCATGGCGACCGTGTGGCCGATCCCGGTCACTATGCGGGCCGGCAGCATCGGCGCGGTCGCCGACTTGCCCCGGATGATCCCGCCGTGGTCGGCATAGAGGAACCAGACCAGCGAGACACTTTCCTCATGCGCTCGTGCGGTGACTCTCGCGATGGCCTCTTCACCGGCTGCCGGTAGCAGCGGCGGACGGTCTCTGTGTTCACTCATGAGACAGAGGTAGCATGATCGCCCGCATCCGCGAAAGAGCCCTTCCGTGGCCCGCAAGCAGGCCCGCCCGGAGGCGGCCTGGGGTGCGCCGGCGCCGCCGGCCCGGGCGCGTTGACACCCGTGTACCGATCACTTAGATTCGCCCATGTTCGTGCTCAGCACCGATGTTCGCGACCCGCACAGGGCGGCCGGTAATCCGCCCGCAGCCGAGGAGAGCCCATGGCGTTTCTGGAGGAGTCAGCCTGGCGGGGGAAGATCTACTCGGGCGGGTGGAAGGCCGCCGCGGGCGGTGAGGCCCCGGTCACCGAGCCGGCGACGGGCGACGAACTGGGCCGGACCGGCATCGCGTCGGCCGCCGACGTGGCGGCCGCGACGACTGCGGCCGCGGTTGCCCAGGCGGCCTGGGCCGCGACCCCGCACACCGAGCGGGCCGCGGTGCTGCGCCGTGCGGGCGACATCTGGAAGGCCCACGCGGACGAGATAGAGCAGTGGAACATCCGCGAGAGCGGCAAGATCCCCCCGGCGGCACAGTTCGAGACGCACGTCGCCACCGAGGAGGTCTACGAGGCGGCCACGCTGCCCTCGCGCCCCTACGGCGAGCTGTTGCCCAGCGAGTCGCCGCACCTGAGCTTCGCCGAGCGGGTCCCGGTCGGCGTGGTGGGCGTGATCGCCCCGTTCAACTTCCCGCAGATCCTGGCCATCCGCTCAGTCGCGCCCGCCCTGGCGCTGGGCAACGCGGTGGTGCTCAAGCCGGACCCGCGCACCGCGGTCTGCGGCGGCGTCGTGCTGGCCCGGGTGTTCGAGGAGGCGGGCCTGCCCGAGGGCTTGCTGCACGTGCTGCCGGGCGGCGCCGACGCCGGTGAGGCGCTGATCACCGATCCGCTGGTCAGGGTGATCTCGTTCACCGGCTCCACCGCCGTGGGCCGGCATGTGGGCCAGCTTGCCGCCGCCCACCTCAAGCGCTGCCACCTGGAACTCGGCGGCAACTCGGCCATGATCGTGATGGACGACGCCGACGTGGCCAAGGCCGCGTCCGCCGGCGCCTGGGGCTCGTTCCTGCACCAGGGCCAGATCTGCATGACCACCGGCCGGCACATCGTGCACGAGGCGGTCTACGACGACTACGTGGCGGCGCTGGCCGGCAAGGCCGAGCATCTCCCGGTCGGCAACCCGGCCACCGAGCAGGTCGCGCTCGGCCCGATCATCGACGCCAAGCAGCGGGACAAGGTGCACGACCTGGTCACCGGCAGCGTGGCCGCGGGCGCCCGGCTGGCCGCCGGCGGCACCTACGAAGGGCTGTTCTACAAGCCGACCGTGCTGGCTGATGTGGCGCCCGCCATGCCCGCCTACGCCAGCGAGGTGTTCGGCCCGGTGGCGCCGGTGCTGCGGTTCGCCACCGCGGACGAGGCCGCCAAGCTGGCCGCGGACACCGAGTACGGGCTGTCCCTGGGCATCCTCACCGCGGACGTCATGCGCGGCCTCGACCTGGCCCGGCGGATCCCCACCGGCATCGTGCACATCAACGACCAGACCGTGGACGACGCGCCGAACACCCCGTTCGGCGGGGTCTTCGCCTCGGGCACCGGTGCCCGCTTCGGCGGCACGGCCAACCTGGACGCGTTCACCGACACCCGCTGGGTGACCATGCGCGCAGACATCGCCCCGTACCCGTTCTAGCCCGCACGCCTGCCCGCCGGGGCCGAAGGCTGGCGGTGTACCGAAGGAGACGCCACGGCAGCCAAGCGCACCCAGGTAGGCATCGTCGGCGCCGGCCCCGCCGGGCTGCTGCTGTCGCATCTGCTTGCGCTGCGCGGCATCGACTCGGTGATCGTGGAGATCCGCAGCCGGGCCTACTGCGAGGCGCGGCAGCGCGCCGGGGTACTGGAGGACG
Source organism: Streptosporangiaceae bacterium (assembly GCA_036497045.1). GTDB lineage: Bacteria > Actinomycetota > Actinomycetes > Streptosporangiales > Streptosporangiaceae > DASXKD01. The sequence continues at coordinate 5,669 of DASXKD010000479.1, read as the reverse complement.
GCACCGTCCGGCTGTTCCGTGAGGCCGGGCTGGCCGGCCGCCTGGACGCCGAAGGCCTCGAACACGGCGGCATCTACCTGCAGTTCGCCGGGGAGCGGCACCATCTGGACTTCCGCGATCTGGCCGGCGGGCGCACGGTCACCGTCTACGCCCAGACCGAGGTGGTCAAGGACCTGATCGCCCGGCGCCTGGCCGACCGCGGGGAACTGGAGTTCGAGGTGTCCGGCACCGAGGTGGCGGGCCTGGACACCGATGCGCCGGTGCTGTGCTACACCACGCCTGGCGGCCAGCGGCACGAGGTCACCTGCGACGTGATCGCGGGCTGCGACGGGTTCCACGGCATCTGCCGGCTGGCCATCCCTGACCGGCTGCGCACCGTCTGGGAGCGCGAATACCCGTACGCGTGGCTCGGCATCCTGGCCGATGCGCCGCCAGCCACCGACGAGCTGATCTACGCCCACCATCCCGACGGCTTCGCCCTGCACAGCATGCGCAACCGGCAGGTCAGCAAGCTGTACCTGCAGGTGGACCACGACGCTCGAGCCGAGGACTGGCCGGAGGCCCGGATCTGGCAGGCGCTCCAGGAGCGGTTCGCGCTGCCCGGCTGGGAAGTGAAGGAAGGCCCCGCGCTGGACATCGCGGTCACCCCGATGCGCAGCTTCGTCAGCGCGCCGATGCGGTACGGGCGGCTGTTCCTGGCCGGGGACGCTGCCCACATCGTGCCGCCGACCGGCGCCAAGGGACTGAATCTGGCCATCGCCGACGTGGCGGTGCTCGCCGACGCGCTGACCGAACTGCTGCTGCGCGGCGACCACCGGCTCGCCGACGCCTACTCGGACACGTGCCTGAGCCGGGTCTGGCGGTCCACGCACTTCTCCTGGTGGATGACCACGATGCTGCACCGCACCCCGGGCGCCGACCCTATGGCGGCGGCCCTGCAGTTGTCCCAGTTGCGGTACGTGACCACGTCCCGCGCGGCGTCGGTGACCCTGGCCGAGAACTACGTCGGCTACCCGCCGCTGCGCTGATTTTCCTGCATGACGCTCCCCCGTGGCCCCCACGCCGCCCCCGGCCGCGCCGCCGTCCGGGGCAGTCCGGCAACCTGGCAGCATAGCGATGGGTTTCGCCGGCATGAGGAGTCAGCACTAGTGGAGAAGAGAACCCGCGGAAAGGCGGCAGAGATGACCCAGCCGAAGACGCACACGCTGGACGCGCCGGGCGCCGTGCTCCACTACGACGTCCGCAGCAACGATGCCAGTACCCAGCCGGTCCTGCTGCTCGCCGGGTCGCCGATGGGCGCAACCGGCTTCGTCACCCTGGCCGGGCATTTCGCCGACCGCACGGTCGTGACCTACGACCCACGAGGAGCGGGCCGCAGCAAACGCACGGACGGCGCCCTGCGGACCGCGACCGAGGAGCAAGCCGACGATCTGCACCGGCTGATCCTGGCGCTGGACGCGGGGCCGGTAGACATCTTCGGCAGCAGCGGCGGCGCCGTCAACGGGCTTGCCCTGGTGGCCGGGCACCCGGAGCAGGTCCGGGCCCTGGTGGCGCACGAGCCGCCGTCCGCCCAGGTGCTGCCGGACCGCGAGCCGGTGATGGCGGCGTGCGAGGGCATCCATGAGACCTACCAGCGCGAGGGCTTTGGCCCGGCGATGGCTAAATTCATCGCGCTCGCCAGCTATCCGGGCCCGATCCCGGCCGGTTTCGCTGACCAGCCAGGCCCGGACCCCGCCAGTTTCGGGTTGCCGACCGAGGACGACGGTTCCCGGGACGACCCGCTCGTGGGGCTGAACATGCTTTCGACCCCTGGCTACCAGCACGATTTCGCTGCGCTCCGCGCAGCATCGACCCGTATCGTCGTCGGCGTCGGGGCGCAGTCGGCCGCGATGCTGGCCGGCCGCGCGGGCATTGCCGTGGCCGAACGGCTCGGGACGGCGCCCGTCACCTTCCCTGGCGGCCACGACGGATTCGTCGGCGGCGAATACGGCGGCATGGGCGAACCGGATGCCTTCGCCGCCACCTTGCGCGAGGTACTCACTGGCTGACGGCCGGCGGCCCTGCTCCTGCTAGCGGACGTCCAGGCCGGTGAGCGCGCGGCCGATGATCATGCGCTGGATCTCCGAGGTGCCCTCGAAGATCGTGAAGATCTTCGCGTCGCGATGCCAGCGCTCGACCGGGAACTCGCGGGTGTAGCCGTTGCCGCCGAGGATCTGCATGGCCTGGTCGGTGACCCGGACCGCCGTCTCCCCCGCGACCAGCTTGCTCATCGAACCCTCGGCGTGGTCGAAGGGCACCCCGTTGCGCGCCATCCATGCGGCGCGCCAGGTGAGCAGCCGGGCCGCGTCGACCGACGCCTGCATGTCGGCCAGCATGAACGCGATCGCCTGGTTCTGCCCGATCGGGCGGCCGAACTGCACCCGGTTCCGTGAGTACTCGGTGGCGAACTCGACCGCGGCCCTGCCGATGCCCACGGCCATGGCCGCGACGCTGGGCCGGGACCGCTCGAACGTCTTCATCGCCGCCTGCTCGCCGGCGCTGCCGCCCTCCCTGACCCGGGCCAGCCGCTCGTCCAGCCGGTCCTTGCCGCCGATCAGGCAGCGGCCGGGGATCCGCACGCCGTCGAGCACGACCTCGGCCGTGTGCGAGGCGCGGATGCCGTACTTGCGGAACTTCTGCCCCTGGGACAGGCCCGGCGTGCCCGGCGGCACCACGAAGCTCGCCTGCCCGCGGCTGCCCAGCGCCGGGTCCACCGACGCCACCACCACGTGCACGTCGGCGATGCCGCCGTTGGTCACCCAGGTCTTGGTGCCGTTCAGCACCCACTCGCCGGTGGCTTCGTCGTAGACCGCCCTGGTGCGGATGGCCGCGACGTCGCTGCCCGCGTCAGGCTCGGAGGAGCAGAATGCGGCGAGCTTGACGTCACCTGGCCCGCCGAACATCTGCGGCAGCCACTCGCCGATCTGCTCGTTGGTCCCGCTGGACGACAGCGCGACCGCCGCGAGCGAACTGCCGACCAGGGACAGGGCGATGCCCGCGTCCCCCCAGAACAGCTCCTCGAACGCCATCGGGATGCCCAGGCCGGTGGGCCCCAGCCACTGCTCGCCGAAGAACTCCAGCGAGTACAGCCCGATCTTGGCCGCCTCCTCCAGGATCGGCCACGGGGTCTGTTCCCGCTCGTCCCATTCGGCTGCCGCGGGCCTGATAACGTTTGCGGCGAATCCGTGGACCCAGTCCCGCATCTCGCGCAGGGTAGGCCCGGGATCCAGGCTGAATGGCACGTCGGTGTCGGGGGCGCTGCTCATGGTGCTCCTCAGGGTCTGGTCGCACCCCTATGTTACCGATGAGTAGCTTACAGGCAACCCAATGTCGGCCCGCTGCCCGGGCTCTTGTGCATCAGCCCTGGTCATGGCGCTCCAGGAACTCATACACCTCGGTCTCGTCCACGCCGGGGAAGCTCCCGGTGGGCAGCGCGGACAGGATGTGCGAGTGGGCACGGGCCGACGGCCAGGCCATTCCCTCCCAGCGCCCGGCAAGCCCGCTCGGCGGCCGCTGGCAGCAGTCGGCGTCGGGGCAGCGGGAGACCCGGCGGATGGATGTGTCCCGGCCGCGGAACCACCGGGAATGCTCGTACTTGATGCCCAGCGTGATCGCGAACCCGCGCTCCCGGCCCGGATCCACATGGGACACGCACCAGTAGGTCCCCGATGGCGTGTCGGTGTACTGGTAGCACGGCGAGAACCGGTCGGCGGCAGAGAAGACCTGCCGGCCGCACCACTGCCGGCACATGCGCTGCCCCTCGATGGCTCCCGAGGCGTCGGCGGGCAGCACAAGCCCGTCGTTCTCGTAGGCCTTGTAGATGACCCCGGCCTCGTCATTCTTCACGAAATGACAGGTCACCCCCAGGTGATGGGTAGCCAGGTTGGTGAACCGGTGCGCGGCCATCTCATACGAGACCGAGTACACATCCCGCAGGTCCTCCACCGACAGCTGCCTGGCCTGCATCGCCTCGGCCAGGAAGGGCGCGGCGGACCGCTCGGGGACCAGGACCGCCGCGGCGAAGTAGTTGGCCTCGACCCGCTGGCGGAGGAAGTCGGCGAAGTCCCGCGGGGTGTCGTGGTCGAGCACGAAGTGGCCGAGGGTCTGCAACAGGATCGTCCGGGGCGAGTGCACGCCGACCGGCTCCTGCTTGAGGTAGATCCGCCGGTGCCGCAGGTCGGTCACTGACCGGACGGACCTGGGCAGGTCGTCGGCGTAGGAGACGGTGAAGCCGTGGTGGGCGACGATCGCCATCAGCGTGCTCTGGGACAGCGCACCGCTGCGGTAGCTCACCGCGTCCAGCGCCTGCGCCGCCTGCCACTCGATCTCGGGAAAGTAGTTCCCCCGGGCGCGCATGGCGTGCCGCAGTTCGGCGTTGGCGATCCTGGCCTCCTCGGGCGTGGCCGTCGGGCGGGTGCGCTGGCGGCGCAGCTCGCCGTACAGCGCGACCAGGTGCTCGAGCACGTCGCCGGGCACCCGGGCGCCGACCTTCAGGTACGACAAGCCCAGATCGCGGAACAGCGGATCGCGCTGTGCCTCCTCCAGCGCGATCTCCAGCTGCGCCCGGTGGCTCGGCGGCTGCGGCCGCAGCAGCTCCTCGGGCGCCACCGACAGCGCCCTGGCCAGCGACTCGATCAGCGACAGCTTCGGCTCGCGGCGGCCGTTCTCCAGCAGCGACAGCGCCGAGGGGGCCCGGCCCACCCGTTCGCCCAGCTCGGCGAGGGTCAGGTTCCTGGCCCGCCGCAGGTGCCGCAGGCGCTGGCCGAACGTCGCAAGGTCTAGACCACCAGAACGAAATGAGTCAGATTCTTCTTTAAGAAACTGAGGCATATATTCACCCTAAGTGAAAATCTGCGAATCTTCACTACGCGTTTCATGCCTCTCGTGCTCCTGGTGGCCCAAGCTGGAGCCAACCAACCCAGGGGACGCACGGATCGGGAGGAATGACAGTGCACGATCGTCGCCTCGAGGGCACCACGTATGCGGCAGGCAGCAATGGGCACCAGGACGCCAGCCCGGCTGGCCAGGCGGCCCGCCTGGCCAGGGAATGGGCGGCGAACCCGCGCTGGCGCGGCATCAGGCGCACGTACTCCGCCGAGGATGTCATCCGGCTGCGGGGCTCGGTACAGGAGGAGCACACGCTGGCCCGGCTGGGCGCCGAGCGGCTGTGGACACTCCTGCAGACCGAGGACTTCGTGCATTCGCTGGGCGCGCTCACCGGCAACCAGGCCGTACAGCAGGTCCGTGCCGGGCTTCCGGCGATCTACCTGTCCGGCTGGCAGGTAGCCGCAGACGCCAACGTGGCCGGGCAGACCTACCCGGACCAGAGCCTGTACCCGGTCAACTCGGTGCCGCAGGTGGTCCGCCGGATCAACAACGCCCTGATGCGCGCCGACCAGATCGCCTGGGCTGAGGGCAACGGCAACGGGACCCACTGGCTCGCGCCCATCATGGCCGATGCCGAAGCGGGCTTCGGCGGCGTGCTCAAGGCGTTCGAGCTGATGAAGGCCATGATCGCGGCCGGTGCCGCGGCGGTGCACTGGGAAGACCAGCTGGCGTCGGAGAAGAAGTGCGGCCACCTCGGCGGGAAGGTACTCATCCCGACCGGGCAGCACATCAAGACGCTCAAC
>DASXKD010000478.1:0-3947 GCA_036497045.1 Streptosporangiaceae bacterium | reverse complement strand
GATGGTCGCGGGCGAGCTTGCCGACGAGCTTGTCGACGACGACCTGATGTGGTGCCCGACGTGTGGTGCGGAGTTCCGCGCGCTGTCCGCGTTCGACCGGCACTACCGCGCCGAGCACGCCCCGGCCCGGTCGGCCTGACCGCCGGGCACTGCGGGCGCGCCAGGTGCCAACCTCCCGTTGACAGCCGGGCGATCGGGTTGACTGTCCGCATGTGTGATCACGACCCGGCCTGTCCCTGGCCGGCCGGGCGATCCTGTGGCGACCACGACCGCGACGAGCGGACGAACCCATACGCCAGGCTGCGCGAGCGGATCGCCGCGTCGACCGGACCGCCGGAACCGGCGCGCACCGGACCCGCCGGCCGGGTGCATCTCGCGGCCGGTGGCCTGACCCTGTGCGGGTGGCGCGCCGACCTCGGCGCGCCCGGCGCTGTCGTCGAGTGCTGGCACTGCCGAGCCAGGACCGGCGACCCCGAAGCGGTGGCCCGGCTGTCGGCTCGCGGGCGTGCTCGCCGAGCGGGCGGATCGCGTATGAGGGCCGCATAGGACGGCCTGGAAGCCGAACGCGGATGACATCAACGGCAAACTGGCGGCCCTGGCCGGGCAAGCGGACGAGCACGGCGGCGACCCTGGCCTACTGGATGACCTGCCCATGCTCGGAGACCTACTGTCCAGACTGCCCGGCCGGATCAAGGCCCAGTTGTTCGAGGCGTTCGACCTGGCCATGATCTACCACAAGAAAGACGGCCAGATCACCTGCCGGGCTACCATCACCCCCGGCACCCCCGACGCCCTGGTCGCGATCATCGCCGCCGCAGGCATCACCGACCTCGCCGCCTACCTCGCAGACCATGATCATCTTTCGGATTTGTCACGCCGCCCTGGAGCAACGGTACTGCCGTGATCAGGGTTCGAGGAGGCGGGAGTTGAACGTGGCGCCGGGGCTGAGCCCGGCCAGGGACCTGGCCAGCTCGGCCTCGGCGGCGCGCAGGCCATCCACGCCGAGCGCGCCGAGCCCGTCAAGTACGAACATCGCCGTCGTGGTCGAGTGGGTGATCCGGGTGCGCACGCACTGGCGCCAGTTCCAGCGCCGGCAGGTCACCCCGCGGTCGTCCCGCCAGATCACCTCGCCCGGCTCGGGGTGCTCGACGGCCGGCTGCCCGTCGGCGGTGGTGTCGAAGTCCTCGTCCCCGGTGGCCCGGACGAGCCTGGCCGGCCCTGCGTAGCGGGCCAGGTTCTCGCCGCCGACCGGGAGCAGGCAGGCGATGGACACGGCGTTGTAGGCGTCGGTGATCCGGTCGATGCGCGGCAGGCCGGTCTCGACCCGGCGCAGCAGCGCCTCGACGCTGGGCCTGGTCCGCTGCGGCTTGGCCCCGAAGGCGCGGAACGCCTCCCGCCACTGCGCCACCTGCGGCAGTTCCTCGGGCCGCGCTCCGCCCAGATGCTTGCGGGCCCGGTCCTCGGCGTCGGCCAGGAGGGCGTCGCTGGCCTGGTCGCTGGGCCCGGGAAGCAGTCCCTCGGTGACGATCAGCAGCGCGGCGTAGTCCGGCCGCAGCGCCCGTACCCCGGCGGCCACCTCCGCCCCGTCAAGCCACATCCCTGCCTCGCCTCCCCGCGATGTGCCCGCGAGGTCGCCTCGCGAACCAGCCAGCGCATCTTACCGGCCCGCGGAAGGGGCAGAAATGGCCGGCTAGCCGACGCCATCACCGCCTGGGGCGCCGATGCGGTACCCGACACCGGGGGTTGTGGTGATCACCGGTGGATCTCCCAGCTTGCGCCGCAGGCGGCCGATGGTCACCGTGACGGTGTTGGTGAACGGATCGGCCTGTTCGTCCCAGACCTGTTCGAGCAGGTCCTCGGCGGACAGGAAGGCCGGCGTGCCGCGCAGCAGCGCCTCGAGGACGGCGAACTCCTTGACCGACAGGTCAAGCTGACGCCCGTCCCTGATGACCGTGCGCCGCAGCGGGTCCAGCTCGATCCCGGCAGCGCGCAGGGTCCGGCCCCTGGCTGAGGGCTGGCGCCGGGCCAGCGCGCGGATCCGCAGCACAAGCTCGGGGAAGTGGAACGGCTTGGCGAGGTAGTCGTCGGCGCCCAGACCCAGGCCGCTGACCCGGTCGCCGGGGGAGTCCGCCGCGGTCAGCATGAGCACCATGACCCGGTTGTCCTGCCCGGTGATCATCTGGCAGAGCGTGTCGCCGTGGATGCCGGGCAGGTCCCGGTCCAGCACCACGATGTCGTAGGAGTTGACGCCCAGCTTGGCGGCGGCCTCCAGCCCGTCCCTGGCGGCGTCCACCGCCATGCCCTGATCGCGCAGGCCCTCGACCAGCACCTCGGCCAGGGACCGGGAGTCCTCCACCACCAGCACCCTCATCCCGGCACACCAGCCCCGGCCAACCGGCCAGCCAGCGCCAGCGGCAGCGTGATGCTGGCCCGCAGGCCGCCCTCGGGCCGGGCCCGCAGGTCGAGGGTGCCGCCGTGGGCTACGGCGATGGCCTCGACGATGGACAGGCCCAGCCCGGAACCGCGGTCGGACCCGGTCCGGTCCGCACCGAGCCGCCGGAACGGCTGGGCGAGCTGGGACACCTGCGCGGCGTCGAGGACGTCCCCTCCGGTCTCCACCACCAGGCAGGCGAGAGGCCCGTCCGCCCCGGTGGTGACGCTGATCCAGCCGCCATCCCTGTTGTGCTCGATCGCGTTGTCGAGCAGGTTGTCCACCATCCGGCAAAGCAGCGCCTGGCTGCCTGTCACCCAGGTGCCGTCCTGGCCGGCGGCGTGGTGCACGGTCAGGTGCCTGGCGGCGATCGGGCCGGCCCGCACGGCGAGGGCCGCGGCGGTGAGGTATTCCAGCGAGAGCGTGGCCCGGCCGGGGAGGTCGCCGTGCTGCGCCCGGGCGAGCGCCAGGAACCCGTCGAGCAGCCCGTCCACCCGGTCGAGTTCGCCGCGCAACCGGTCTGCCAGAGCGATCGTCTGCGCGGGCACAGGGCCCGGCTTGGCCACCGCCACATCCACGCTGGCCCGCATGGTGGTCAGTGGGGTGCGCAGCTCGTGCGAGGCGTTGGCGACGAACCGCCGCTGCGCCGCGAAGGCTCCCTCCAGCCGCTCAAGCAGGCCGTCGATGGTGTCCGCGAGATCCTTCAGCTCATCCCCGGGACCGGCCATGGCCAGCCGCTCGTGCAGGCTGTCCGCCGAGATCCGCCGGGTGGCCACGGTCATCCGCCGCAGCGGGCGCAGCACCCGGCCGGCCACGATCCAGCCAAGCACCAGCGAGACCACGGTCATGATGCCGAGCGCGATCGCCGACCCGACTAGCAGGCCGTGCGAAACACCCGAGTGGATCCGCGACTCCGCGGACGCCAGCTCGGCCAGCAACTCGTGGATCCGGATCTGGTCCCGGGTCAGCGGGGACAGCACGCCCTGGTTCGCCGCGGTCACCGAGACCCGCGACGAAGACACGACCACGCCGCTGGCGATGGCCAGCAGCACCGCGCCCGACCCCACGAACAGCGCGCCGTACAGGGCGGTCAGCCGCATCCGCACGGTGCGGCGCGGCAGCAACCCCGCCAGCAGCATTCTCATTCCTCGCCTCTCCACTGGTAGGCGGCCCCCAGCAGGTAGCAGCCTCCCCGGCCTCCAGGATGCCCGGCCGGGCCTAACAACGGAATAACAGCCCGTGTTCGGCCGGTGTTAGCGCCGCTGCCTTACAACCGGGCTTATGGAAGCAACGATCGAAGTGCGCGGCCTGCGCAAGAGCTTCGGGCCGGCGCTGGCCCTGGACGGCATGACGTTCACCGTCGCGCCGGGCCAGGTCACCGGGTTCATCGGGCCCAACGGGGCGGGCAAGTCCACCACGATGCGGGTGATCCTCGGCCTGGATGCACCCGACACCGGCCGCGCGCTCATCGGCAGCCAGCCGTACGCGAAGCTGCGGCATCCACTTAGCCACGTCG
>DASXKD010000477.1:0-6202 GCA_036497045.1 Streptosporangiaceae bacterium | reverse complement strand
TTCTTCGCGCTGTTCGTGCTCTACGCCACCCGCTCGCTGCACGTCCGGCCCGGTCTGCTCGGCCTAGTCCTCGGTGCCGGGGCGATCGGCGGCGTGCTCGGGGCACTGGTCACCAAGCGGCTGTCGGCGCGGTTCGGAACCGGGCGCCTGTACACCGCGTCCTGCCTGGTGTTCACCGCACCGCTGGTGCTGGTGCCGCTGGCCGGCGGCCCCAAGCCGGTGGTCCTGGGAATGTTGTTCGCCGCCGAGTTCGTCTCCGGTTTCGGGGTGATGGCATTGGACATCTGCATCGGCTCGATCTACGCCGCCGTGGTACCTGACCAGCTCAAGTCCCGGGTAATGGGCGCGTTCCAGGCGGTCAACTACGGCACCAGGCCGCTCGGCGCACTAATCGGCGGATTCCTCGGCACGGTCCTCGGGCTGCGGCCGACGCTGTGGATCGCCGCGATCGGCGGGATGGCGGGCTTCGCCGTGTTGCTGCCCTCCCCGGTGCCGCGGTTCCGCATGCCATCCGGTTCGTGATCACGGAGCTCCGCCGCGGGCCTGCGGGCGGGGGACGGCCGGGTAGAGCGTTTGCCCAGATCGCGATCAGGCATCCCCGACGACCACCACGCCGAACTCGAAGCCGCACTCGGCATCTGAGTACCTTCGAGGGACACCTGGGAACTGAACGGCCATCCAGGACACAACAGTCGCTACCCCGCGACATGCGGACAGGGCTACAGTCTGCGATGAAGCATCATTCACCACAAATGGTCTCGCAGGGAGCGTGGTCGTGAAAATCAGGAGCAGAGTCGCTGCCGTCGGGTTCTCCGCGGCAGTGGTGGCCGCCGGGCTGGTCTTGCCCACGGTCACCGCCGCAGCGTCGCAGACCTGCGGCGGCACCGGATCGGTGACGACGGTCAATGGCAAGCTGGCCGATGGGGCGGCCTTTAAACTCCAGTGCCCGGCGGGCACCTGGAATGGCACGCTGTTCCTCTACAGCCACGGGTACGTGGTGCCAGGAACCAGCAACCCCGCCACCGACGTCGGTGACCCGGCCACCGGCGCCTGGCTGCTCAACCACGGCTATGCGCTCGCCGGGTCCTCCTACGCCACCACCGGCTGGGCGATCCAGCAGGCGCTGCCCGACCAGATCAACACCCTGAACAGGTTCGCAGGCACCTTCTCGCAGCCGACCCGCACCATTGCCTGGGGTCACTCGCTCGGCGGCATCATCACCGCGGGCCTGATCCAGCGGTACCCGAACCGGTTCCAGGCCGCCCTGCCCATGTGCGGTGTGCTGTCCGGCGGCGTGGCCACCTGGAACACCGCCGCGGACGCCGCGTTCGCGTTCCAGCAGCTCATTGACCCGTCGGTGTCGGTGGTGAACATCACCAACCCGGGCGCCAACCTGACCGGGGCGCTTACCGCCGCGGCGGCGGCGCAGAACACCAAGCAGGGCCGGGCCCGGCTGGCCCTGGTCGCCGCGCTGGGGGACACCCCGGGCTGGTTCACGCCGCTGTCCCCGGAGCCCGGGCCTAAGAACTACACCGCGCAGCAGGCCAACCAGTACCTGTGGTTCAGCCAGGTGGACGGCCCGTTCATCTTCGCGCTGCGCGCCGAGCTGGAAGCCCGGGCCGGCGGCAACGTGTCCTGGACCACCGGTGTGAACTACACCACCCAGCTCGCCCAGTCCGCAGACAGTACCGAGGTGGCCGCGCTGTACAAGGCCGCCGGGCTGGACCTGAGCACGGACCTGGCGACGGTCCAGAACGCCACCCAGATCAGCGCTGACCCCACAGCGGTGCAGTACTTGGAGCACAACGTCACCTTCGACGGGAAGCTCTCCATGCCGGTGCTGACCATGCACACGACCGGCGATGGCCTGGTGGTCCCGGAGAACGAGCAGGCCTACCGCAGCGTGGTCCACCACGATGGCAACGCCGCGCTGCTGCGGCAGATCTTCGTGCACCGCGCCGGGCACTGCGCGTTCACCCCGGCGGAGACGATCACCGCCGCCCGCGTCCTGCTGCACCGGCTGTCCACCGGACACTGGACCGGCACGGCGACCAATCCCGCCAGCCTGAACAACAAGGCGGCGGCGCTCGGCCCGAAGTTCAACATCTTCGTGTCCAACGGCCAGGTCGTCCCGACGGCGCCGGCCTTCATCCACTTCACCCCGGCCCCGTACCTGCGGCCGTTCAGCCTCGGCAACCCGATCCCGTGATGCGGTGACCGGCAGGTTCGTGATGAGGTGAGCCGGCCCGGCAGGGCCGGCGCTGGCTCGCCGGGCTGGGCCCGGCTCGCGGGGGTGGGTCCGGCTCGCGGGGGCTGGGTCCGGCTCGCGGGGGCTGGGTCCGGCTCGCGGGGGCTGGCTCTACCTACAGCGCTGGGTGCCGGTCCGCCCATGGCGCGGCCTGCTCGAGCTGGCTGGCCACCCGGACGAGCAGGTCTTCCCGGCCGTAGCCCGCGACCAGTTGCACGCCGACCGGCAGGCCGCTGGCGGTCCAGTGCAGCGGCAGGCTGATCGCGGGCTGGCCGGTCATGTTGAACTGCGCCGTGTAGGGGATGAACCCGGCGATCCGCGCGCCCTCGTGCTCAGGCCCGGCGGCGGTGAACCAGCCCAGTTCCGGGGGCGGGGCACCCACGGTCGGCGTGACCAGCAGGTCGTGGCCTGTCCACCAGTCCGCCATGCGCCGGGTCCACATGCCAAGCCACTGCCGGGCCTGCAGGTACGCCACCGCGGTGAGCGCCTGGCCGGCGTGCCGGTAGTGGGCGTTGCGCGGCTCGATGTCGGCGTCGGCGATCGGGGCGCCGAGTATCGCTTCGAACGCCTGGAACGCGGTCTCGGTGTCCGCGGCGATGATCGTGTTGAAGTGCCTGGCGAACCCGGACTCGAACATGGCCGCAGGCGCGGACTCCTCCACCTGGTGACCGAGCGATTCGAGCAGCCGCCCCGTAGCGCCCACCGCCTCTCGGCAGTCCGGATCCGCGGCGTACAGCTCACCGGACGGCCGGTCGAGCAGCCCGATCCGGAGCTGGCCGGGGCCGGCGCCCACTTCCTCGCGCAGCGGGCGCAGCAGCGGCGGCGCGTAGTACGGCTCGCCCGGCAGCCGGGCACTGATCGCGTCCAGGACGCCGGCCGCGTCCCGCACCGTCCGGGTCAGCGCCCCGTCGATCACGCTGCCGGCCCATCCCTCGCCGGCCAGCGGGCCCTGGCTCACCCGTCCCCTCGTCGGCTTCAGCCCGACCAGGGCGCACTCGCTGGCCGGAATGCGGATCGAGCCGCCGCCGTCGCTGGCGTGCGCCACCGCAACCATGCCGCTGGCCACCGCGGCCGCCGACCCGCCCGACGAGCCGCCGGTGGAACGGCCCAGGTCCCACGGGTTGCGGGCGGGCGGGAAGCTCAGCGGCTCGGTGGTCACGGTCGTGCCCAGCTCGGGCACGTTGGTGCGGCCCAGCGGGACGAACCCGGCCGCCAGGAACTGCCGGGCGAGGTAGGACGTCACCGGCCAGGGCAGGTTCCGCAGCGGCCCGAGGCCTCCGGCGGTCACCTCGCCCGCGACGAAGCAGCCCAGGTCCTTGAACAGGATCGGCACCCCGCGGAACGGGCCGTCGGGCAACGTGCCCGCGGCCTGCGCCCGTGCCTGGTCGAACCTGGTCCTGATCACCGCGTCCAGCCGGGGGTTGACCCTCTCGATCCGGCCGATCGCCGCCTCTACCAGGTCCTTCGGGCTGACCTCGCCGCGGCGCACGAGGTCGGCTTGTGCGGTGGCATCGAGCCAGGTCATATCGGTCATGCATGGCACGCTACCGCCCCGGGCCCGGCCGTGGCTCGCGGCAGGTGAGCGCTAAAGTGACGGGCACCCAAGGAGGACCTGATGAACGCACCGCAGCGTGATCCGGCCGGGCCGGGGCAGGCGGATGGCGGGTCCGGTGGCGCGCTCGGGGCCCAGCCGCTCCTGACCCGCACCTTCCACGGCAGCGACCCGGAAACGGTCGCGGCGCCTGCCATCTGCAAGGTCACCCCGACCAAGTGCCAGGCCCGCACCAGGCTCTACCGGGACGGACATCTCGAACTCGAGGGCTTCCCGGTCGCCGACATCAGCGATTACATTGGCGACCCGACCGTCACCGTCTGGCTGGACCTGCGGGACCCTGATCGCGACGACCTGGATGTGCTGAGCGAGGAGTTCGGCCTGCACCCGCTGGCCGTCGAGGATGCGGTCAACGAGAGCCAGCGGCCGAAGCTGGACCGATACCGCAGCCATCTGTTCCTGACCGCCTACGGGGCAAAGCTCGACACCGGCACCGGCGAGCTGGCCACCAGTGAACTCGCCGCCTTCATCACCGGCCAGGCGCTGATCACCGTCCGCAAGGACGACGGGCTGGACATCGGCGCCGTGGTGGACCGGTGGGACGCCAGCCCCGACCTGGCCAAGTTCGGCGTTGGCTACCTGCTGCACGGGCTGCTCGACTACATCGTGGACGGCCACTTCGAAGCGGTGCAGAGCATGGACGATACCGTCGAATCCCTGGAGGACGCCCTGTTCGCGGCCAACCCACAGGGCATGCAGGTCCAGCGCCGGAGCTTCGAGCTGCGCAAGAGCCTGGTGCTGCTGCGCCGGATCGTCATCCCCATGCGCGAGGTCGTGAACTCGCTGATGCGCCGCGACCTGCACGTCGTCAGCGACGACATGATGCCGTATTACCAGGACGTCTACGACCACGTGCTGCGCGCCGCCGACTGGACCGACAGCCTGCGGGACCTGGTGACGACCATCCTGGAGACGAACCTGACCATCCAGGGCAACCGGATGAATGTCATCACCAAGAAGGTCACGAGCTGGGCGGCGATCATCGCGGTGCCGACGTTCGTCACCGGGTTCTACGGGATGAACGTGCCTTACCCCGGGTTCAGCGAGAAGGCCGGCTTGATCGGCGCGGTCGGCTTCATGCTCGTGGCCGGGGTCGTGCTCTATTTCGTGTTCAAGCGCAAGGAATGGCTGTAGCGGCCGCGGCCGCCTGAGCCGGCGTCGGCTCAGGCCGCGGATAGACCGGCGGCCCAGTCCGCGATCGTGGTGACCTCGGCCTGCCGGGGGAACACCTTGTGCAGCAGCACCTGGTGGACCTCCGGATCGGCGTCCAGGCAGCCGTCCGCCAGGACGGTCAGCCGGTAGTCCAGGTCGGCGGCCTGGCGGAGGGTGGACAGCACCACCCCGCTGGTGGCGATGCCGGCCAGCACCAGGTGCTCGGTGCGGCGGGCGCGCAGCAGCACGTCCAGGTCGCTGCCGGCGAAGGCGGAGACCCGGCGCTTGGTGACCACCGCCTCGCCGGGCGCGGGCGCGACGGCGGCGGGGATGTGGGTGCCGGGGCCACCGTCGGTGAACCGGCCCGATCCAGCGATCGCGGCGAAGGTCTTGTTCCGGTCGCTGACTTCGGGATACCCCGGGCGGAACGCGATGGTCACGTAGCCGACCATGACATCCGCTGCGCGGGCGGCGGCGATCGCCGTGGCCAGCCGGTCCAGGTAGCCGTCGTCGTGGCCGTCGAAGCGGTCCACGATGCCCTGCTGCACGTCCATGATCAGCAACGCCGTCGATGTCACGGGTGTCCTCCTTGGTCGCCGTGGACAGCCTGCCAGACCGGACGGCGGCGTACCGTACCGGTATGGCGACTGTCGAAGACGCCGCCCGGATGGCCACGGACCTGCCCGAGGTCACGGTGGGTGAACGACATGGCAACCGGACCTGGTTCGTCGCGGGCAAGGCGTTCGCGTGGGAGCGGCCGTTCAGCAAGGCCGACATCCGGCGGTTCGGCGAGCAGACTCCGCCGGACGGGCCGATCCTGGCCGTTCGCGTCGCGGACCTCGGCGAGAAGGAAGCCATCCTCGCCACGGACACCGGCGCCTTCTTCACCATCCCGCATTTCGACGGCTACGCGGCCGTGCTCATCCAGTTGCGCAAGGCCTCCGCGACGGCACTGCGCGAGGTGATCACCGACGGCTGGCTGGCCACCGCGCCAGCGAAGCTCGCCGACCGGTATCTGCACGGTTGAGTCGGCCGTGATCATGACATTGGTGGGGCTATCGCAGCGCTAAGGTCATGATCACGATGCTCCCCCTTCCTGCGAGAGCACGCCGAAGGGAGGCTGGCCGATGCCAGCGAATTGCCTGCGTCCCCGGCCGCTCGGCTCGTCGGGCATGGAAGTGTCGGCCATG
>DASXKD010000476.1:0-6392 GCA_036497045.1 Streptosporangiaceae bacterium | reverse complement strand
CTCGCGATCCGGCTGCGGGACTATCACAACCAGACCAACCCCGTCCTGGCAATTTTCCGGCGCAAGGAGTACGTCTACACCGTGGACGCGCGGCCTGCGCCGGAGGTCATCCAGCTGCAGATCAGGGAGTGCCTCGGCCTGCCGCCGTACAAGGGGTAGCGACCAGATACGTGCAATGCCGCCATCGGGCCTGATTAGCGTCATATGGCAGGAGATTGAGGGCTCGTTCGCGGTCGGCGGCG
Source organism: Streptosporangiaceae bacterium (assembly GCA_036497045.1). Lineage (GTDB taxonomy): Bacteria > Actinomycetota > Actinomycetes > Streptosporangiales > Streptosporangiaceae > DASXKD01. The sequence goes on along the minus strand of DASXKD010000476.1, from coordinate 6,150 downwards.
CTGGGGTGGGCGTAGAGGCGAACGGTGCCGCCGCGGATGAGGGTGGTGGCGAAGGTGTGGCGGCCGACGTGGGCGGTGATGTGCTCTTCGCCGAGGTTCGCGCGCTAGGGCAGCCTGATCCGCGTAGGCCTCGCTCAGCTGCAGGTACGCGGCCGGCGCATCGGGCCACTGCGGCACCGGCGGGTGGACTTCCCGCAGCCTGGCGTTCGCCGACCAGCTCGCGTGTGCCGTGCATGCAACGAACGCACGCGAGATGCGCCGACGGTGGCGGGCGGCTCTGCGACTGGCGGTCGCCGCCGTGCGTGCCTCCAGCGGCACGAACCGACTGTTCCTGGTGGGCGCCGCCTCGGCCGCCCACGCCCACTACTTGACCGAAAGACTCACCGGCCTCCAGCACAGCCCATGGAGCGGGGAACTCCTCGCGTATTGGGCAGGCCTGACATGCGGTAAGGCGGGGGTAGCAGCACGCTTACCCGACTCGAGCGGCAGCAGAACGACCGGTTCTGTGGCGGGATCAGGCTGAACCGCAGGCAGCCCACGGCAATGCAGATCGGCGGTTCTACGTGCATGCCGCGACCGCGGGTTAGCCGCGCCCGGTGACCGCTGGTGCTTTCTGCCTGGCGTCTGGCTGTTGGTTGCGGCTAATCGGCTCACCGGTGGTTGCGGGCGTGCCTGCCCGGGCGCCGCGCCGGGGGTGGCTAGCCGGTTGTGGCGTCGCGTGCTGGTGGTGCTGCGGGCGGCGGCGGCCAGCCGTCCTGTAGCCGGCCAGTTACCGTCGACAGCGGGGTGCGCTGGGATCGCTGGCAATTACCTGCCCGGGCAGTGACAGGGGGGCGTGGGTGCGGGACAGTCGGGTGAGCGCTCAGGGAGCTGTGGGGAGGGATGGCCTATGACAGCGAGCGGCTGCCGCTGGCACGACGCCGGGGTGGTCGGGGTGCCGCCCGCCACGCCGGGCAAGCAGGCCGCGGCCGCCTTTGCGCTGTATGGCCTGCGCTTGCAGGACGAGGGCATCTCACCAGGGCCGGTCGAGGCGACCCTCACCATCACCGACAGCCACGGCTGCTTCTTCGGCCAGCTCGACCTGGACGCCGGCGACGCCCAGTTCATGGTCGATGCCATCAGCGGGATGCTCACCCTGGAATACGGGCCGTGGCGGAACGAGGACGTCGAGCGCCTGCTGGCCGAGCATCGCACCGGACCGCCCGGATAAGCGGCGCCCCGGCCGCCGGCGAGACCGCCGCAGCCGGAACCGCCTGTCTCTGGCCGCCGCGGGCAAGCAGGCCTGCCTGCGAGCTCCCCGGACCGTGCCCCCCAGCCCGTCAGTGCTGCGAGCACCCATCCCCAGCCGGGTCACCGGCGTCAGCGTGGTTCCCCGGTTGCTCTCCGGGCCAGTGACCGGTCCTGCGGCAATGTGCCGGGCGCCGCGCCGGCCTGGAGGGGCTGTAGGGGGCATCGCCAGCCTCTCGCGCGAGAGAACTGCGCAAAGCGCGTCCCTCCCAAACACTTCCCGTCACCCGCCGTGACGAAGCTGGGCGGACTGCTCGCGAGACGGCTGCATGGCGCCGAGCGCCGGCTCGGTGTGGTCCTCGTTGTGCGGGGGCGGGGATGGCTGCGCTCATATCGAGGTTGGTTATGTCGGTGCTGGGAGCAGCGGTGGTGCGATGGTCCTGGCCGGGCAGCTGGACGTGTCCGCTGCCGGCGGCACGGTGCGTGCCACCGGCGTGCGCGGTGATGAGAGTTCCCTCATGGCGGGTGGCGCGTTTGCGTGACCGGGGCCGGTGTTGCGTGGGCGGATAGCGCGGTGCCGGCGGGGCAGCCGGAGTGCCTTTGATGAGGGTTTTCTCATGGTGCCGGTGCCTGCTGGGACGGGTGGAAGGTAGCAAAGGCCGGAGCCTCTCCGAGGTCCTCTCAGGGGGGGCCGGAGGGGCTCCGGCCTCGGGGTTGGTGCCTGGCCAGGGGTTGCGCGGCCTGCAGATCAGCCCCGGGTGCCGCCCGGGCAGCAGGCCGGGGCTGCTGCCTCGCCGATCGCCGGGTGTGCCGCTGCGAGCCGCTTTGGCCGTAGGCCTGCCGGCGCGCACCCAGGCCTTTGCGGCTGTGTTCGTGGCGTCTGGGATGGTTGATGAGCCTGCACCCGGGTAGGTGTTTTGGCCGGTGACAGTGGGATCACGCCGTGATGATGAGCTAGCCGCCGGGTGCACCCCGACGCGGCAGGGAGCAGCGCGCCCAGGCCATCTGTATCGCGCGCTTACCACGGCGGTGTGGCCACGGCGGGGCGGTGATGGGAAGGGTCCCATCCGTAGCCTGCCGGTACCGGCCGGCCACGCTGGCACGGTGGTGCTGAACGGCGGGCCGCTGGACCGCCGCCGGCTGTTCGGGCGTTTGGCGGCCATGTTCTTTGCCGGCGCCGGCGTGCTGGGCTTGGTGACGCTGCCGCTGCCGGCGCCGGGGTCGGACGCGGCGGCAACGGCCGCGGTCTGCGTGGTGGCGCTGGCGGTTGGGATTGCCGCCTGGTTTGCGCCGTGGGACAGGTGGCCGCGGCGGGCCAGCCTGGCGATGGTGCCGCCCGCGTTCGCCTTGATCGCCGCGGCGAACGTGTTCGGGGGGGAGGACCTGCACACCTACGGCGTTTTCTTCGTGGTGGCTTTCGTGTGGATCGGCATGGCCCATCCGCCGGGCACCCCGGCCGCCCTGGCGCCGCTGGCGGCCGTCGCCTACGTTCTGCCGCTGTTCTTCCTGCCCGGCAGCGTCGGTGCCGGGCTCGCCTCGGCGGCGATCACCATTCCGGTCTGCCTGCTGGTCGGGGAGGGGATCGGGTGGGGTGTGGGCCGGCTGGAGCAGATCGAGCTGGCGCTGGCAGCGGAACGGCACCGGGCCGAGCAGCTTCGCGAACTCGATGAGGTGAAGGACCGGTTCCTGTCGGCGGTGTCGCACGAGCTGCGGACCCCGATCACCATCTGCCGGGGCCATCTGGAGGTGCTGGACGACGGAGCCGGTGAGCGGGAGGTGGCCGCGGTCAAGGCCATGTGCGTGAGCGAACTGGCCTTGATGGGCCGCCTGGTGGAAGATCTGACCACCCTCGCCTGGGCCGACGACCAGGCGTTGCTCCACGTGGAATCGCTGCCCCTGGACAGTTTCTTCCACGCGATGGCGGCACGAGCCGAAGCCATCTTGGGGGACCGGGTGCGGGTGGTGTCCGGTGCCGCTGACGGGATGCTCCGCGCCGACCCCCAGCGGCTGGCACAGGCCCTGGTGAACCTGCTGCAGAACGCCGCCGACCACGCCAAGGGGGACGGGCTGGTATGCCTTCGGGTGCAGGCCGGGCCGGCGAGCTGGCGTTTCGAGGTGGCCGACGGCGGCGGTGGGCTGCCGGCCGGCGACGAGCAGGTGGTCTTCGAGCCGTTCAGCACCGGGGCATCGCCAGGAGGAACGGGATTGGGGCTGGCCATCGTCAAGGGAATCGCCAAGGCCCATGGCGGGGAGGCCGGAGTCGTGAACCGGCCCGGGCATGGCGCCACGTTCTGGATCCGGATTCCGCGGTGAAGCTGCTGGTCGTCGAGGACGAAGAGCGTGTCGCGTCATTCCTGGGCAAAGGGCTCCGCGCGCGCGGCTATGACGTCGAGTGGGTGCCAAACGGCCAGGACGCGCTGGCACGCCTCACCCGCCCCGGCATCTCGCTGGTGATCTTGGATCTCGGGCTGCCCGACCTGGACGGCCTTGACGTCCTTGAGGGCTTGCGGGGACGCGGATCGACGATTCCGGTCCTGGTACTCAGCGCCCGCGGGCGCGTAGACGACCGCGTCAAAGGGCTCAACCTCGGCGCCGATGACTACCTCGGGAAACCCTTCGCGTTCGAGGAACTGCTGGCCCGCGTGCAGGCTAACCTGCGACCCCGCGCCGCCGGCCCGCCCGGCGTGCTGCAGGCAGGCGGCATCAGCATCGACCCGCTGCGCCGCGAAGCCACCGTGGACGGGCGAGTAGTAAGCCTGTCAGCCCGCGAGTTTTCCCTGCTCAAAGCCTTTGCCGACCACCCCGGCGAGGTCCTGTCCCGGCAGCACCTCCTGTCCATGGCCTGGGACATCAACTTCGACCCCGGCACCAACCTCGTCGACGTCTACATCGGCTACCTGCGCCGCAAACTCGGCGAGCCCACCATCACCACCGTCCGCGGCGCGGGCTACTGCCTGCCAGCCGACGGCCAGCCAGCGTCACCCAACACGCCAGACGGGCACCGGCACACCGGGCCACCAGACTGAAGACGGGGCCGGCGCCCGGCGCCCAGACCCACCTTTTCGGCACTGCCCTGAACAAGCCCCCGCAGGTCGAGTCCCGACGCGCAGAACGGCCCAATCTGGGTGTCTCAGCTAGCAGCGTCGATCTGGCCTCCAGCAACGCAGATCGGCGGTTACACGCGCCCTAGCGCCGACGGGCGCTGATTACCGAGCGTCACCCGGTTTTCCGGCTCGACTTCGCACGGATCGCTTAATCCGTGCTCGTGGGTGCTGCGCCGTCGGTGGCTGCGGGAGCGCGCCGATCCTCTCTGGTTCTGTGCTTGAAGTCGCGCAGAGTTGGGCGTTGTGCGTTTCTGGGCCGCCGCGGTGGCCTTGGGCCATGACGGGCCCAGGCCGGGCCGGTAACCGCGGGCTTGGGCGCGGTTGCTGGGGCGGTCCCGGCTGCGGGAGGAGGGCGGCAAAGGCGCGCCCCGCCGGTGTGGCCTGGTGGCGGCTCGTGATGGCGGCGAGGGTCCATGTCATGTCCGGGTCGGCGAGCGGGATGGCTCGAAGGTCTGGCCGGCTGGTTGCCAGGTATTCGGGGAGGAGGGTGAACCCTAGCCCGTGGGCGACGAAGTCCAGGATGGTAAGGACGTCGACAGCCTCGAAGCGGACCCGTCGTTCCTTGCCGGTGCCGGCGAAGACCCGGTCGACGGCCTCGTAGCCGGTCGAGCCCTGGGGTGGCCCGACGAAGTCCTGTTCCGCCAGGGATGCGATAGTGACCTGTGTGCGGCCTGCCAGCGGGTGGTCGGGCCGGCAGAGGAACATCATTGGCTGGGTGCTGAGGGGGATGGCGAGCACGGGTTCTGGCAGCTGCCGCGGCAGGGACACGAGCGCGACGTCGAGCCGGCCAGCCTGGATCTCGGGGATCAGGGCCATGCTGGTCTCGCGGACGTAACGGATGCCCACCGCCGGGTGCTGATCGCGGAAGCGGGCGAGCAGGGCCGCCTGATCGAGCAGTCCGGGCGTGGGGATGCCGCCGACCCGCAGCGAGCCGCGGAGCAACCCCCGGACCGCCAGCACCGATTCGCGGGCGGAGGCGGCGGCCGCCAGGGTGCGCCGGGCCTCCTCCAGCAGGACCCGGCCGGCCTCGGTCAGCTCCACCTTGCGGGTGGTGCGCACGAAAAGGCGAGAATCCAGTTCCCTTTCCAGCGAACGGATCGACGCTGACAGCGCCGACTGGCTCATGCGACAGCGGCTGGCCGCCTGGGTGAAGTGGCCCTCCTCGGCCACGGCGCGGAAGTGCTCAAGCTGCCGGAGCTCCATGATTCATCCACTCTGTAGGACAATCCGATCGTATCTTTCAATTTGAACGCACAGTAGAGGTCAGCGATAATGCTGGCTTGGCGCGGATGGCTGGCTGAGGATACGAGCTGGCAGCCCGCCCGCCCGGGGCCGGGCCTGCCCCCGTGACCTGGCCCCGGGGTTCGGGCTGACCGCAGCCTGGCCAGGCAGCGGCGGCCGGCGTCCCCCGGGCTTACCGTGCCCACCGCGAGGACCATCCGGGCCTGGGAGCCGGGGTATGGCGGTGGCAATGGCCGGGCATGTTTCCGCGCCTTGGCAGACGTGGCTCCGATCGCACGGGAAGGCGGCGGTGCGGGTGGAGCAGGAACAGCGGCGGTTCATGACACCCACGACCCGCCCTGATAGCGGTGCAAGGCAGCGCCCTGACGGACCCCGAGGCCCGGGCCGACCTGGGTGACATCCCGGCCTATGAGGAGGTGGTCGTGTTTCCCTGGAGCCTGCTGGAAAGCTACGCCAGGCAGCGGCGATGACCGGCCCGGCCCAGCCCGCCGGGTCCGGCCTGGGCCGGTGCTTCGAGGTGTTCACGGTGAGCGCCTTCCGCCTCGAAACGCTCCGGGCCTACGCCGCGCCCGGCGAG